>VYCM01000062.1 GCA_009843915.1 Acidimicrobiaceae bacterium | reverse complement strand
ACTCCCGGGCCGATGCCATCGGCCGAGCGGAGATGCCTCCGGGCCACAACCTCGCCACCTGAGCCGAACCGAATTGGCAGCCCAGGACGCCCGAAACGGCACTCGCCGCTGCCAATTCGGGTCTTTGTCTTCAGTCGGCTCTGGGACCGCCTCGGGTGCCGGGCCAGCGGGAGGCGCCGATGGTGTCGGCATACGGCCAGAAGGCGGCTGGATCTAGGGGGCCGGCGTTGGTGATGCTGCGGGCCTTGGCCTGGTGGGTTACGAGCTGGGCCGACAGCTGCTCCCGGATCGGCAGATAGCGAGCGACCGGATCCCACGGACTGTCCAGCAGCTTCAGCTCACCGTCGACGCTCTCGATGTGCTTCTGCTCGAAGGTGGTGGCCACGTCCACCACGTGGGGCGGGAAGTCGTAGGAGCCGTCGGCTCCGCCTATGGCCCGGGAATACTTGATCCACCACTCGTGGTCGCTCACATCGCCGGGCGCTACGTCGACTGCCCCGGTCACGTCGCCGGTGAACTCGACGAAGGTGTAGCCCTGGTGGGTGGCCCGAGCCGCCACGTGGTCGCCCAGGCGGTAGAAGTCGATCTCGCACAGGAACTTGGGCTGGCCGTTGGTCTCATGGCTGATGGACACGGCCGCCTCCTGGTCGATGCCCATGCCGAGGTTGTATAGACCGGGGGTGCCTCGCCAGGAGGCCGGAACCTTGATGCTGATGCCGAACTCCGGCTCCCCGAGGATGGGTACGCAATAGACGCCCACGGTCACCACCGGCTCGCCCGGAACAAGTCCGGGCGGCACGAGCTGCTCTACTCCGGTCGGGTCGGTTCGATAGGTCACTACCAGCTTCGGCCATCCGGCCACCTCGCCGGGACGGCTCATAGGAGTCTCGGTCACTCTGTCTCCTGTCCTCGCGGAAGGTGGCTCAGCGTATTGGAGCCGAGCACTCCCGGCAGACTGGTTCTATGACCACAGGCACCGATCCGTTGTTCGAACTGTCCGGCAAGGTGGTTGCCATCACCGGGGGCAGCCGCGGACTGGGACGGCAGATGGCCGAAGCCTTCGCGTGTCGCGGGGCCCGCGTGGCCATAGCGAGCCGCAAGCGAGAGGCATGCGAGGCGGCCGCGGCCGAGATCTCGGCGGCCTGCGGATCGGACGTGGTCGGCCTGGGACTGCATGTCGGCCGCTGGGAGCAGTGCGAGATATTCGTGGAGGAGGTGGCGGATCGGCTCGGACCGATCGATGTGCTGGTCAACAACGCGGGAAGCTCGCCGCTGTACCCGTCGCTGGCCGACGTGTCCGAAGGGCTCTTCGACAGCGTGATCGGGCTCAACATGAAAGGCCCCTTCCGGCTGTGCGCACTCGTGGCTGCTCAGATGCAGGCCCGTGACGCTGAGGGCAGCATCATCAACGTCTCCAGCATCGCGGCCGTGCAGCCCTCCGCCATCGAGGTGCCCTACGGGATGGCCAAGGCGGGGCTCAACAACCTGACCGTCGCCCTGGCCCACATGCTGGGACCGAAGATCAGGGTCAACTGCATCATGCCCGGGCCGTTCCTGACCGACATCGCCAAGGCCTGGGACCTGGAGGCGTTCGCCGAGACGGCCCGCGAACGCATTCCGCTGGGGCGGGGAGGACAGCCCGACGAGATCGTGGGCGCCGCGCTGTACCTGGCCTCACCGGCCTCCAGCTACACCACCGGCGCCATCCTCAAGGTCGACGGCGGCCTGGCCTGGCCCCCGGCCTGACGCTCAGATTCGCGCTAGTCGCCCTATTCTGCCGGTCGTGAACGACTCCACCGCCGAAGGCGACCCGGCCGGGAGGGACGACGTGGCAGCCTCTCTTGACCCGGGGCCCGACGCCGAGGTGCGCGACCGGCTCCCTGCCGATCTCGATGCGGCCGGATACGTGGGGCCCTACCTGTTCCCCAACAACAGCAGGCGCCGCATCGCGGGTGCGCTCTACCTGCTGATAGGGGCGGCCGCCATCGTGATCCTGCTGGTCGCCGGTAGCGATGCCGTGCTCGTCAACGGCGGCTTCGGGGTGGGCGGCGCCGCCCTAATCCTGTTCGGCCTGTACTGCATGCAAGCCGGCTGGGATCTCGCCGTCGACGAGAACGACGCCCTGGTCGCCGCCATCAGGGAGGTGGGCTTCCCCGTGGGGCACGCCTCGGCGCAGCTGGCGTGGCGGGGTCTGAGGAGCCGCCCGACGTGGCGCATACTCCTGTACTCCAACCAGGCGCCCCCCGACCGCCGCGGCCTAGTCCTGGTGGACGGCGTGGACGGCGAGATCATGGGTTGCTTCGTAGAGGACAACCCCGAAGACTGGACCGGCCTCGACGCATGAGTGCCCAGCCGGCGGCACCGCGACCCCCAGGCGGGGGATGCAGGTGTTCGCTTGCGAGCGAGTAGGGCGAAGCCCGTGCGAGCAAGCGGACACTTGCAGCGCCCGCCGGGGGCACACTGCGGCAAGCTGGTAGCGTTCAACCTCAGCCGAACCGGAGGCTGGTGAATGTTCGACGGAAACTGGCGCGAGGCAGTGGACCGGGGCCTCACACCGATCGGCGTCTCGCTTCGCCGCACCGGAGTGACCGCCGACATGGTCACCATCACCGGCATCGTCATGGCCTCCGGCGCAGCCGTCGCCATAGCCACCGGCTACCTGCGGGTGGGCTTCCTGCTGCTGATACTCGCCGGGATACCCGACGCCCTCGACGGCGCGGTGGCCAAGGCCTCAGGCACCTCCTCGCTGCGAGGCGCCTTCTTCGACTCGGTGTCGGACCGTCTCACCGACGCCCTGCTGTTCGGTGGCATTGCCTGGTACCTCGCCGACACCCAGCCCGGGCACATCATGATGCTGCCGGTGGCGGTGATGAGCCTGGCCATGCTGGTGTCTTACCAGCGGGCCAAGGCCGAGTCCCTGGGCTACGAGGCCAAGGGCGGCATCATGGAGCGGGCCGAGCGTTTCGTCGTGCTCGCATTCGGTCTGCTCTTCAGCGAACTGCTCATATGGACGCTGTGGGTGATGGCCGTGCTCACCGCGGTCACCGCGGTGCAGCGGTTCGTGAAGATCTGGAGGCAGGCGTCGGAGGGCCGGCCGGTCCGTCCCCGCTCCCGTCGCCGTTTCCGCCGCACCCGCACAACGCGGGCTCAAGGCCGCGTCGCCGAGACCGCTCGGCGGGCGCGGATGCGCAACCGCCCGCCGACCGACGCCGGCTGAGCCTGAGAGGCCGAGATGCCGTCGGCCTCGGCGTATCGGGTCGCCGAGTTCTTCGCTCGCCACGCGCCCTCGCCGGTTGCCCGGGCTGCCGCGCTGGCCGGCGGGGTGGGGGTCGCGATCGCGAGCCGCGACCGGCGCCTGCTGGTGCGGCGCAATCTCGAGAGGGCGCTGGGCCGACCAATGGGACGCCGCGAGGCGTCCGTGCGGGTGACGGCCACGTTCGACTGGTACGCCCGCTACTACCTTGAGAGCTTCCAGCTCCCGGGGCTGGACGCATCGACCATCGACGCCGGCTTCGGCTACGAGGGTGTCGACACCATCGAGCGCTCGGTCCGCTCCGGCGTCGGTCCGATCCTGGTGATGCCGCATCTCGGCACATGGGAATGGGCCGCCTGGTGGCTCGCGCTGGTCCCGCGCATGAAGGTGACGGCGGTGGTGGAGCCGCTCGAGCCTCCCGAGGTGTTCGAGTGGTTCACCTCATTCCGGCAGCGGTTGGGCATGGACATCATTCCGGTGGGACCGGACGCGGGCGGGCGTCTGGTTGCGGCCATCAAGCGGGGGGACGTCGTGTGCTTGCTCGCCGATCGAGATGTCACCGGCACCGGCGTGGCGGTGGAGTTCTTCGGCGAGCGGACCAGGCTGCCGGCCGGTCCCGCCGTGCTGGCTCTGCGGACCGGCGCGCCCCTGATCCCCGCCGCGGTGTACTGGCGGGGCAGGACCCGTCACGCCCTCGCCGGGCCTCCGGTCGACACTCGACGATCAGGAGGCATCCGCAGCGACACGTTCCGAGTCGTCCAGGACTATGCCGCCGCGCTGGAGGGTCTCATCAGGGTCGCGCCCGAGCAGTGGCATCTGATGTCACCCAACTGGCCCAGCGACTACGAGGCGCTCGGACTGCCCGTACCAGAGTCCCTACGGGACATCTAGCCTTTGTTGCGTGCGGATCGGAATCATCTGCCCGTACAGCCTCACCGTGCCCGGCGGTGTCCAGATGCAGGTGCTCGGGCTGGCCCGAGCGCTGAGCCGCAGCGGGCATCCGACGCGGGTGCTCGGACCGTGCGACGGCCCGCCGCCGGACACCAACGTCACGCCGCTCGGCAACAGCCTGCCGACGATCGCCAACGGCTCCATCGCTCCGGTGGCCCCCGACCCCTCGTGCCAGCTGCGGGCGATCCGAGCCATGCGGGACGAGTCCTTCGACGTGATCCACCTCCACGAGCCGCTGGCGCCCGGTCCGACCATGACCGCGTTGCTGGTGAGGCCCGCTCCCCTCATCGGCACCTTCCACGCCGCGGGAGGCTCGCTGGCCTACGACTTCCTCCCTCGAGCAACCCGCTTTCTGGCCGCCCGTCTCGACCACCGGGCGGCGGTCTCGCGCGACGCACGCGACATGGCGGCCGACGCCCTGGGCGGAACCTACGATCTGCTCTACAACGGAGTGGAGTTGGCCCCTTACCGGATCGCCGAGCCGGTACAGGCCTCCGGTCCGACGATCCTGTTCATCGGACGGCACGAGCCCCGCAAGGGTCTCGGCGTACTGCTCGAGGCGCTGCGCATTCTCCCTGGAGATGTGAGGCTCTGGATCGCGGGCTCCGGCTCGGAGACAGCCGCACTGCAGGCCCGTTCGGCGTCCGATCCCCGCATCGAGTGGCTCGGGACTGTCACCGACAGCGAGAAGATCGCCCGGCTCAAGGGCGCCGACGTGTTCTGCGCCCCGTCATTGCGGGGCGAGTCCTTCGGAATCGTCTTGCTGGAAGCGATGGCTGCCGGCACTGCCGTCGTGGCCAGCGATCTGCCCGGCTACCGCAACGTCGCTCGGCCCGGCCACGATGCTCTGCTGGTCCCGCCGGGCGATCCCGCCAAGCTGGCCGCGGCTCTCGGTCGAGTGCTGTCGAACCCCCCAGAATCGTCCAGGCTGGTGGCCGCGGGACACGAGCGGGCCAAGGCCTTCTCGATGTCGGGCCTGGCCGACCAGTACCTGGAGCGCTACGAGCGGATCGCGGTGTCCACCAGCCGCTCCAACACCCGGTAGGTTCGGCATGGCGGCAATCCTGAACCTCCCCGATCCACCGTAGAACGCCCTTGAAGTACTCTCCCGCAGCCCTCGTCGCGCCTCCTGCGCTCGCCGTTTCCGTCATCGTTTGGGCTGCCCTCGTGGTGGCGGGCATGTCGCCACTGGTTGCGGCTGCGCCGGCCGCGGCCGCGGGCCTGCTGATCGCAGTGCTGCTGCACTGGAGGGCGCCCCGCGCCGCTCTCCGGACCATGCGGGCCGCCGGCCCGCTCACCAAGGGTGATCATCCACGGCTGGAGAATCTCCTCGAAGGCTCCTGCACCACCCACGGATTTCACGAGCCTTCGGTCCACGTCGTTGAGAGCCCGGCAATCAACGCAGCCTCCGTCGGGCTCAGGCGGCCTGCGGCCCATCTGGTCATCACCCGCGGCGCACTGTCCAGCCTCGACCGGCTGGAGCTCGAGGCCGTGGTGGCGCGTCAACTCTGCGCGATCCGGCGGGGCGTCGCCTTCCCCACCGTGCTGGCCAGCGTCTCCAGGCTTCCCGGCGCAGGGCCGATCACCGCCGGGCTCGCCGGCCGGGTCGGCGGCTTCGATGCCGTCTCCGACATCGATGTCGAGGCGGCGCGCCTCACGAGCTTTCCTCCGGCCCTGGCGTCGGCCCTCAAGAAGGCAGCCGATGCGCCCAGCTTGAACACATCCCGTGCTGGCGCCCACCTGTGGATGGTCGCACCGCAACGGGACGCGTCCGAGGCTGGAGCACGATCGTCCACACTCCGACGGATCGACGTTCTGAGAGAGATTTGATGGCAGCGCGGCCCGGCGCGAGCCCGGTGGGCACCGTCCGAGCCCGAACGCTGGCGCGATTGGTCGCAGTACTGGCAGCCGCGGCGACGCTGGCCGCGGCGTGCTCCGGCAGCCCGCAGGGCGTGGAGCCGACCGTCGCATCGCTCGATCCTGCATCAGGCCAGACTCCCAGCGAGTCCACCTCCACGACTGTCGAAGCCGATGACCAGGAGAGCGACGACGGCACGGCCGGTGTCGCGGAAGGCGAAGGGGGATCTGCTGTCCGCGACGGGGCCGCCGGCAGCGGAACGAACGACGACACGCCCGACGCGGCGGAGGAAGCGGCTCCCGGAGCTGGCGAGGGTGAGGCTTCCGAGGGTGCCGGGTCCGAGCAGGCGGCCGCCGATGACGGGGTATCCGAGGGAGGGTCCGCTGACGGGGGATCCTCCGGGCGTGCGGCCTCTGGGGCGGCCGCCTCCGGGCATGGCGCAACTGGGGACGGGGTGCTCGAACCCTTCGTGACCGGCCCTATCGCGCCTCTCACGGGCTCGATAACCACCGACCTGAGCCTGGCCCAGCGACGACCCCTGGCCGTGAAGGTGGGCAACGGCGATCCCAAGGATCGTCCCCAGGCTGGCCTGGGGGCGGCCGACATCGTCTACGAGGTACTGGTCGAGGCGGGCTTCACCAGGTTCCTCGCCGTTCTCCATTCCGAGATCCCCAGCCGAGTCGGGCCGGTTCGATCGGCCCGGTCCAGCGACTTCGACATCCTTGAGGACTTGGCCACCCCCTACCTGGCCACATCCGGCGCCAACAGCACCGTGCGGCGGGAGATGAGCGAAGCGGCCAGATCCGGAACCCTGATCGACATCGGGGCCGGGAGGATGGGCGCGCCGTACAGGCGCGACCGCTCGCGGCCTGCACCCCACAACCTGTACTTCCACTACGAGAACCTGGGCGGGGGAGATCCGGGCTCGCTGCCCGGCGGTATCCCCGACACCCCACCGGCGGCGCTGTTCGAGTACGGCTCGTCGAACTCGCCACCCCTGGACGACGCAGCCGGTGTCAGCGTGGCCTACACGATTCTCTACGGTGGCGAGGCCTCCCACGTCTGGGACCCGATCCTGGGCGGCTGGGTGCGCATCCAGGACGGCACCCTGCACACAACCGAGACCGACTTCGGCCTGGCGGAGATCGCGCCGGCCAATGTGGTCGTGTTGTGGATGCCCTACGGCCGATCGGCAGCCGACCGCCGGTCGCCGCAGGCCCTCTCCTACGGCGCCGGCCAAGCGCTCGTGCTCACGGCCGGGTCGGTTCACGAAGCCGTCTGGGAGCGCACCGAGGACCGTGTCGGCTATCGCTTCACCGACACTGCCGGGAATCCGCTCACCTTGTCGACGGGATCCACCTGGCTGCTGCTGGCCAACACCAGCAGGCCCTGGCCGCTGGCTGAAGTGACGGTGTTGACGGCGTCTGAGAGCAACCAGCTGCTGGCTGACGCACGAGCGGCCCGTGAGCGGAGCGAACAAGAGCGGGGAAGTTAGGATGGCGGATATGTCCGGCAATCCCAGTTCCGACGCAGCCGCCGCCGGCGGCACCGCCACCGGCACGACGCTCGTCAAGCGCGGTCTGGCCGAAATGCTCAAGGGCGGCGTGATCATGGACGTCGTCACGCCGGAGCACGCTCGGATAGCCGAGGACGCGGGCGCCGTCTCGGTCATGGCGCTCGAGCGGGTGCCCTCCGACATCCGGGCCCACGGAGGCGTCTCGCGTATGTCCGATCCCGAGATGATCCAGAGCATCATGGCCGCGGTGAGCATCCCGGTCATGGCCAAGACCCGGATCGGCCACTTCGCGGAGGCCCAGATCTTGCAGGCCCTCGCCGTGGACTATGTGGACGAGTCGGAGGTTCTCACCCCCGCCGATGAGGTCCATCACATTGACAAGTGGGCCTTCACGGTGCCGTTCGTGTGTGGAGCCACGAACCTGGGGGAGGCGCTCCGCCGGATCGGGGAGGGCGCCTGCATGATCCGGTCCAAGGGGGAGGCCGGCACCGGCAACATCGTCGAGGCGGTCCGCCACCTCCGCTCGATCACCGGCGACATCCGCAGGATCGCGGCTGCCGGCGACGAGGCCGAACTGTTCGAGTGGGCCAAGCAGTTGCGGGCGCCGTTGCCGCTGGTGCAGGAGATCTCCGATACCGGGGTTCTCCCGGTGCCGCTGTTCTGTGCGGGCGGCATCGCGACGCCGGCCGACGCCTCGCTGGTGATGCAACTCGGCGCCGAGGCGGCCTTCGTCGGGTCGGGGATCTTCAAGAGCTCCAACCCGCCCAAGATGGCCTCGGCCATCGTGGAGGCGGTCACGCACTACCGCGACCCGGGGATCCTGGCCAAGATCAGCTCAGGGCTCGGCGAGGCCATGGCCGGCCTCGAGACCGCCGGCCTCACCACCAAGATGGCCGAACGGGGTTGGTGAAGCCCCGCGTCGGCGTGCTCGCCCTGCAAGGGGGGTTCGCCGCCCACGCCGCCATCCTTCATCGTCTCGACGTCCGTGTCGACGAGATCCGCACGGCGGAGCAGCTGGCTGCGGTCGACGCGCTGGTCATGCCCGGCGGCGAGTCGACCACGATGTCGATGCTGCTGGAGCGCTCCGGGCTGCTTGAGCCGCTCGCCGAGCGCCTCGATGGCGGGATGGGCGTGCTGGGAACCTGCGCAGGGATGATCCTGCTGGCCGCGGAGGTGGTCGACGGGCGAGCCGATCAGCACTCCCTGGGGCTGGTGGACATCACCGTGCGCCGCAACGCCTACGGCACGCAGATCGAGAGCTTCGAGGCTGATATCGCCGTCTATGGCTTCGAGACGCCCTTCCACGCGGTGTTCATCCGGGCTCCGGCCGTCGAGCGGGTCGGCCCTGGAGTGGAGGTGCTGGCCCGCCACGAGGGTCGACCGGTGCTGTGCCGGTCCGGCCGGGCCACGGTCGCGGCCTTCCATCCCGAGTTGTCGGGCGACGGCCGACTGCACGCCCGCTTCCTGGACGATCTGTAGCCCAGAGGCCGAGCTTGCGAGGCCGTGGCCCGAGCGGCCCGTGAGCGCAGCGAACAAGAGCGGGTGTCAAGGCCCAGTAGCCTCCGGGGCCGTGAGTGGCCATAGCAAGTGGGCGACGATCAAGCACCGCAAGGGAGCGGCTGACGCCAAGCGGGGCAAGCTGTTCGCGAAGCTGATCAAGCAGGTCGAGGTGGCGGCCCGCCAGGGCGGCGGGGACGTCGACGCCAACCCCACGTTGCGGACCATGTACCAGAAGGCCCGCGACAACTCGGTGCCGCTCGACACGATCGAGCGAGCCGTTAAGCGGGGCACCGGCGAGCTCGAGGGGGTCAGCTACGAGTCGGTCACCTACGAGGGGTACGCGCCCGGCGGGGTGGCCCTCTACATCGAGTGCCTCACCGACAACCGCAACCGCACCGGCAGCGAGGTGCGCAGCACTCTCGCCCGCAACGGCGGGTCGCTGGCCGAGCCGGGCTCGGTGGCCTGGCAATTCGAGCGAAAGGGGGTCGTGCTCGTCCCGTCCTCGGCAGCCAGCGAGGACGATCTGATGCTGGTCGTGCTCGATGCCGGCGCCGAGGATCTGGAGGGCGAAGGCGACATGTGGCGGGTCACCACCGAGCCCGGCGACCTCAACGCAGTGCGCGATGCGCTGGCGGCAGCCGAGATCACCTTCGAGAGTGCCGACCTCACCATGCTGCCCACCAGCGCAGTGGCCGTGACCGAGCCGGACGTCGCCCGGTCGGTGCTGAAGCTGATGGACCTGATCGACGATCTCGACGACGTGCAGGACGTGCACAGCAACTTCGACATCGGCGACGACATCATGGAGCAGGTCGCCGGCTAGCGCGGATCCCCGCTCTTGTTCGCTGCGCTCACGGGCCGCTCGGGCCACGGCCTCGCAAGTTCGGCCTCTGGGGCCATCCGCGGCGCGGCGGCAAGTCTCCAATAGAGTCGCGCATGTGTTCGTATTGGGCATCGATCCCGGTCTCTCGCGCTGCGGTTACGGAGCGGTCCGGCACGGGCGCCGACCCACCGCTGAGGCGGCCGGCGTCCTGGTCACGCCCGCCGAGATCGACCGGGCGTCGCGGCTGGCCGAGCTGCAGGCCGACATCCGGTCGTTGATCGCGGAACTGAAGCCGGATGTGGTCGCGGTGGAGCGGGTGCTGTTCCAGCGCAACGTGGCCACGGCCATGTCCGTCGGGCAAGCCGTCGGGGTGGTGCTGGCCGAGTCGGCCGCAGCCGGCTGCGAGGTGGTGGAGTACTCGCCGAACGAGGTGAAGGAGGCAGTGGCGGGCTGGGGTGGCGCCGACAAGCAGGAGATCGCCGAGATGGTGCGGGTGCTGCTCGGGCTCACCGAACTGCTGCGCCCTGCCGACGCCGCCGACGCGGTGGCCGTCGCTCTTTGTCACCTGGCCCGTACCGGTCCGCCCGCGGCGGCAAGCCGCCGGGCCGTGGCCGCAGGTAGTGCCCGATGATCGGGTCGCTGCGGGGTCAACTGCTGTCGCGATCACCGGACGCCGAGCTCCTGGTGGAGGTGTCCGGCATCGGCTACCGGGTGCAGGCCACGCCCCGGACGGCCGCGGCCGCGGCTCAGATGGGCTCGGAGGTGTTCCTCCATGTCAGCCACATCGTGCGCGAGGACGCCCAGACGCTCTACGGCTTCGCCACGCTGGACGAGCGGCGGACATTCGAGGCGCTGGTCGGCGCCCGAGGTGTGGGGCCGACCCTGGCGCTGTCGATCCTGGCCGTCCACCATCCCGATGCCCTGCGCCGGGCCGTGGCTGAGGACGATGTCGACATGATGTGCCTGGTGCCGGGTGTGGGCACCAAGACCGCGGTGCGATTGCTGGTCGAGCTCAAGTCCCGCCTGCATCTGCCTGAGGCGGACGCACCGCCCGGTGCTGATGACGTGACGGCCGCGCCCACTGCCCACGACGACGCCCGCACCGATGTGCGTGCCGCGCTCGACGGGCTGGGCTACGGCACAGAGGAGATCAAGGGCGTGCTGGCCGAGCTGCCCGCGGGCGACGACGCCGGCCGGCTGCTGCGCGAGGCGCTGCAGCGCCTGGCCGGTGTGGCCGCTTGAGGGGAGGGGAGCCGAGCATGACCCGCTCCGAGATACTGGCCCGGCCCTCGGGCGAGGGCAACGGCGCCGCCCCGCCGCCCGCGGCCGACCCGGCTGAGCTGCTCTCGCCGGATCCGCAGCCGGCCGACCGGCTCGGCGAAGCCGCTCTGCGTCCCCGCAGCCTCGACGAATTCGTTGGCCAGGGTGAGTTGAAGGGCCATCTCGATGTGCTGCTGGGCGCGGCTCGCAAGCGCCGCGAACCCGTCGACCACCTGCTCTTCGCCGGGCCACCGGGACTGGGCAAGACGACCCTGGCTCACATCGTGGCCAACGAACTCGGCGCCCATCTGCAGACCACCTCGGGGCCCGCTCTGGAGCGGGCCGGTGACTTAGCAGCCATGCTCACCAAGCTCGAGCCCGGTGACGTCCTGTTCATCGACGAGATCCACCGCCTGCCCCGGCCCGTCGAAGAGGTCCTGTATCCGGCCATGGAGGACTTCCGCATCGACATCGTGCTCGGCAAGGGCCCCGCGGCCCGGTCCATCCCGCTGGACCTTGCCCCGTTCACCCTGGTCGGCGCCACCACCCGCACGGGCCTCATCACCGGACCGCTGCGCGACCGTTTCGGGCTGGTGGCCCGGCTCGACTTCTACACCGTCGAGGACCTTGTTGCGATCACCGAGCGCACCGCCGGGATCCTCGACGTGGAAATCGACGCCGGCGGCGCGGCCGAGATCGCTCGGAGGGCCAGGGGCACGCCCCGCATCGCCAACCGCCTGCTGCGACAGGTGCGCGACTTCGCCGAGGTGCACCGTGACGGCCGCATCGACTCGACGGTCGCGGCCGACGGCCTGGCCTTCTTCGGGGTGGACGAGATGGGACTCGACCGGGCCTCGCGGGCGGCGCTGGAAGCTCTGTGCGGCAACTTCGGCGGCGGTCCCGTCGGGTTGTCCACCCTGGCCATAGCGGTCAGCGAGCCGACCGAGACGGTCGAGGACGTCTACGAGCCCTACCTGATCCAGCAGGGACTGCTGATGCGCACGCCCCGGGGCAGGGTGGCCACCCCAGCAGCATGGGTGCACCTCGGCTTGGAGGCACCGCAGTCGGACCCGGACACCCACCCGGGCCTGTTCGCCTGAACCCGGGGGCCGGCCGTACCCTCCAGGGTCGTGACGGCGCCGCCGACCATTCCGGCCGATCTCGACTACGACCTGCCGCCCGGCGCCATAGCCCAGTCGCCGTCACCGCTACGCGACCAGGCCCGCCTGCTGGTCGACGGCGCCGGCGGGATTTCCCACCTCCGGGTCAGCGACCTGCCGGACCTGCTGGGACCCGGTGATGTGATCGTCGTCAACGACACCCGAGTGCTGCCCGCCCGCCTGCGGATGCGGCGGGTCACCGGTGGCGCGGTCGAGGTGCTGCTGCTTCACGAGCGCGCCGACGGTGACTGGGAGGCGCTGGTAAGGCCGTCTCGCCGCCTGCGGCCCGGAGAGGTGGTTGCACCGGACACCGGCGCCACCGGCGCGACCGTGGAGATCCGGGACGATCTCGGCGAGGGACGGCGAGTGGTCCGGGTCCACACCGGAGGGCGGCCGCTGCTGCAAGTGCTGGACGAGGTGGGTGCCGTGCCCCTGCCGCCCTACATCACGGCCGGGATCGACGACCCCGAGCGCTACCAGACCGTGTACGGCCGGCGTCCTGTCTCGGCCGCGGCCCCCACCGCAGGCCTGCATTTCACCGAGGAGCTCCTGGGCCGGGTGCGCAACACCGGCGCCGAGGTGGTGGCGGTCGAGTTGGCGGTCGGACTCGACACGTTCCGGCCCATCACCGCCGAACGTCTCGACGACCACGACATGCACACCGAGCAGTACCACGTGCCCGCCGGCGTCCGGCAGGCGTTGGACCGGGCCGAGCGGGTGGTGGCCGTGGGCACGACCGTCGTGCGGTGCCTGGAGGCCTGGGCAGCCACCGGCGAGGCGTCCGGGCGCACCAGCCTGTTCATCCGCAGGTCGTATGAATGGCGTGTCGTGGATGCTCTGATGACGAACTTCCACCTGCCCCGCTCAACCCTCCTGTGCCTGCTCGACGCCTTCATCGGGCCTCGCTGGCGAACGCTGTACGACGCCGCACTCGAGCACGGTTACCGGTTCCTGTCCTTCGGCGACGCCATGCTCGTGTCCCGGTCCGAGCCGTGCCCGGAGCCGATGTGACTGCGGCCGTCTTCACGGTCGAAGCGACCGACGGCGCCGCTCGCGCCGGAACGGTGACCACGCCGCGGGGAACGTTCTCGACTCCCTGCTTCATGCCGGTCGGCACCCGGGGGGCGGTTCCGCACCTTCACTCGGGCGACCTGGAGGAACTGGGCGTGGAGGTGGTGCTGGCCAACACCTACCACCTGATGCTGCGTCCCGGCGCGGAGACCGTGGCTCAGCTCGGCGGGATCCACGGTTTCGCGGCCTGGTCGGGCCATGTGCTCACCGATTCAGGCGGCTACCAGATCCATTCGCTCGACCCGGAAGTGGACGACGACGGGGCCCGCTTCAAGTCGGTGTACGACGGCTCGATGTGCCGGCTCACCCCAGAGGACGCCGTGCGTCTTCAGGCTCTGATCGGCGCCGACATCACCATGGTGCTCGACGTGTGCCCCTCCGCGGTGGCTGAGCGGCCCGTTCTCTCCGAAGCAGTCCGCCGCACCGCCCTCTGGGCCCGGCGGGGCCGCGACGCCTTCCTGGCCCACCCGGACGCGCCCCAACGCCAGTGCCAGTTCGGCATCGTGCAGGGCGGAGCGGACGCGGCCCTGCGGCTGGAGTCAGCCCAACGCACCTTGGAGGTCGGGTTCGACGGCTACGCGGTGGGCGGGCTGTCGGTGGGCGAGGATCAACCGGCGATGCTCGATGCTCTGGATGCGTGCATGGCTCCTCTGCCTGCCGACCGGCCCCGCTACTTCATGGGCCTGGGCGACCCCGTGGGCCTTGTGGAGTCGGTGGCGCGGGGTGTGGACATGTTCGACTGCGTCCTGCCGGCCCGTCTCGGTCGTCACGGCACGGTCCTGTCCGACGCGGGCCGCTACAACCTGGTTGCGGCCCGCCATGCCGGCAGCGATGAACCGCTCGATCCGTCGTTCCCCGGGAGCCCGGCCGGCCGGTGGTCGCGCGGCTACCTCCGCCATCTGCTGGCCACCCATGAGCCGACCGCGGCCCGGCTCATCACCCTGCACAATCTGGCCTGGTTGCTGCGGCTGATGGATCAGGTGCGTACCGCGGTGCGCACCGGCACCCTCGACGACCTGCGCGCTGGCGTGGGGTCCATCTGGGCGTAGGCTCGCGGCATGGAACAGTTCCTCATCATCATCCTCATGTTCGGCGCGCTCTACTACCTGCTGCTGCGCCCCCAGCAGAAGCGCGAGAAGGCTCGCCGGGAGCTGGTCCGCTCCCTTGAGGCGGGTGACGAAGTGGTTACCAACGCCGGCATCCACGGTGTCGTGGCCGAAGTGGAGGACGCCGTCGTGTGGCTGGAGGTAGCCCCCAACGTCGAATTGAAGCTCTCCCGGGATGCCATCCACGGCCGTACCCCCGGCCCGTCGGACGCCGACCCCGAAGAGGCCGACGACGAGGACGCCGACGAGGAGCACGACGGCTAGGCCCACCCCACTCCTGAGGGGCCATCGGGTCGGACGGCGGGAGGGTCCTTGCGCCGCAAGCTCGTCTATGTGATCGGCATCGTCGCGGTCGCCGTCGCGGGCGTGGTCTACACGCTGGCCGCCGGCAACGAGCCCCTGCTCGGCCTAGATCTTCAGGGCGGTGCCAGCGTCGTGCTGGAGCCGACCCGCGTCGCCGAGCCCGAGGAGTTGGACGTGGCCGTGGAGATCATCCGCAACCGGGTGGACGGCCTGGGCGTGGCCGAGCCCGAGATCTCCACCCAGGGCGACAACATCCTCGTCCAGCTGCCCGGCGTCGACGAGCAGCAGCGGGCCCTGGACTTGGTGGGCCAGACCGCGGAGCTGCGCTTCCGTCCGGTGCTCAGCATGGTGGCGGAGAGCTCGCTGGAGGGCGCGGACACCGACGAGACGCTGCTGGACTTGTTCGCGCTCAGCGAGGGCGACGTCGCCGCCGGAGCGGATGTCGTTCTGCCCCAGTACGACGACGACCGCAACATCGCGTTCCGCTACCAGCTCGGCCCCACCGCGGTCGCGGGTGACGGGCTCGAGGGGGCTGTCGCGCAGTTCCATTCCTTCATCGGCTGGCATGTGGCGCCCACGTTCAAGCCGGGGGCCGAGGGCATCGACCTGTTCAACGAGGTGAGTCGCCGGTGCCACAGCCGGGCCCCTTCGTGCCCTACCGGTCAGGTGGCCATAGAACTGGACAATGAGGTGGTGAGCGCGCCCACCGTCCAGGCCGACAACGCCCTCTTCGAGCCGTTCGAGCGTTCGGGCATCACCATCTCCGGGGGGTTCAGCGAGCAGGAGGCCCGCGATGTGGCTCTCGTGCTCGACTACGGCGCCCTGCCGGTGGAGTTGGAGGCTCAGCAGAGCCAGATCGTGTCGGCGTCGCTGGGAACCGACGCGCTGTCCGCCGGCGCCCTCGCGGGGCTCATCGGGCTCGGGCTGGTGTCGGTGTACCTGCTGACCTACTACCGCCTGCTCGGCCTGGTGGCCATAGCCAGCCTCGGCCTGTCCGGCGCCATGCTGTGGGCGATCATCGCCTGGCTGGGCGAGACCCAGGGGCTGGCGCTCACCCTGGCCGGCGTAACCGGCCTCATCGTCGCCATCGGCGTGTCGGTCGACTCCAACATCGTGTACTTCGAGCATCTCAAGGAGGACGTCCGCTCGGGCCGGACGCTGCGCTCCGCCGTGGACCGGGCCTTCCCGGTGGCCTTCTCCACCATCGTCAAGGCGGACTTCGCGTCGCTTATCGCAGCCGCGGTGCTGTACTTCCTGACCGTGGGCCAGGTCCGGGGCTTCGCCCTGTACCTGGGGCTGGCGACGATCCTCGATCTGGTGGCCACGTACTTCTTCATGGGTCCGCTGATCGGCCTCATGTCGCGCGGTTCGGGCCTGTACTCCCATCCGGGCCGGTTCGGCATACCGGCGAAGATGGCGGGGGCACAGCAGCCGGGGGCCACCGCATGACCGCGACCGTCACAGTGTGTGGGGCCACCGCATGAGGGGCGGGCCGTTGGGCGTGCTGGCGTCGTTGTACCGCGGGGAGCAGCAGATCGACTTCCCGCGGCTGTGGCGGCGTGCCCTTATCGGCTCCCTCGTGGCCGTGGTGGTGAGTGTGGCCAGCTTCGGGCTGCGCGGCGTCGATCTGGGCATCGAGTTCGAGGGGGGCACCTCCTGGGAGGTCCCCGCGCCGGGGGTGTCGGTAGCCGAGGCCCGGGACGCGCTGAGGGGCACGGGCGCGGCCGACGCCAAGATCCAGACGGTCGGCGGCGACACCATCAGGGTGCGGGCCGATATCGAGGCCCCCGAGGCGGTGGACGGCGTGCGCGCCGCGTTGGCCGACCTAGCCGGCGTCACCGGAAACGACGTAAGCGTGACCACGGTCGGACCCTCCTGGGGTGCGGAGATCACCAGCAAGGCCCGCAACGCTCTGATCGCCTTCTTCGCGCTCATCGCCGTCTACATCGCCATAAGGCTCGAGTGGAAGATGGCTGTCGGCGCTCTGCTGGCGGTGATCCACGACATCGTGGTGTCGGTCGGGTTCTACTCCGTGTTCCAGTTCGAGATCACCCCGGCCACGGTCATCGCGTTCCTGACGATCATGGGGTACTCGCTGTACGACACCATCGTCGTTTACGACAAGGTGCGCGAGGTGGTGGGCCGGGTTTCGGCCACCGGTCGCTACACCTACACCGAGATGATGAACCTGTCGCTCAACCAGGTGCTGATGCGATCGGTCAACACATCCATCACGTCGATGATTCCGGTGGCGTCGATGCTGGTGATCGGTTCGTTCGTTCTGGGAGCGGTCACGCTTCAGGAGTTCGCGATCGCTCTGCTGGTGGGAATCATCGTGGGCACGTACTCTTCGTTGTTCGTAGCAGCCGCGGTGGTGGCCAGGATGAAGGAACGGGAGCCGGCCTACCTCGAGATCGCCGAGCGGGTCCGTCTGCGCGGCGGTGCAGCCGGGGCCGGCACCCGCACTGTCGCGACCGACGACGCGGTGCTGGGCGAAGCGGCTGCCGCCAAGCGCTCGGCCACGGCCCGGCGGTCGGCGTCGGCTCCTCGAGCCGCGGCAGGGTCGGCGCAGGGCGCGATACCGCCGCGTCCTCGAAAGAAAAAGAAGAAGCGGTGATGGTCTGCCGTCAAGGGGAGCGGGTGTAGGTGGCCACCGTCACCCGGGTCCTGCCCTGGAGGCGCGGAGCCCGGCGGCCTGCGGCGGCCGAGATCGCCCCGCTGCTGGAGTGCTACCGCCAGCGCCATCGAGATCGTTCGCCTGATCTGATCGTGCGGGCCTTCGACACCGCGGCGGCGGCCCATGAGGGCCAGATGCGCCTGTCGGGGGAGCCCTACATCCGCCATCCGCTGGCCGTCGCAACCATCGTGGCGAAGCTCGGGCTGGACGATGTGACCATCGCGGCGTCGCTGCTGCACGACGCCGTGGAGGACACCGATGTGGCCCTGGCCACCATCGAGACCGACTTCGGGCCCGAGGTCACCCGCATCGTGGACGGGGTCACCAAGCTGGACCGGGTCCAATACGACACCCGCGAGCAGCAGCAGGCCGCGTCGGTGCGCAAGATGATCGTCGCCATTGCCCGCGATCTGAGGGTCCTGATCATCAAGCTGGCCGACCGGCTGCACAACCTGCGCACCCTGGCGGTGCTGCCGGCGTTCAAGCAGGACTACATCGCCCGCGAGACCCTCGATGTGTACGCGCCGCTGGCCCACCGCCTCGGGATGCAGGACCTCAGGCAGCAGCTGGAGGATCTCGCCTTCGCCGCGCTGGAGCCCCGCCGCTACGCCGAGATCGACCAGATGGTGCAGCAGCGGGCCCCCGAGCGCGACATCTACCTGGAGCAGGTGCTGGGCGACGTGGAGTCCCGCCTGGCCGAGTTGGGGATCAAGGCCGAGGTGACCGGACGGCCCAAGCACCTGTGGTCGATCTACGAGAAGATGGTGGTCAAGGGCCGGTCCTTCGAGGACATCTTCGACCTGGTCGGCATCCGCGTGCTGGTGGACTCGGTCCGGGACTGTTACGCGGCCCTCGGTTCCATCCACGCCACGTGGCGGCCGGTGCAGGGCCGGTTCAAGGACTACATAGCCATGCCCAAGTTCAACCTCTACCAGTCGCTGCACACGACGGTGGTGGGACCGGCGGGCAAGGCCCTCGAGGTGCAGATCCGCACCCGGGCGATGCACGAGCGGGCCGAGCACGGCGTGGCCGCCCACTGGGAGTACAAGGACGCGTCGCCGTCGGAGGAGATGGCCTGGCTGTCGCGCATCGTGGACTGGCAGCAGGAGACATCGGATCCAGCGGAGTTCATGTCCAACCTCAAGACGGAGCTCGACACCGACGAGGTGTACGTGTTCACGCCCAAGGGCAAGGTCATCGAGCTGCCGGTGGGGGCCACCCCGGTGGACTTCGCCTACAGCATCCACACCGACGTGGGCCACGCCTGCGTCGGGGCCAAGGTGAACGGCCGGCTGGTGGCGCTGGACAGCCGCCTGCTGTCGGGCGACGTGGTGGAGGTCTTCACGACACGGACCGAGGGTGCGGGACCGAGCCGGGACTGGCTCAAATTCGTGGCCAGCCGCCGGGCGGCCAACAAGATCAAGCAGTGGTACTCACGCGAGCGCCGGGCCGACGCCATCGAGAACGGGCGCGACGACCTCATCCAGGCCCTGCGACGTGAGGGCCTGCCGGCCCAGCGCCTGCTGAAGGACAAGCTGCTCGACACCATCGCCGAGCAGCTCAACTACAGCTCCACCGATCTGCTGTTCCTGGCCATAGGGGAGGGTCACCAGTCGGCATCGTCGGTGGCAGGCCGGTTCGCCCGGGCCCTGCAGGGTGACGACGCCGACGGCGAAGCCGATCGCGACCGCCTTCCCACTACGGCGCGGCGGCGTGCCGGGCATCTCCGCAGCGACTCCGACGTGGGCGTGCACGTTGAGGGCCTCGACGACATCCTCATCCGGCTGTCGCAATGCTGCGCGCCGGTGCCGCCCGACGAGATCATCGGGTTCGTGACCCGGGGCCGGGGCGTGTCGGTGCACCGGGACGACTGCGTCAACGCCATCGGGCTCGCTGAGGGCCAGACCGACCGGCTGATCGAGGTCGAGTGGGACGCCGATTTCGCCGGCAAGTTCTCGACGACGATCTCAGTGCAGGGGCTGGACCGGCCCGGCCTGCTGCGCGACGTGACCGACGTGCTGGCCGAGCACCGGCTGAGCATCATCAGCGCCAAGGCCGAGACGGGCGACGACTTCATCGCCCGCATGGACTTCGAGTTCGAGCTGGCCGACCTGTCCCAGCTCGACTCGGTGCTGTCCAGCGTCCTCGCCCTGGAAGCCGTCTTCGAGGCCTACCGGGTCGTCCCCGGCCGCAACGCCCGCGCGACCTAGCAGCCATCCGGCGGACTCCCATCTGGACCTATGGGGTGGCGGTAGCCTCGGGGGTCGTGGCCCAGCCCTTGTTCCGTGCCCCGGTGGGCACACGCGACATCCTGCCGCCGGAGTCGGCGCGGCGGCGCCGGCTGGTGGCCGTGTTCGCCGATCTGGCCGAACGGACCGGCTTCGGTCTGCTGGAGTCGCCCATCTTCGAGGACCTCGGAGTGTTCCAGCGCCTGGGTGAGTCCAATGACGTGGTCACCAAGGAGTTGTTCGAGTTCTTCGACAAGGGCGACCCGCCCCGACACCTGGCTCTTCGTCCCGAGCTCACCGCCAGCGTGTGCCGGGCCTTCGCCGAGCACCGGCCGACGGTTCCGTGGAAGATCTGGTACTCCGGTCCGCAGTTCCGCTACGAACGCCCCCAGGCGGGCCGCTACCGGCAGTTCGAGCAGGTCGGGGTGGAGACCCTCGGCACCGACGACCCCCACGCCGACGTGGAGGTGATCGGACTGGGCCTGCGCTTCTACGAGGCCCTGGGCATGAAGCAGGTGCGTCTGCTCATCAACAGTCTCGGCGACTCCGAGAGCCGTCCTGCCTACGACACCGCGCTGACCGACTACCTCCAGAGCCGGCGGGGCGAGCTTTCCGAGCAGTCCCAACTCACCCTGGAGCGCAACCCGCTGCGGGTGCTCGACTCCAAGCGGGAGCAGGACCAGCCGGTGATCGCGGAGGCGCCTCTGATGGCCGACTTCCTGTCGGGCGAGTCGGCTGAGCACTTCGCGGCCGTGATGGCCGGCCTCGACAGCCTCGACGCGGCCTACGAGGTGTCGCCCCGACTGGTGCGCGGCCTCGACTACTACACCCGGACCACCTTCGAGTTCGTGGCCGACGCCCTCGACACCGCCCAGAACGCCGTGGGCGGCGGCGGGCGCTACGACGGGCTCGTCGAGGAGCTGGGCGGCCCCCCGACCCCGGGCATTGGCTTCGCCCTCGGAGCGGACCGCATACTGCTGGCCTGCGACGCCGAGGGAGCCTTCGCCGCGGCTGCGGACCCGGTGGAGGTGTTCGTGGTGGACACCGCCGGAGGCCAGAGCGCAGCCGTGCTCTGCGACCGGCTCCGGCAGGCCGGCCTGGGCGTGGACCGGGCCTTCGACGGCCGGTCCATGAAGGCCCAGATGAAGCGGGCCGACCGCTCCGGCGCTGCGGCGGCCGTGATCATCGGCCCCGACGAGCAGGCCGAGGGGGCGGTCACCGTTCGGGACATGCGTCCCGGTGGCGGACAGCGGCGGGTGGCGGAGACAGAGGTGGTGGCGGCCGTCGCCGAGGTGCTGGAGGGTGAGGCTCAATGACCGGGATCGACGCCACCGCCATGCGCACCGATCTGTGTGGGCGCCTCGGTTCTGCCGACGCTGGCCGCAACGTGACGGTGTGCGGATGGGTGGACCGCCGCCGCGAGCACAGCGAACACTTGGCCTTCGTCGACCTGCGGGACCACTCCGGGGTGCTGCAGTGCGTGGTGGACGGCGCCCGCGACCTGCGCTCGGAGTACGTGGTCCGCATCACCGGCACGGTCCGGCCGCGGCCCGAGGGCACCGCCAACCCCGCACTGGCCACCGGCGAGGTCGAGCTGCAGGACTGCGAGGTGGAACTCCTGTCACGGGCCGAGCCGCCGCCGTTCCCCCTAGACGAGCGCACGGAGGTGGACGAGACGCTGCGCCTGCGGCACCGCTACGTCGATCTGCGCAGGCCCCGCATGCAGAACAACCTGCGGGCCCGGGCCGCAGTCAACGGAGCCATCCGCCGGGCCATGGACGCCCAGGGCTTCGTCGAGGTGGAGACCCCGATGCTGATCGCCTCCACCCCGGAGGGGGCCCGCGACTTCGTGGTTCCGTCCCGCAAGGAGCCCGGCTCCTTCTACGCCCTGCCCCAGAGCCCGCAGATCTTCAAGCAGCTCACGATGGTGGGGGGCGTCGACCGCTACTACCAGATCGCCCGCTGCCTGCGCGACGAGGATCTCCGGGCCGACCGCCAGTTCGAGTTCTCCCAGCTCGACGTGGAGGCGTCTTTCGTGACCCGCGACGACGTGCTCGGCTTCGTGACCAGGGCCGTGGCCGAAGCCACCATCGAGGTGACCGGACACGATCCCGGCACGTTCGATCGCATGACCTGGCACGATGCCATGGAGCGCTTCGGCTCGGACAAGCCCGACACCCGCTTCGGGATGGAACTGGCCGAGCTGACCCCGATCTTCGCCGAGACCCAGGCCCGGGTGTTCCAGGCGGCCTGCGTGAAGGGGATATGCCTGACCGGGGGAGCGGATTCGCTGCCCCGCAGCCGCGTGGACGAGCTGGTGGCCACGTGCCAGCGGTGGGGGGCCAAGGGCCTGGCCTGGATGCGGGTTGTGGCCGCGGAGAAGGGCGGCTCAGCCCTCGACGCCGGCGTAGCCAAGTTCCTGTCGCAGGCCGAGGCCGCGGCCGTCATCGAGGCCCTTGACGCCCGGCCCGGCGACATGGTGTTCCTGGTGGCCGACAAGCGCCCGCTGGTGCGCCACGTGCTGGGTCTGCTCCGCCTCGAACTGGGCCGTCCACCGGTCAACGACGGCAGCTTCAACTACTTGTGGGTGGTGGACTTCCCGCTGTTCGAGGCACTCACGACCGAGGGCGAGCCGATCCCGTCGCACCACCCGTTCACCATGCCCCACGAAGACGATCTGGGTGTGCTCATGTCGCCGGACAGTCCGCCCACCGGCGAGGCCCTGCTCGACATCCGCAGCCAGGCCTACGATCTGGTGCTCAACGGCTGGGAGCTCGGATCGGGAAGCGTGAGGATCCACCGCCGCGAGGTCCAGCAGCGCATCTTCGAAGTGCTGGGGATCGCCGCCGGCGAGGCTCAGGAGCGCTTCGGCTTCCTGCTCGACGCCTTCCGCTACGGCGCCCCGCCCCACGCCGGCTTCGCGGTGGGTCTGGACCGGCTGGCCGCCCTGCTGGTGGGGGAGGAGAACATCCGCGAGGTGATCGCCTTCCCCAAGACCCAGTCCGGCACCGACCCCCTCACCGACGCCCCCAGCCCCATAGCCGACACCCACCTCCAAGAACTAGGCCTGCGAGTCCTTCCCCCGGCTTGATGGGAGTGCTGGCTCGAGGCGCCAGCGCGTAGGGTCGGGGGGTGGCTGGTGACCTGTTCGATGCGGCTGCGGCCGAGCGCCTGCGGATGCGGGCGCCGCTGGCGGCCCGGCTCAGGCCCCGCACCCTCGACGAGATCGTGGGCCAGGGCCATCTGGTCGGGCCGGGAAGGCCGCTGCGGGAGCTGATCGAGGCCGACCGGCTGTCATCGGTGATCCTGTGGGGACCTCCGGGCACAGGCAAGACAACGCTGGCTCGCGTCGTCGCGCTCACCACGGCCAAGGCCTTCGAGGAGCTCTCGGCGGTGACCGCCGGGGTCAAGGACGTGCGGGCGGTGATCGAGCGGGCCCGGGACCGCCTCGGCACCCAGGGAACCGGCACCATCCTGTTCCTCGACGAGGTTCATCGTTTCAACAAGGCCCAGCAGGACGCCCTGCTGCCGGCGGTGGAGGACGGCCTGATCGTGCTGATCGGCGCCACTACTGAGAACCCCCACTTCGAGGTCAACCCACCGCTCATGTCGCGCTCGACGCTGTTTCGCCTGAACCCGCTCGACAGCGGGTCGCTCGTCGAGCTGGTCCTCCGCGGTCTGGCCGAGGAGAAGGCCACCGCCGACAACGAAGCCGTCGAGCACCTCGCGGCCCGCAGCGGCGGCGACGGCCGCCACGCCCTCACCGGGATAGAGGTGGCGGTGGCGCTGGCCGGCCGCCGAATCGGGACCGGCACCGGCGGCGGGACGGTGGGGCCGGTCCACGTGACACTGGCCGACGCGGAGGCGGCCGCCGACGCCAAGGCGGTGCGCTACGGCCGTGACGGCCACTACGACGTGATCAGCGCGTTCATCAAGAGCATCCGGGGCTCCGATACCGACGCCGGCCTGTACTGGCTGGCCCGGATGCTGGAGGCGGGGGAGGATCCCCGCTTCATCGCCCGGCGGCTGGTGATCCTGGCCTCCGAGGACATCGGAATGGCGGACGACGGCGCCCTGCTGGTGGCCGACGCCGCCGCCCGGGCCGTGGAGTACGTCGGCCTGCCGGAGGCCCAGCTCAACCTGGCCCATGCGGTGGTGCGCCTGGCCACCGCCCCGAAGTCGAACCGCGTGACGGTGGCCCTTGGCAGGGCGGCAGCTGACGCCCGGGCGGCGGGGGCGGGTGAGGTGCCCATGCATCTGCGTGACGCCCATTACCAGGGCGCCAGGTCCCTCGGCCACGGCGAGGGGTACCGCTACCCCCACGACGACCCCGATGCCTGGGTCGCCCAGGAGCACCGGCCAGCCGAAGTGGCCGGCAACGTCTACTACGAGCCCTCCGAGCACGGCGCCGAGGCCGCTCTCACCGAGGACTGGCCGGGCCCCCACCGGGGAGGGAAGAAAGGCTCGGGCCTGGACCGCCCGCCGTCGCCCGAAGAGCGCCGACCCGGCTAGTCCGCCGTCGCGCCCCGACCGGGAACGCCTCGGGCTTGGCGGTATCTTGACTGCGTGAGCGCTGTCGATCTAGCCGCCGTGATCGTGACCCTGGTCTGCCTGGCCACGGTGGTCGTGCTGACTGTGGCCGTGGTGTCGCTGGTGAGGACTATGCGCGAGCTGCGCGATGTGGTTGACGACCTGCGGGACTCGGCGCTGCCCATGGTCGACGATCTCCGCACCACGGTCACCAAGGCCGACGCGGAACTTCACCGGGTGGACCGGGTGATCGGGCGGGCGGAGCGCATCGCGGCTACGGCCGACCATGCCAGCCGCCTGACCTACCGGGCGTTCGCCCCGCCGCTGATAAAGGGCCTGTCCCTGGTGTCGGGTGCGGGCCAGGCCGGCCGCCGCCTGCGTGAGCGGCGCCGCCATCGCCGGTCCCTCGATGTCGCTGCCTCGGACAGGCCGGCCGCGGCGGTGGAGGCCGCTACTGCCCGCCACCGAGACGTGCCAGCCAAGGGCGGTGCCGGCCGGACCCGGAGGCGTCGGCGATGAGGCGGATGTGGTGGCTCGGCGCAGGCTATGTGGCCGGCCTGGGGACGGCGGCCTGGTTGCGCAGCAAGGCCCGCGAGGCAGCCGAGCGCTACGCGCCGGCCAACGTTCGCAACGCGGTGGCCGACCGGTCCCGGGAAGCCGCCCAGCGAGCCCAGCAAAGCGCGGCCGACAGCGCCAGGAACCTGGGCCGGGAGGCCCGGCGCATCGCTGACGACATCCGTCAGGCGGTTGCCGAGGGGCGCGATGCCATGCGCGACACCGAGTCGGAGTTGAGCCGCGACGACGAGCCCCCGACCACCACGGACCGGCCATGAGGTCGATGACCGCGGCCGAGGTCCGCAAGGCCTTCGTCGACTTCTTCGTCGAGCGGGGCCACACCCACCATCCGTCGGCCAGCCTGATCCCCCACGACCCCACGCTGCTGTTCACGGTGGCCGGAATGGTGCCCTTCAAGACGTACTTCACCGGCGAGCAGCAGCCGCCCTTCCCGCGGGCCGTCACCGTGCAGAAGTGCGTGCGGGCCGGCGGCAAGCACAACGACCTCGACGAGATCGGGCGCACCTCCCGCCACCTGACCTTCTTCGAGATGCTCGGCAACTTCAGCTTCGGCGACTACTTCAAGTCCGACGCCTGCGCCTGGGCCTGGGAGCTCGTCACCGGAGTGTTCGGACTCGACCCGGAGAGGCTGTGGGTGACCGTGCACCTAAGCGACGACGAGGCGGAGGCCATCTGGCGGGACGAGGTCGGCGTGCCCGCAGAGCGGATCCAGCGCCTGGGCGAGGACAACTACTGGCGGATGGCCGATGTGGGCCCCTGCGGGCCGTGCTCGGAGATCTTCTGGGACAAGGGCCCCGAATACGGTCCCGGCGGCGGCCCCGCCCACGGCGGCGAGGAGCGCTACATCGAGGTCTGGAACCTGGTGTTCATGCAGTTCGAGAGCACTTCCGACGGTGAGGAGATCCCGCTGCCCAAGCCCTCGATCGACACCGGTCTGGGCCTGGAGCGCACCGTGGCCGTGCTCCAAGGGGTCGATTCGGTGTGGGAGACCGACGAGTTCGTCGTCCTGCTCGACGCGGCCCAGCGCCTTACCGGTGCCAAGCTGGGCGAGTCCGAGGCCCGAGACGTGTCGCTCCGGATCCTCGCCGACCACGCCCGATCCACGTCGCTACTGGTCAGCGACGGGGTGTTCCCCTCCAACGAGGACCGGGGCTACGTGCTGCGGCGCATCATCCGCCGAGCCGTGCGCCACGCCTACCTGCTGGGGGTGGAGGAGCCGGTCATGGGGGGAATGGTCGACGCGGTGGTGGAGGTGATGGCCGAGGCCTACCCGGACCTGGTCCGCAACCACGGCTACGTGCGCGACGTGATCGACCGCGAGGAGCAGCGCTTCCGCCAGACGCTGCGCACCGGGCAGACCATCCTCGACGGCCGCCTGGACGCCCTCGGCCCCGGCCGGCCGATCGACGGTGAGGTCGCCTTCCTGCTGCACGACACCTACGGCTTCCCTCTAGAGGTCACCGTCGAGATCGCGGCCGAGAGAGGCGTCGAGGTCGACACCGAAGGCTTCGCGGTCGCGATGTCGCAGCAGCAGGAGCGGGCCCGCAGTGCCCGCTCGGTGGCTGCCGCCGACGACGTGGCCCCGTTCGTGGCTCTCTTCTCGGCCGCCGGGCCCACCGAGTTCACCGGCCGGGCCGAGCTGACATCGGTCGGCCGTGTGCTGTACGCCGCCGATGACCGGGTCGTTCTGGACCGCACGCCTTTCTACGCCGAGAGCGGCGGGCAGATCGGAGACACCGGCGAGATCTCCTGCGAGGCGACCGGGGCTCGGGTGCGGGTCGTCGACACCGTCTACGGAGTGCCCGACCTCCACGTTCACGTCGTCGAGCCCATCGACGGCGAGCTGCGGGTCGGGGACGATGTCACCGCCATGGTGGACGCGGAGCGCCGGGCCGGCATCCGGCGCAACCACACCGCTACCCACATCCTGCACTGGGCGCTGCGCGAGGTGCTCGGCGACCACGTGAAGCAGCAGGGATCCTGGGTCGGGCCCGACCGTCTCCGTTTCGACTTCAGCCACTACGAAGCCCTCACGGCCGAGCAGATCACCGACGTGGAGGACCTGGTCAACTCCGAGGTGCTCGGCAACGAGTCGTGCCGCCACTACGAGACCACCTTCGACCACGCCCAGCAGGTCGGCGCGATCGCCTTCTTCGGGGAGAAGTACGGCGAGCTGGTGCGGGTGCTCGAGGCCGGCCGCCATTCGGTGGAGTTGTGCGGCGGCACCCATGTGCGGGCCCTGGGCGACATCGGGGCGTTCCACATCACTTCTGAAGCCTCGATCGGCGCCAACATGCGCCGGTTGGAGGCCATCACCGGCCACGACACGCTGGCCCTGCTGCGCAGCCAGCAGTCGCTCATAGACGACGTGGCCCGGTCGCTGGGAGTACCCGCGGCCGAGTTGGCCGACGGCGTGGTCAAGCGCCAGGGCGAGACGAAAGCTCTGAGGGCCGAGGTGGCCGAGTTGCGGCGTCGGGTGGCGCTGGGCCGGGCGCCGGAGTTGGCGGCCGCGGCCGTGGACGGCGTGGTCGTGGCTCGTGTTGATGACGTGGGCCGGGACGGCCTGCGCGACCTGGCGGTGTCGATACGCGAAATCGACGGAGTGAAGGCCGTGGTTCTCGGCACCGCGCTCGACTCCGGGGGAGCGGCCCTGGCCGCGGCCGCCACCGAGAGCGGCGGATTCCACGCCGGCGATCTCATCGGCGAGGCCAAGAAGACCATCGGTGGCGGGGGGAAGTCCGCGGCCGACTTTTGCGTGGCCGGGGGCAGGGACGCCGATCGTCTGGACGAGGCCCTCGAGCTGGCGCGCGCCGCGGCTGGGATTGACCGCGGCCAGAATTAGCCGCAGTGCGGGCCCTGGGGCTCGATCTGGGCGAGCGCCGGGTCGGTGTGGCGGTGTGCGACTCGGCCGGGACGGTGGCCACTCCGGTCGAGACGCTGGTACGCACCGGCGATCCCGACCGCGATCTGCGGGCCATCGCCGATCAGGTGCACCAGTGGGAGGCCGAGATCGTGGTGGTCGGGCTGCCGATCTCCCTCGACGGCACCGAGGGGCCGGCCGCTCGAACCGCCCGTGCCGAGATCGACCGTCTTGAGAGGCTCCTGGAGGTGCCTGTCGTTTCCTACGATGAGCGGTTGACGACCGTCATCGCGGAACGGAGCCTCATGGAGCAGCAGATGAAGGGACCCCAGAGGCGCGGTGTTGTCGACCGGGTGGCGGCTGCGGTGGTGCTCCAGTCCTGGCTTGACGCTGGTATGCCCCGTGGCTGACCGCGGTGCAAGCCGTCGCCGACCGTCGAAGCTGTCGAACTTCATCACGGGTCGCCCCGACGGCCGTGCCGGCGCGAGGGCCGCTCCGGCTCGGTCCCGATCTGCGCCCGCTGGAAGCCGGGTTCGCCCGGCTGTGCCCCAACCTCCTAGGAAGCGCCCCAAGAAGGCAGCGCGCAGTCCGGCTGTGCCCCGACCTCCTAGACAGCGTCCCAAGAAGGCAGCGCGCCAAGCAGCCCGCCGCGACGAGCAGCGCGCCGTCGCCGCCCGGCGCGGCTGGTCAACGGTCGACCAGGGCTCGATGGTCGTGGTGGAGGAGGAACTCGACGACGACTTCGTTGTCGATCCCGTCTATGACGCCGACGACCGCAACTGGGTCCGCTATCGCCCCTTCTGGGGCGGGTTCGCCCGCCTGGTGGTGCTGGTCGTCGTGCTGGTGCTGGCGGTGGGATGGGTCCGGGGGCGCATCCACGGCTGGGTCGACACCCAGATCACGCCCGAGGGGCTCCCGGGCGACGCCATCGAGCTGACCATCCCCCAGGGCGCGTCGGTGAACGAGATCGCCGGCGAGCTCCAGAACGCTGCGGTCATCTCCAACGCCACCGTCTTCCGCTACTGGCTGCGCTGCGACGGCGAGCTGACCATCGCCGGGTTCTTGGGGTGCGACACGGTCGTGGCCGTGGAGGCGGGCGACTACATCCTCTGGGAGAACATGGACTTCGCGTCGGTGCGCACGGTGTTCGATGCCGGGCCGCTGCCCGAGGTGTTCGAGATCGTGCGCATCCCCGAGGGGTTGCGCTGGAGCGAGATGGCTGAGCGCCTGATCGAAGAGAATCCCGCCTTCGAGTGGGAGGACCTGGAGGCGGCCTACGTCTCGCTGGTGCGCGAAGCGTCCTACCTTCCCGACGAAGCGCCCGTCAGGAGCCTCGAAGGCATGCTCTTCCCGGCCACCTACGACATCAACGCCGACGACCTCGCCGACGAGCACGGTTTCCTGCTGCGCCTCTCTGACGAGTTCGATCGCCGCTTCGCTCGCCTGCTCCAGGATCCCGGACTCCACCCCGACATCGTCGAGCTGGGTCTGGCGCCCTACGAGGTGATCATCGTGGCCAGCCTCATCGAGGAAGAGGCTCTAGTGTCCGAGGACCGGGCCAAGATCGCCCGGGTGATATACAACCGGCTGGCCGAGGGCTGGCGCCTCGACATCGACGCCACCGCCTGCTACGCCGCGGCCAAGTCGTGTGCCGATCTCACCTCCGCCGACATCACCCGGGATTCGCCCTGGAACACCCGGGTGGTGACCGGCCTGCCGCCAACGCCGATATCCGCGCCGGGCGAGGCGTCGCTGGAGGCCGCCTTGCAGCCCGCCGACGGCGACTGGATGTTCTACGTCCGCACCGATGAGGGAGGAGTGCGCGGCGCCCACCGCTTCTCGGTGACCTACGAGGAGCACCTGGAGAACGTGCAGGTCTGCCGCGAGCGCGGGTACTGCTGATGGACGGGCATCCGACCCCGCGGGTGGCAGCGGTGATCGGTGACCCCGCCCGGCACTCCCGCTCCCCCGCCATCCACAACGCAGCCTTCGCGGCGAAGGGCATGGACTGGCTGTTCACCGCGTTCGAGGTGCCCGCTGGCGGCGGCGCGGCCGCGCTGGAGGCGATGCGGGTGCTGCAACTCGCTGGACTGTCGGTCACCATGCCCCTCAAGGCCGAGGTGGCCGAGGCTGCCGACTTGCGCGACGACGAAGTGGAAGTGCTCGGCGCGGCCAACTGCATCCTGCCGCTGGACGATGGACGGCTCCGGGCTGCCAACACCGACGCGGTCGGCTTCATGGCCGGGCTGCGGGCCGACGCCGGGCTGCAACCCGAAGGCCTTCGCGTGGCGTTGCTGGGCGCGGGCGGAGCAGCCCGGGCGGTGGCCTGGGGACTGGCGGCGGCCGGCGCGGCTGAAGTTGCCGTGATCAACCGCACGCCGTCCAGCGCGCAGACCGCCGTGGACATCGCCAATGCGGCCGTCAAGGCGGGACAGCCGGGCCGGATCGGCTCGATGGACGACATCGCCTCCGCCGACGTCGTGGTGAACGCGACGCCGGTGGGCATGGGTGCAGACGCCGCCCATCACCGAAGGAACGCGATGCCCTGCGACCCGACCTTGCTGCGGTCCGGCCAGGTGGCGGTGGACCTGGTGTACGAGCCGCTGGAGACGGCCTGGCTGGCCGCCCTGCGGCGTCAGGGCGTCGAGGCTCACAACGGCCTGTCGATGCTGGCCTACCAGGCCGCGGCCGCCTTCGAGATGTGGACCGGCGTCGAAGCGCCGGTGGAGGTGATGCGCCGGGCGGCCACCGCCGGTCGGACCTGGTAGCTCGATCACTCCGGAACCGGTTCGCCTCAGAGCGTCACCGGCGCGTCGGTAGGCTCTCTGGGTGCCGCCGCCCGCTTCCCGAGCCCGTGTCGTGAGTGTTGCCCTGACCGAACGCGCCTATGACGTCCATGTCGGCCCGGGAGTGCGGGACCGGCTCGGCTCGGTGATGCCCGCTGGGGCTCGCCGGGCAGCAATCATCACCCAGGAGGGCGTGGGCTGGACCGTCGACAGCGGCCTCGAACAGTCGGTGTTCACCGTTGCCGGCGGCGAGGAAGCGAAGTCGCTGGCCGAGGTCGAGCGACTCTGCCGGGCGATGTCGCGGGCCGGCTTCACCCGTTCCGATGTGATCGTGGCCGTCGGCGGGGGAGTGGTGACCGACCTGGCCGGCTTCGTGGCCGCCGTCTACCACCGCGGCATCCCCTACGTCTCGGTGGCCACCACGCTGCTGGCCCAGGTGGACGCAGCCATCGGCGGCAAGACCGGAGTCAACCTGCCCGAAGGGAAGAATCTCGTCGGAGCGTTCTGGCAGCCTCACGCCGTGCTGTGCGACACCGAGACGCTGGCCACCCTGCCGGCCCGGGAGCTGCGCAGCGGGCAGGGCGAGCTGGCCAAGTACCACTTCCTGACCGGCGACGACCTCGACGCTCTCGGCACCGACGAGAGGATCGCCGCCGCGGTGCGCATCAAGGCCGAGGTCGTGGCGGCCGATGAGCGTGAAGGGGGGCGCCGGGCCGTCCTCAACTACGGCCACACGCTGGCCCACGCCATCGAGACGGTTGGACGCTACGACCTGCGCCACGGCGAGGCGGTGGCCGTCGGTCTGGTTTACGCGGCCGAGGTGGCCCTGCGGCTGGGCCGCATCGACGAGGCCCGGGTGGACGCCCACCGCCGGGTGGTGTCCGGCTATGGCCTGCCGGACCGGCTGCCTGCGGCGCTCGAGGACGACGAGTTGCTGGCACTGTTCGGCCGGGACAAGAAGGCCGTCGACGGCGTCACGTTCGTGCTCGACTCTGACCGGGGAGTAGAGCCTGTGGTGGGCGTGCCCGAGGAGATCCTCCGGGAAGCGCTGGCGGCCATTCGATGAGGTCCTCGGCGGGATCCGCAGACTCGCCGGTTCCCGCGACCGCGCCGAGCTTCCCGCCGTTGAGGGTGGACGGGCGTCTCGGCCGGCTCCGGCACCGGCTGGCCGAGGAGGACGTCGATGCGGCGGTGATCTCCCAGCCGGCCAATGTGCGGTGGCTCACCGGCTTCACCGGCTCCAACGGGACGGTCGTGGTGCTCGGCTCCGGCGAGACCCTGCTTGTCACCGACTCTCGTTACGCCGAACAGGCGCCTGCACAGCTTGCAGAGGCGGGCTGCTTGGACGAAGTAGAGGTGGTGGTGGCCCGCCGGGCCGCCCACACGGCGGCCGAACGGCTTGGAGCGGTGACCCGGCTCGGCTTGGAGGACAGCGTCGCCTGGGCCGAGCAGATCCGCTGGAGTGAGGCCGTGGATGCCTCCACGGTGCCGCTCACCGAGGCCGTCGAGGGCCTGCGCGCCGTCAAAGACCCAGCCGAGCTGACCCGCATGCAGGCCGCAGCCAGGATCGCCGACGGAGCTCTGGCCGCAGCTGAGCCGATGCTGCGGCCGGGGGTGACCGAGGCGGAGATCCAGCAGACCTTGGACGACGCCATCCGTGCCTCCGGTGCGTCCGGCCCTGCCTACGAAACCATCGTGGCTTCGGGCCCCAACAGCGCTCTTCCCCATGCCCGACCAACCGACCGGAAGCTGCAGGCCGGCGACCTGGTGGTCGTCGATGTCGGAGCGGAGGTGGACGGCTACCGCAGCGACATGACCCGATCGTTCGTGCTGGGCGATCCCGACGAGCAGGCCGCGGCCGTGCTGGAGGTCGTGGGTCGCAGCCAGTCGGCCGGCGTCGAGGCGGTGCGCCCGGGGGTGGAGGCGAGCGAGATCGACGGGGCCTGCCGTTCGGTCATCGATGAGGCCGGCATGGGAGAGGCCTTCGTCCACGGATCGGGACACGGTGTCGGGCTGGACATTCACGAGTTGCCCAGGGTGGTGTCGGGATCAACCGCGGTGCTCGAGCCCGGCAACGTGTTGACCGTCGAGCCCGGCGTGTACTTTCCCGGGGTCGGGGGCGCCCGAGTGGAGGACCTGCTGGTCGTTACCGACCACGGGTGCCGGCAGCTCACGCTCTACCCGAAGGCTCCGGTCGTGCCGCTGGCGCGGTAGAACTCCGCATCAGAACGACGCATCGGCGAGTCCCGGCGCCGTCGCCGACTAACCATCACCAACTAACCATCATCAAGAAGGACGGAAGGGACGCACTTGCCCACCATCACGACCAACGACCTGAAGAACGGCATGACTCTCGACCTCGACGGGAACCTGTTCAGCGTCGTGGAGTTCCAGCACGTCAAACCGGGCAAGGGCCATGCTTTCGTACGCACCACCCTCAAGAACGCGCGCACCGGAGCGGTGGTCGACCGCACCTTCCGGGCCGGCGAGAAGGTGGAGCGGGCCACCATCGACAAGCGTGAGATGCAGTTGCTGTACCGGGAGGGCGACAACCTCGTCTTCATGGACAACGAGTCCTATGACCAGATCACCGTGCCTCCCGAGGTGTTGGGCGACGCCGCCCGGTTCCTGGTGGAGGGCTCGGTGGCGGTGATGCTGATGCACGGCGCCGAGATAGTCGGGACCGACCTGCCCGCGGCGGTGGAGCTGGCCATCGCCGAGACCGAGCCGGGCATTCAGGGCGACCGGGTGTCGGGCGCCACCAAGCCGGCCACGCTGGAGACGGGCCTGGTCGTGCAGGTGCCGCTGTTCGTGTCGCCGGGGGAGCGGGTCAAGGTGGACACCCGCTCCGGCGCCTACATCGCCCGGGCGTAGGGTAGGCGAGGCTCGCAGTGCCGGGATCCGGTACGTCTGTGCCCGGTTTCGGAACCCGCCGGGAGGCTCGCGAGGACGCTCTCGCAGTCCTCTACGAGGCCGAGATCGCCGGTGGGTCCGCCTTCGAGGCGCTGGCCCGTCGCGCGGTGCCGCCGTCCGAGTACGCCATTGAACTGGCCCTGGGCGTGGACGCCGACCGCGAGAGCGTGGACGATCTGTTGCGGCGGCACCTGGTCGGCTGGCGCCTCGAGCGCCTCGCGGTGGTCGACCGGACGCTGGCCCGGATCGCGGCCTGGGAGTTGATTCGCCGGGACGATGTGCCGACGGGCGTCGTGCTGTCCGAGGCGGTGGCCCTGGCCACGCAGTACTGCAGCGCCGAGTCTCCCCGCTTCCTCAACGGCGTGCTGAGAGCCGTAGCCGACGAAGTGCGGGGATCAGACACGGCGGCATGAGCGGCGGTTCAAGCCCAGGGGGTTCGGCGGCCCCGATCGTCCTGCCGGTGCCTGATCTCGCCGGCCCCACCACGCAACTTCGCCGATGGCGCGTCACCGACGCTCCGGCGCTGGCAGCCGCGTGGCGTGATCCGGTGATCCGGGACCGGTTGAGCGTGCCCGAGCCTGCGGACGAGGCTTCAGCCGCAAGTTGGATCTCCCAGCGCGAGCGGGCCTGGGCCGACGGGGTCTCGATTGATCTGGCCGTCACCGATCCGCCGTCGGGAACGGTGATCGGGGAGGTCGGGCTGAGCCAGCTCGACCCGGTGCGGCGGGCCGCGCTGGTCGGCTGGTGGATCGCCCAGGATTGGCGGGGCCAGGGCAGGGCCGGAGAGGCCGTCCGGCTGGTGGTCGACTGGGCGCTGTCGGAGGGGCCGCTGGAGGCGGTGATGGCCGAGATCGCGGCCGACAACCCCGTGTCGGCGGCGGTCGCCTGCCGGGCAGGCCTGCGCAGAGTCGATGCCCGGCGCCACGAGTCCGGCGAGCCCGCCGGCCCGCGGATGCTCGTGTTCGCCCGCACCCGAACCGACGCGCCGTAGCAGCTTTCTCTGAGCAATGAAGCCGCCTCAGTCGGCAAATCTGCTCACAGAACGGGTGCTAGCTGCCTCCCAGGATCTCCTCCAGAGGGATCACCGGCAGGTCGAAGACGTCGAAGTCGGCGTCGACCCGAGGCTCCGCGGTTCGGGCGAAGCTGCGATTGTGCCGCCGGGCGAACCGCCAGAGGCCGTCTTCGCTGCGTTCGAGACGGTCGTGGTAGACGCCGTAGGCGTCGGTGCGGCGCCTGTCGGAGACGTTCTGGCGGATCTCCTGCATGTACACCCGGGCCGCCGCCACGCCGCGTTGGGCGTCAACCCGGAACACCATGTTGAGCAGCACGAACTCGAAGAGCGAGAAGCGCTGGATCGCCCCGTCCATGAACTTGCCGTACTCGGTCGGGCCGGTGAGCTCGAACCTGGTGTGGCGCACATCCACCACGATGGGGCAGTCGTCCCGCACGATTTCGGTCAACTCGCCCCGCGCCCGCCGGGTGACCACGTCGGCATACCGGCTCTCCAGCCGCTGAAGCTCGACATACGCCACAACCTCGGCGAGGCCCGGATCGGCGGGTGTGTCTTGGCTCGGTGGTGTCATCAGCACTCCAGACGTGTGGTTGGACAAGAGCTGGGCTGCCCGGTTGGCATGGCTACTCGAACGTTGATGCGTCGGGGCCCACCCACTTGAGGATGAGGTCGTTCACGATGCCGTCGGCCTTCATCGACGCCAGCGCCTCGTCGAGCTTGCCCTTCAGCGCACTGCCCTTGCGGACGCCGATGCCGAGGCCCCTGTCCAGCAGCACCGACGGGCCGACGATCTCCAGCCGGCCCTCGTGCTCCAAGAGCGACTCGACGGCGTAGCCGTGGTCCACGAGGACGGCGTCGACCGTGCCGGCCAGCACCGCATTGATGGTGTTCAGGCTGGTCGAGTCCCCGTCGAGCAGCACGACAGGCCTGTCCAACTCGGCGAAGTAGTCCGAGTAGATGGTGTTCGGCGCTGCACCGATAGTGCCCTCGACGGCTTCGTCGCCGGCGCCGGCCCTGGCCACGTACACCGAGGGGGTCGGCGGGTAGTACGCCTCGGTGAAGTCGATCAACTCCTCTCGCTTGTCGGTGATGCTCATGCCCGAGAAGATCGCGTCGAATTCTCCGGCCACGAGGTCGGGGATCATGTCCGCCCAGTCGTTGATGACCCACTCGCACTCGAGACCGGCGCGCCGGCACAGTTCGTCGCCCAATTCGGGCTCGAGGCCGTCCAACTCGCCGTCGTCGTTGACGAAGTCGAAAGGATGGTACGAGCCGACGGTGGCGATCGTCACCGTGTCTGCTTCGGTCACCGTTTCCGCCCCGGTCACTGTCTCCGCTCCGGTCACGGTGTCTGCTCCGCTGCACGCGGCCAGCAGGGCCACGAGCGCCGCCAGGAGAAGCGCCCTGAGCGAGCGCATCGGGTGAAGCATGGCGTGACGATACATCAACGGATTCTGCCGACCGCGTCCCTGGACGGGCGACCTCCCCGACACGCCCTGATCGTACCGGTTGTAGTTGCCGTTCTCTGATAGAGCGACGAACCCGCACGTCACAGCGCATGTCTGAGCCATGCGCGCGACTCACCCAAGCCGGTGATACCGTCGCCGTCCGACCGTGAAACGGGTCCGGCGAGGCCCGAACGGGGAGGACAGCATGGCTGACAGAGAACGCCGCTTCACGGTGCCCCACGCCAGCGGCACGTTCCGGTCTCGCAGCCAGGTGATGAACGCCGACGACGTGGACCGCGCCATCCGCAGGATGACCCACGAGGTGATCGAGCGCAACCACGGAACCGAGAGCCTGGTGATCATCGGCCTTCAGACCGGCGGTGTTCCCATCGCCCGCAGCATCGCAGCCACCCTGAGCGAGATCGAAGGTGCCGCGGTGCCGGTCGGCACCCTCGATGTGGCCCTGCACCGCGACGACATCGGCCTGCGACCCGTGCTGCCGCAGGCTGAGACCCACATTCCGATCAACCTCGACCAGCAGACCGTGGTGCTAGTCGATGACGTCCTGTTCACCGGTCGCACCGTGCGGGCCGCGCTCGACGCCCTGCACACCTGGGGCCGGCCCAGCGCCGTGCAGCTGGCGGTGATGGTGGACCGCGGCCACCGGGAGCTGCCCATCCGTCCCGACTACGTGGGCAAGAACCTCCCGACCAGCCGCGACGAGATGGTGGACGTGCAGTCCGACGGAGTTCACATAGGAGAGCTGGAGTGATGGACACAGCTGTGATGCACAGAGCGGAGCCGGAGTGATGCCAACCGATGCGGCGCGCCGTCATCTGCTGTCGATCGAGGACCTGGACCGTCTGGACCTGGAACGCGTGCTCGACCTCACCGACTCGTTCGCCGAGGTGAGCCAGCGCCGCATCCCCAGAGTGCCGGCCCTGCGGGGCAAGACCGTGGTGTGGCTGTTCTACGAGGACAGCACCCGCACGCGGCTGTCGTTCGAGGCCGCGGCCAAGCAGCTGTCCGCCGACACGGTGAACTTTTCCGTGGGGTCCTCATCGGTCAACAAGGGGGAGTCGGTGCGGGACACGGTGCAAACGATCGGGGCGATGGGCATAGACGCGATCGTGGTGCGGCACTCGTGCGCGGGGGTGCCCCACCGGGTGGCCGAGTGGATCGACGCCTCGGTCATCAATGCCGGCGACGGTCGTCACGAGCATCCCACTCAGGCGCTTCTTGACCTCTACACGGCCCGCACGCGCCTGGGGAGCCTCGACGGCGCCCGGGTGGCCATCGTGGGCGATATCCGCCACTCGCGCGTCGCCCGTTCCGACGTGCTCGCCTTCACGGCCATGGGTGCGGAGGTCACGCTGGTCGCGCCCGGGCCTCTCCTGCCGTCGAGCCTGGAAGGCTGGCCCGTGGCCGTCACCCACGACTTCGACTCGGTCCTGGGCGACATCGACATCTGCTACCTGCTGCGGATGCAGCTCGAGCGCGAGGCCGGTGCGTCGGTGCCGTCGCTGCGCGAGTTCCGGGCCGAGTACGGCCTCGACTCGGCCCGGGCTGACCGGCTCGGAGCGGACACCTTGATCATGCACCCCGGCCCCATGAACCGCGGCGTAGAGATTGACGGGGACGTGGCCGACCGGCCCAATGCGGTGATCACGGAGCAGGTTGCCAACGGGGTGGCGGTCCGCATGGCAGTCCTGTTCCTGCTGCTCGGCTCGGGCATGGACCTCGCCGAGGGCGAGAGGGTGATGGCCGCGTGAGCGCCAGGCTGGCCGCGGTGCCCGCTCACGGCACTGTCGCCATGAAGGGCGGGACCGTGGTGGACTCCGCAGGCAGCCGCCGCGCCGACGTGCTCGTCGGGGACGGACGGGTCATCGCGGTCGATCCCGCCGGCGTGGAGGGTGACCGCACGTTGGACGCATCCGGCTGCGTGGTGGCTCCGGGACTCGTCGATCTGCACGTCCACCTGCGCCAGCCCGGCCGGGAGGACGCCGAGACGGTCGAGACGGGCGCCCGTGGCGCCGCCCTGGGCGGATTCACCGCCATGATCGCCATGCCCAACACCGATCCGCCCATCGACTGCGCGGCGGTGGTCCGAGAGGTACAGGACCTCAGCGCCGGGACGTGCTGCGACGTGTACCCGTCGGCCGCCATCACCGTGGGCCGCCGGGGCACCGACCTGGTGCCCATGGCCGAGCTGGTGCGCCTGGGAGTGCGGATCTTCACCGACGACGGCGCCGGCGTGCAGGACGCCCAGGTCATGAGACGGGCCCTTGAGTACGCGGCCGGACTCGACCACCTCACTGGCGGTCGCCGGGTGGTGCTGGCCCAGCACTGCGAGGTGGACGAACTCGCCGCTGGTGGCTCCATGCACGAAGGGGAATGGTCGAGCCGGCTGGGTCTGGGCGGCCAGCCCTCCGAGGCCGAGGAGCTGATGGTCATGCGCGACATCGCCCTGTCGCGGCTCACCGGGTCGAGAGTGCATTTCCAGCATCTGTCGACGGCCGGGTCGGTGGCCATGGTGCGGGCGGCCAAGGAGGCGGGACTGCCGGTGACGGCCGAGGCTGCGCCCCACCACTTCACCCTCACCGACGCCTGCTGCGCCGACTACGACACCGTCTTCAAGGTCCACCCGCCGCTGCGGACCGGCGCCGACGTGGACGCGATCCGGGCCGGTCTGGTCGACGGAACCATCGACGCCATCGCCACCGACCATGCGCCCCACACCAGCGCCGACAAGGAGAGGCCCTTCGACGCGGCGCCCCCCGGCATGCTCGGGCTCGAGACGGCGCTGGCCCTGGCCCTGACCGAGCTGGAGCTTCCCATCGAGCGGGTGCTGGCCCTCATGGCGTGGCAGCCGGCGGCCGTCGCCGGCATCGACGACCGTCACGGTCGGCCGATCGCGCCCGACGAGCCCGCCAACCTGTGCGTCATCGACCCCGGCGTGACGTGGACGGTGTCGGGCGCGGCCATGGCCAGCCCGAGCCGCAACACCCCCTACGAGGGGCGGGAGTTGCGGGGCCGGGTCCGCCACACCCTGCTGGCCTCCGAGCCGGTGGTGATCGACGGCGAGCCGCAGCGATGACCGCGCCGGAGCCCACGCCGGCCCTGCTGGTGCTGTGCGACGGGGAGGTCTTCGAGGGCGAGGCGATGGGAGCCCCGGGCGTCGAAGTCGCCTCCGGCGAGGTGGTCTTCAACACGGTGATGAGCGGCTACCAGGAGGTGATCTCGGATCCGTCCTACGCAGGCCAGATCACCACCTTCACGTATCCCCACATCGGCAACTACGGCACCAACGACGCCGACTCGGAAGCGGCCCGGCCCCACTGCCGGGGCGTGATCGTGCGCGATCTGGCCCGCCGCCACAGCAACTGGCGGGCGACCGGCAGCCTGGACGACTTCCTGCGCCGCCACGGCATCGGTGGCATCACCGGCATCGACACCCGCCGCCTCACCCGCCACATCCGCGATGCGGGCGCCATGCCCGGCGCCTTCGGCACGGCCGACGAGGCGACCCTGCTCGCCGCGGCCCGAGCCGAGCCCGGAACCAGCGGCGTGGATCTCGTCGGCGAGGTCACCACGGCCGAGCCGTACCTATCGGGGTCGGGCCCGCGCCGGGTTGTGGCCTACGACCTGGGCATCAAGTCCACCATCCTGAGCTGCCTGGGCGAGTTGGCCACCGTGACCGTGGTGCCCGCGCACACTCCAGCGGACGAGGTGCTCGCTCGCCGACCCGACGGTGTGTTCTTCAGCAACGGGCCGGGTGACCCCGAGCTGGCCGGGCCTGCCATTGAGGCCCTGCGCGGTCTTGTGGGAACGGTTCCCGTCTTCGGGATCTGTCTGGGCCATCAGCTGCTCGCCCTGGCCCTCGGCGGGCGCACCTTCAAGATGCGCTTCGGTCATCACGGCGGCAACGTGCCCGTTCGGTGCACCGCCAGCGGACGCATCGAGATCACCAGCCAGAACCACAACTTCGCGGTCGAGGCGGGATCGGTGC
>VYCM01000145.1 GCA_009843915.1 Acidimicrobiaceae bacterium | reverse complement strand
GGGGCGCCATCCTCGACGAGCAGCTCGAGGCCATGTCGGCGCTTTGGGAGCACACCCCGGCATCGCACGGAGGGCCCCGCTTCGCCTTCGACGACGTGTATTGCGTCCCCAAACCGTGGCGTACAGATCCGGCCCGGCCCCGGATGTGGTTCGGCGGCCAGTCCATGCACCCGGCGCTGCTCCGCCGGCTCGTGCGCTACGGCGACGGCTTCCACCCGTTCGGCGCGGCCAGCGGCGAGGACCTCGCCACGCTGCGGGCCGGGATGGTCGCGGCGGGCCGGGATCGGGACGGGATCGAGATGGTGGGCGGCACCCGGGCGGTGTTCTCCGGCTCCGACGACACCGCCGACATCGACGCCGCCATGGCCGACTTCGGCGATCAGATCGAGGCCGGCTTCACCACGTTCTGCGTCAAGCCGTCACAGCACACCGACGACCCGGCCCAGGTCCGGGCCCTGTGCGAGCACATCGTCGCGCGAGTCTCGCACCTCGACGCCGGAGCGCCGCGTTCGCTCTAGGAGCGAGCGACCTCGTCGAGGAACCAGTCGACGAGGGCGAAGCACTGACGGGCGTTGCGGTCCTCGTGATGGCGGATGCCCTCGAGGAGCGTCTGCCGGTTCAGCCCATGCTCGGCCAAATACTCGTCGTCGGCTCCCGTCAGGAAGCTCTCGACGTGATCGTAGGTCACCTCGGGGTGGAACTGGGTGCCGACGCAGCGGCCCAGCCGGAACAGCTGCACGGCGTTCTCGTTGACCGCCAGCACCGCGGCTTCCGGCGGAGGGGTGAACCGGTCGTGGTGCCACTGGAACCACGGTCCGGGTCCGAGCGGGTTGTGGGCCCCGTTGAACGAGCCGTCGGGCTCACGGATCTCGTACCAGCCGATCTCCGGCTCCGGCGCCTGCTCGACGGAGCCGCCGAGGGCTGCCGCCAGCAGCTGGCCCCCGAAGCACACGCCGAGCATCGGCGTACCCCGGGCGTGGGCGGCTCGCACCATGTTGAGTTCGTCGAAGATCCATGTGTCGATCTCGCCGGTGTTGGTGAGCGAGCGGACCGAGCCCATCGGCACCAACATGTCGTAGTCGGCGAGGTCGGGGAACGGTGCGGCGTCGTTGGGGCGGTCCAGGTCGGCGGTCACCACGTGCTCGTGCACGTCGTAGCCGCGTTGCGCCAGCCGCTCACCCACCAGCGCGCTGGTGCCCTGCGGTTCGTGGGCGAGCACCAGGGCCCGCTTCGGCCGGTTCACAGGTTGAACCATACGTGGGCTTGGCCGGTCCCCGACACCGACTCGTATCGGCCGAACTGGGTTCCCTTCGCGGTGCAGGCCGCTCCCCCCAGCGCGCCCACCATGGTCAGGTAGTGCCCGAAGTAGCCCTCGGGGGCGTGCCGAGCGTACTCCGGCAGGAAGTCGATGATGGCCGCGTGGTCGCCTTCAGCCATCCACCCCAGCACCCGCCGGTCGGCGGCGGCGGCCTCGGGGGTTCGGATGTGGAGGTCGGGATCGGCGCCCTCGTGGTCGCGGAACTGGCGCAGCGGCCAGAACCGGTGGCTGAGCCCGCCGCTGGCCAGGATCACCACTCGGCGGTCCAGCCCGGCCACCGCGGCGGCCAGAAGCTCGCCGGCCAGCAGGAAGTCGGCGGCCTCGGCGGTCTGGCACACGCCCATCGACAGCCAGCGCTCGTTGCCCTGCAGGAACCCGAGCAGGTTGACGGTGGGGTAGTGCACCGGCAGGTGCGGGTCGTCGATGGCGGTCACCCAGGTGTCGTCGCGGCCCTCCGCCTCGGCCGCGAATGCGTGCGCCAACTCCGGATCGCCGGGCATGTCGTAGGGCATGGCACTCATGCCCCGGGGCAGCTCGTCAGAGGTGTAGAGGCCCCTACGACGCTCGTGGGCCGAGATCACGTGCTCGATGGTGGTGAACCAGTGGGTGTCGACCACCACCACGGTGTCGGCCTCGACCGGGCCCAGGCGCTCGGCCCGCAGCTCGTGCAGGCCCGCGAACAGGGAGGTGTCCTCACCGCCGTTAAGGGCCCGGCGCTCGTGCTCGGGCATAACCAGCGGCGGCACGTGTGACACCACCGCGGCGCCCGCTATCGACCCCATCAGGCCACCACCCGCACGGGCAGGTGCTTGATGCCGGCGATGAAGTTCGAGCGCAGGTACTGGGGCTCGCCGTCGGGCTCGAGGCGGTCGACCCGCTTCATCAACTCCTCGTACACCAGCCGGGCCTCCATGCGGGCCAGCCAGGCGCCCAGGCACAGGTGCGGTCCGTTGCGCCCGAAGGCCATGTGGTCGTTGGGATCGCGGGCCAGATCGAACCGCCAGGGGTTCGGGAAGCCGTCGCTGTCATGATTGGCGGAGCAGAACCACATCACCACCTTGTCCCCAGGGGCGATTTCCTTTCCGCCGATGTTGGCGGCCCGGGTGGCGGTGCGGCGGAAGTGCATGGTCACCGCGCTGGTGCGCAGAACCTCCTCCACCGCGGTGTGGGTGAGGGTCGGATCGGCCCGCCAGGCCCGCCAAAGCTCGGGATGCTGCATCATCGTACGCAGCCCGTGAGTCATGGTGTAGCGGGTGGTGTCGTTGCCGGCCGCGATCAGAAGCAGGAAGAAGTTCTTGAACTCCAAGTCGGTCAGCGGCTCGCCGTCGCGGGTGGGGGCCAGCAGCTGGGTGATCACGTCGTCGCGGGGGCAGGTCCGCCGCTCGGCGGCCTGGTGCTCGGCGTACTCGAAGACCTCGGCCGCGGCTGGGCTGCGGAACGGCATCAGCCGGAACTCCTCGGTGTCGGCCGTGTCCACGACGTGGGTGGTGAACTCGGGGTCGCTGTTGCCCAGGAAGGCGTCGCCCCACTCCACCAGCTGGTGTCCGTCCTCGTCGCTGGTGCCCAGCAGGCGCCCCAGCATCCGCATGGGCAGCCTGGCGGCCACCTCGGTGACGAAGTCGAAGGCATCCGCGGTCAGAGCCTCGTCGAGTACCTCGGCGGCCAGCGCCCGGATGGCGTCCTCGTAGGACTCGACCGTGCGTCGGGTGAACCCCCGGTTGACGAGCCGGCGCAGCCGGGTGTGCTCGGGCGGGTCGAGCTCCATCATGGTGCGGCGGGCCTCGAGCTCGTCGTCGTCCATTTCCTCGAGGCGGATTCCCCGGGAGGAGGTGAAGGTCTCCACGTCGCGGCTGACGGCCAGGGCGTCGCGGTAGCGAGTGATCGACCAGAAGCCGGATCCCTCGGTCTCGGGGGTCCAGTGCACCGGGTCCTCCCGGCGCAGGCGGGTGAAGGTGGCGTGGGGCACGCCCGACGTGAACGAGTCGTGCGACGCCAGGTCGGCGTGGTCGTCGCCGTGGTCGTCCAGGTAGTCGTCCACGTGCGTGGCCGTGGCCAGACTCACGGGTCAGCCTTGGGGTTGGGGGCCGCCCAGAGGGTGGTGCCCGAGGCCATGGACATGCCGACCTGGCGGTAGTAGCCGCTGATCATCTCGACCGGCTGCAGATGGTGCAGCTCCTCGGTGGGGCAAACGGGCAGCACCAGTTCGGCGTCGCCCGAGTACACCGGGCCGAGGTCGGCTTCGTAGCCCCGCATGGTGACCAGCTCGTCGAGCGAGTCGCTCCCGTCGGCCTCCATGGAGGGCATCTGGCGGCTGTGCAGCATCGGATGGCCGTTCACGAAGCCGGGCGCGTCGGCGGTGCCGGTGATGGTGAAGCGGGCCTCGGCGATGCGCCGGCCCCAGGTGCTCAGCGTGGCCCCGAAGCGGCCACCCGGCTCCAGCCGGGGTCCAGCCCGACCCACCGTCACCGGCCGGGTCATGGCTATCTCGCTCATTTTCTTCGGGTAGCCCTGGAAGTGTCCCCGGGCCATGGCGAAGTCCTTGTCCACCCAGATGTAGGCCGCCCGGCTGTAGGTCTCGCCCCGGAACCGGCAGCGCACCACCGCAAAGACCTCCCGGTACTGCGCCCTCACCGGGTCGAGCAACTCGTCGAAGGTGTCGCTGCAACTCTGCCATTCGGCCCAGACCAGGGCCACGGCGCCGGGATCGTCCGGGGTCGGCTCCAGGGGATCGGGAAGGAGTTCCGCCACCCGGTCCGGATCGGTGCGGTACTCGACGGTGAGCATGTCACCCGAGTAATGCCAGGGGGGAGCCGGCACGATCCCGGCGACCCCGGACGGTGTCCGCGGATACATGAACCCCTGGAGTTCGGCCACCCCACAAGCCTAATCGTTTGGCACCGAACGATCAAGACCTCCGCGGGTGATTATCGTGTCGCCGTGCCTGATGCGGCTTTCGACCTGACCGGCAGGCGTGCGGTGGTCACCGGTGCGTCGGCCGGCATCGGGGCCGCCATCGCATCCCGCCTCGCCGGTGCTGGCGCAAGCGTGGTCGCGGTGTCGAGGTCGGGACGGGTTCCCGAGGCGGCCGGCTTGGTGCGCCCGCTGGCGGCCGATCTCAGCGACGCCGAGGCCGTCGACAGGGTGATCGACGGGGTGGTCGCCGAGCTCGGCGGGCTCGACATCCTGGTCAACAACGCAGGCCGGGGCGACTGGCTCCCCCTCGGCGAGCTGGACCGCCAGTATTTCGACGGGCTGGTCGGGCTCAACCTGTGGGCCCCCCTGCGCCTCTGCCAACTGGCCCACCCCCACCTGGCCGCCGGCGCCGACTCGGCCGTTGTGATGATCGGCTCCGTCGATGCGGTGCGGCCCTCCGCCGGGGGTGCCGTCTACGGGGCGACCAAGGCCGGGCTGGCTGCGGTGACGGTGGCGCTGGCCAAAGAGTGGCGGGCCGACGGCATAAGGGTCACCCAGGTCGATCCGGGCATCGTGGACACGCCGATGGCCAGCGGTGTGATCAGCGAACTCGCCGCGGCCGGCGTGTCCGTGAACATCTCGGGCCGGGCCGGGAAGCCCGACGAGATCGCGGCCCTCGTGCACTACCTGGTGGCCCCGGCGGGGCGCTTCGCGACCGGAGTTTCATTCCGGCTCGACGGTGGCGCCGTGGCCCTCGGCCCCTTCGACATGCTGGAGAGCTGACGTGGCGCCGCCACGGATGTTGATGATCCTCACCGAGAACCACACCATGCTCGACCCCCGCGACATGCGGGGCCTGGTCAAGCTGGCCCGTATGGCCGAGGACGCCGGCTTTGACGCGGTGATGGTGAGCGAGCAGACCATGCTGGGCCCCGATGCCGCCGCCGGCGGGCTGATGAGCAATCCCCGGATGTACGCCGCCATCGGCAATCAGAACCCGATGATGCCCTGGCCCAGCTCGGTGGCAACCCTGGCCGCGGTGGCCGCAGCCACCGACCGGGTCCGGGTGGTGGCCGGAGCCATCATCCCCCCGTTGCGGCACCCGATCCTGCTGGCCAAGGACCTGGCCACCATCGACCTGCTGTGCGAGGGCCGGCTGGTGGTGCAGCCCACCGTGTCGTGGCAGCGGGCCGAGTACGCGGCTCACGGTGTGCCCTTCGCGGAGCGGGGCCGCATCCTCGACGAGCACTTGGAGGCCATGTCGCGGCTCTGGGCCGGCTCACCCGCCAGCTTCGAGGGGCGCTATTTCAGCTTCACCGACGCCTACTGCGAGCCGAAGGCCTGGCGGCCCGAGGGCCCCCGCATGTGGTTCGGCGGCGAGTGGATGCACCCCGCTCTGATCCGCCGCATGGTCCGCTACGGCAGCGGTTTCCACCCCTTCGGGGCTCCCACAGCCGACGATCTGGCCCAGCTGGCCGCAGGGTTGGCCGAGGTCGGGCGGGACATCTCCGAGATCGAGCTAGTGGGCGGCACGCGGGCCACCTTCGCCTCCCCGGACGCGGTGGCCGACGTCGACGAGGCGATGGCCGCCATCGACGACCAGGTGGCCGCGGGTTACACGCTGTTCTGCATGAAGCCGTCGCAGTACACCGACGACCTCCGGGAGGTGCCCGCCATCTGCCGGCGGATGGTCGACTACTGCGCCCGTCTCTGATCGACGGCAGCGCCTGACGGCTCCCGGCCGCTTGCGCAGTCTCGGCTATTGCGATCCTGCGGTGACGATCACCCGGCGGAGGAGTTCGGCCAGCTCCTGCTTCTCACTCGCCGAGAGATTGCCCACCATCTCACCCTCGTATAGGTTGAATCGCGGGAAGAGTTGCTCGATCGTCGCGAGACCGGCGTCGGTGAGGGAGACGTTGACCCTCCGCCGGTCGGCCGCGACCGGTGCCCGCTTGACGAAGCCCCGCTTCTCCAGCGTCTTCACCACGCCGGTCAGCGTCCCCTTCGCGAGGTCGCACTCGTCGGCAAGGTCGGCGGATTGCATCTCGCCCCAGACCCACAGGACCCAGAGCGTCGTGAATCCGCCCCAGGAGAGACCGAACTCCGACAGCACCCCCTTCTCGGCCCGGCGTCGGACCGCGGTGGCGGCCCGGTAGATGTTCGACACGGCCAACATCGAATCGAAGTCCAGGCGCCGGCCGCCGAGGCGCTCCTGGATAAGGCGCTCGGCGTCGAGCAGGCGCGGGTCGGCTCGATTCTGCACCACGGATCCCCGATTTCGTTTGCTACCAAACGGATACTATGCTAATTGTCCACAAGACGGAAACGCGAAAGAGAATCCGCAAGATCTCTGGAGGATCCAATGAGAATCACCAAGCTACTTGTCGCTTCGCTCGCCGTGTTGGCGCTGGTGGCTGCCGCTTGCGGCGACGACGAGGA
>VYCM01000108.1 GCA_009843915.1 Acidimicrobiaceae bacterium | reverse complement strand
CCATGCCGAAGAAGCGCTGGGCCTCCTCCAGCTCGAAGGCGGCCATCGTCTGGCCTAGGCCGGTGTGAGAGTCGGGAGATCCGAAGTTGAACACGCCGACCAACTCGAAGGGCTCGGCGTCGAGTGGGCCGTTGATCTGGTAGGTCTCGCCGATCCGCAGGTCGTTGTTGGTCGCGGTCACCCTGTCGGCCGCGAACTCGCCGGGCCCGGCCGGCTGCCGGCCTCCAGTGATGAAGAACGAGCCCGGGTTGAAGCTGAAGCCCAGCGCCGGCGGGCCCGGAGGCCTTATCGGCTCGCCGTCTCCGTCGACGATGAAGACGTTCAGGGCGGCCAACTCGGGCCGCGCCAGGTCCACGCCCTCGACGCCGGCCACCTGCTCGGCCACCGCCTCCGGCACGGTGGCCCGCTCGAAGTCACCGCCGAATTCCTGGTCCACACGCACTGTGAGGTCGGCGCCCTTGGCGATGTCCTCGGCCAGACCGCCGAAAGTCGCTCGCAGGCTGTCCGTGAGCGTGAACGAGCCCACTACGAACATCACGCCGATGACCACCACGAGCGTCGTCAGCGCGAAGCGCAGCTTCTTGTCGATCAGGCTGCGGAGGGCGAGCTTGAACATCTTGGGACCCCCTTGCCTGCCGTCAGTCCGCGGCTATCGCTTCGAGGACATTCATGCGGCCCGCCCGGTAGGACGGGAACACCGCCGCCAGCAGCCCGAAGGCCACGGCCACAAGAACGAGCCCGACCATCTGGACGCCGGGCACGGACACCCGGTCGATGATGCTGTCGGGGATCGCCACCGAGAGGGCCACACCGAAGGCCAGCCCCAGCGCCACTCCGACGAGTGCGCCGAAGAGGGCGATGGTGGCCGCCTCCCAGCGGATGACCCGCCGCAGCTGGCGCCTGGTCATGCCCACCGCCCGCAGCAGTCCTATCTCGTGGGTGCGCTCGAACACCGACAGCGTGAGGGTGTTGACGATCCCGACCAGGGCCACTACCAGCGCGAACAGGAGGAACACGTTGACCAGCGCCAGCACTGTGTTCAGGTTCGACTCCGCGTTCTCTTGGAACTGCTGGCGGTCCTCCAGAGTGGCCTGCGGGTAGTCGGCGAGCACCTCGCCCATAGCGGCCTGGGCCGCGGTGGGATCATCGCCGGCCACCTTGACGGCCACCCAGTCGTCGAAGCGGTGAGTCGGGCCCGTCTGCTCTTGCAGGGACTCGTCTATCAGCCATTCGCCCCAGAACGGTTGCTGGGTCTCGGTGAACACCGCGCCGACCGTCGCCTCCAGCGTCTCGCCGTTGATCAGCGTGAGTTCGACCTCGTCCCCGACCGACAGCCCCCAGTCGGCAGCCGCCTCGTCGTGAACAAGAATTGCGGAGGCCGGGTCGATGCTGCTCAGGGAGCCGTCTCGGATGCCCAGGTTGGCGACTTCGCCGATGTCGGCCAGGTCGGTGACGGTTATGTCGGTCTGCAGGATCCAGTCCGGCGCGGCAGGGCTGCGGATCTGCACAGTGTCCTCGTCCAGGCTGACCACCGTGCCCGCGCCCGCTTCCCTCAGCTCGTCGGCGAGGGTCTTGGGCACGCCGGAGAACGTCTCGGTGCTGATCAGGTAGTCCGCCTCCACTGCGCTGCTGAGGCTGTCGGAGAAGGTGTCCTTGAGCGACTGCCCGACCACCAGCACCATGGCCACCAGCGCCAGGCCGATCGTCAGCGCCACCGCGGTGGCCGCGGTCCGGCGGGGGCTGCGGGCCGCGTTGTCGCGGGCCAGCCGACCCGGAGTGCGCAGAATCCGCGGCAGGGGCCGGGCCAGTGCCGAAACGACGGGACCGGCGATCAGCGGGCTGAGCACTGCCACCGCCACGAACACCACTGCGGCCCCTGCGCCCAGCGACACGAGCTGGGTGGTGGTCGAGTCGAAGTCGGCGAACAGCCCTCTGCCGGTGAGGACGAGCCCGATGACGGCCAGAGCGGCGCCCAGGATCGGCCGCCAGAGGCGGAGGTGCCCGCCGTCGTCTCCGGTGCTCTCCTGCAGCCCTGCTACGGGCGAGACTCTCGATGCCTTGACTGCCGGGACCAGCGACGCGATCACCGTGAAGCCGACCCCCACTGCGAACGCCCAGGCAACGGTGCGGAGCCGCAGCGGCATCGGACCGTCGGGTAGGGAGGCGCCGAAGGCGTCGAACAGCGCCCCGAGTCCGAGGGCGCCGAGCATGCCCAGCCCGATGCCCGCGGCCGAGGCGGCTACGCCGATCACCAGCGACTCGATCAGCACCGAGCGGCGTACCTGGCGGGGGGTGGCGCCCAGCGCCCGCAGCAGCGAGAGCTCGCGCACTCGCTGACCGAGCACGATGTTGAAGGTGTTGGAGATGATGAACGTGCTGACGAACAGCACCACGAAGGCGAATGTCAGCAGGATCGTCTGGAGCGGTCCGATGAAGAACTCGAAGAAGTCGCCGAACTCCTCGGCGGCCTCCTCGGAGCTGATCACCTCGGTCCCGGCGGGCAGGGCCGCCTCGATGCGGTTGCGGACCTCGTCGAGGTCGGCGTCGGGCAAGACCCGCAGGTCGATCTCGTTGAACAGGTCCTCGTAGCCGAGCACCTCCTGGGCGGTGGCGGTGTCGAACACCGAGAACACCACTCCGGCGCCGGCGTCCTCGGGGAATCCGAACTGCATGGTGCCGGTGAGGGTGAACGTGCGGGGACCGGTAGGGGTAATCACCTGGTAGTCGCGGCCCAACTCGAAGTCGTAGTCGGCAAACGTCCCGGCGCCGATGGCGAACTCCGAGAGCCCCTGGGGCCACCGGCCGGAGATCAGGAAGTACTGAGAGAGCGACTCGTCCTCGGTCCAGTTCACGCCCGCGATAGGCCCACCAAGGGTGGACACGGCCTCGCCGGTGCCGTCCACGGGGATGACCCCGTCCACGAAGAAGCGCCCCTCGGCGACCTCCACCCCGTCGACGGCCCGGATGGTGTCGGTGAGGCTGTCGGGAACGGGCGGAGCGTTGGCGATCTCACCGAATCCGAGCTCGCCCCGCACGGTGAAGTCCTTGCCCGTGTTGATGTCCACGCCGATCTCGTCGAAGGTGGACCGCAGCGAGTCGGCGGTCACGAAGGCAGCCACCACGAAGGTCACGCCCAGCACGATGGTCCCCGCGGTCAGCGCGAAGCGGATCTTGTGGGCCAGGAGCGACTTGAGGGCCAGGCGCAGCATGCCGGGGCCTAGGGCAGAGGGCGGTCGGCGAGCAGGACTCAGGCGCCGAGCCGGGTCATGTGGTCCCGGATGCCCTGAGGCGTGGGGTCGGCCAGCTCGTCCACGATCTTGCCGTCCACCAGGAACACCACCCGGTCGGCGTAGGAGGCGGCCACCGGGTCGTGGGTGACCATCACGATGGTCTGGCCCATCTGGTCGACCGCGCTCCGCATGAAGCCGAGGATCTCGGCCGCGGTGTTGGAGTCGACGTTGCCCGTGGGTTCGTCGGCGAAGATGATCTGGGGTCTGCTGGCCAGGGCCCGGGCCACCGCCACCCGCTGCTGCTGGCCTCCGGACAGCTCGTTGGGCCGGTGCTTGACCCGGTCCGACAGCCCGGTGGCGTCGACTACCTCGTCGACCCAGACCTCGTCGCCCTTCTCGCCGGCGAGGTCCATGGGGAGGGTGATGTTCTCGATGGCGGTGAGGGTGGGCACCAGGTTGTAGGCCTGGAACACGAACCCGACGCTGTCGCGGCGCAGCAGGGTGAGGTCCTTCTCCGACAGGGTGGTGAGGTCGGTGTCGCCGATGATCACCTGGCCGGATGTGACGGTGTCGAGCCCGGCCATGCAGTGCATCAGGGTGGACTTGCCCGACCCCGACGGGCCCATGATGGCAGTGAAGCGGCCCTGCTCGAAGTCCACGTCGATGGCGTCGAGCGCTCGCACCTCGGTGTCGCCGGAGCCGTAGATCTTGCTGGCGGCCACCGCCCGGGCGGCTGTGGCCAATGCTTGGGTGGGGGAGGTAGTCACAGGTTCTCCTAGGAGGGGTTGTGAAGGCTCAAGCGGGACTCTACGAGCGCCCCGAACCTCCCCAACCAGGGACATCCCTTACTTTCCCCTGAGCCATTAGAAGCTTTCAGGGTGCGCCGTGGGCTGCCTCCTCGATGGCTTCCTTGAGCTGGGCCAGGAAGCGGCCGCTGGCGCCACCGTCGATGATGCGGTGGTCGAACGTGGCCGACACGGTCATGGTCGGCACCTCCGTCGGAATGCCATCGATCAGCCTTACGACCGGCCGGGCCATGCCGAAGGCAGCGATCATGCTGGTGCCCACCGGCAGCATCGGCGTGCCGGCCAGCATCCCGAGCGCGCCCACGTTGTTGACGGTGGCCGTCGCCCCGGCCAGCTCGTGGGGCGCCAAGGTACGGTCACGAGCCGCCGCGGCCAGGCGCAGGACCTCGACCGACAGCTCCGCCACTGAGAGGGCGTCGGCGCCCCCCACCACCGGCACCATCAGCCCGTCGGGAGTGTCGACGGCCACACCGATGTCGTAGCGCTCGAAGTACTCGATCTCGTCGCCGTCGAGCCTGGCGTTCATGACGGGATGGTCCCGCAGCACAGGCACCAGCAGCGCCATCAGCAGAGCATCGAGCGACACTCGCGAGCCGGTCTCGGCGGCTGCGGCTGCCCGTGCTTCCAACAGGCCGCTCGCGTCGGCGTCCACCATCGAAGTGAACTGCGGGATCTGCATGGACTCAGTCATGTGCCGGGCGATGGAGCGTCGGGTGGCCGACAACCGCGTCCGCCGACCGCTCGCCGGGGGCGGCGTGGCTGCTGCTTCGACGTCGGCGACGGTGATCGAGCCGCCTGGCCCGGTGCCGGCCACGGCGGCCAGGTCGATGCCCCGCTCCCGGGCCAGTTTCCGAGCCTTGGGCAGGGCCTTGACAGAGTCGGACGGGTCCAGCTGGGGCGGGGCCGGCGCGGCGATCTGGTGCGGGATCGAAGCCGCGGCGGCCGCAGACTCTGGTTCGGGCTCGTCCGCGGGGACTTCCTCGCCCGGCTCGCCCACCACGATGAGGGTCTCGCCCACCTCGATGACATCGCCGGGCTCTCCCCCGAGGGCCAGCACCGTGCCCCGGTAGGGGGTGGTCATCTCCACCACCGACTTGTCGGTCTCGATCGAGCAGATGGGCTCGTCGAGCTCGACGGTGTCACCCACCTCGACGAGCCATTCCACGATCTCGCCCTCGACCATGGTGTCGCCCACGGCCGGGAGCTTGAAGACGTGCGCCACTTCAGTCGGCCAGAGCTCGGCGGACGCCGGCGGCGATGCGCTCGGCGGTGACCATCGAGTACCGCTCGAGCTGCGTCGGACCCCAGAAGACGTCCATGTGGGCCACCCGCACCGGGGGCGCCTCCAAGGAGTAGAGACCCTGCTCGCTGACCGCGGCCAACACCTCGGCGCCGAATCCGCTCGTCGTCTGGGCCTCATGGGCCACCACCAGCCGCCCGGTCCGCTCCACGCTGTCGAGCACGGTCTCGCGGTCCCACGGATACAAGGTCCGCAGGTCGACGACCTCAGCCGACACACCCTCGTTGGCGAGGGTCTCGGACGCCTTGAGCGCCTGGCGCGCCGGCGGACCCCACGACACGACGGTTACGTCGGTGCCTTCGCGGAGCACCCGGGCGCGCCCGAACGGGATCCCGTAGGGCTCGACGGGCACGTCCTGCTTGAGCCCCCGGTACAGCGAGATGGGCTCCAGGAACACCACCGGATCGTCGCTGGCCAGCGCCGACTCCATGAGGCCCTTGGCGTCGTAGGGGTTGGAGGGATACACCACCACCAGCCCGGGCGCGTGGGTGAAGAGCGATTCGGGTGAGTCGGTGTGGAACTCGTGGTTGTCGAGGTTGGTTCCCACCGGCAGCCGGGCCACCACCGGAGCGGTCAAGTGACCCCGGTAGCGCCACCGGATACGGGCCACATGGCCGATGAGCTGGTCGAAGGCCGGGTACACGAAGCCCGCGAACTCGATCTCGGCCACCGGCCTCAGCCCGGCCATGGCCATGCCCACGGCAGTGCCCATGATGCCGGTCTCGCACAGCGGGGTGTCGATCACCCGGTCGGCGCCGAAGCGCTCGTGCATGCCCTCGGTGATCCGGAACACGCCGCCCTCCACGCCCACGTCCTCCCCCAGCGTCACCAGCGACGGATCGCGCTCGAAGGCCGCGTGCAGTGTCAGCTTGAGGGCCTCGGTCATGTCGAGCCGGTGGGTCTCGCCGGTGGGCGACGGGTCTTCAGCGACGGTCCACACCTCGTCGGGCTCCAGCGCGGCTGGGGCCTCGCCGGCGTCCTGCTGCTCGCGGTGCAACTGCTCGGTCAGGGAGGCAGGCGCCCGGGCGAACAGCTGCCGGGGCGAGTAGTGGCGCGACACCGGCGGCCGGGCCTCGAGCTGGTCGACGAACGCCTCGAGGTCGGCCGAGATCCCGGCCCTCATGTCGTCCTCCTGCCCGGTCTCCCACAGGCCCTTGTTCACCAGGAAGGCCCGCATCCGGGTGATGGGGTCCCGCTCGCGCCACTGGGACTCCTCGTCCGTGGTGCGGTACACCGGCGTGCCGTCGTACGTCGAGTGTGGTGCGAACCGGTAGGTGAGCATCTCGATGAGGGCGGGGCCTCCGCCCGAGGCGGCCCGCTCCACGGCCTCGCGGGCCGCCTGGTACATGGCCAGCGGGTCCATGCCGTCGACGCGCTCGCCGCAGAACCCGTACCCGTCGGCCTTGGCGGCCAGCGTGGCCGCCGCAGTCTGCTTGTCGATGGTGGTCGACTGGGCCACCTGGTTGTTCTGGCACAGGAACACGGTGGGGGTCTTCCATACCCCCGCGAAGTTCATGGCCGCATGGAAGTCGGACTCCGAGGTGGCCCCGTCGCCGAACACCACCATGGCCACCGTGTCGCGTCCCTGGAGCCGCTCGGCGTAGCCGAAGCCCACCGCGTGGGGGAGATGGGTGCCGATGGTGGCGTTGAGACGGGTCACCCGGTAGCGGCGAACGTCCCAGAGGTCGTCGTCGTCGGCCACGCCCATCCACAGGCCGACCGCGGCGATGGGGCTCATGCCCCGGGCCAGCCACATGCCCAGCTCCCGGTAGGCGGTGAAGAGCCAGTCGGTCTCCCGCAGCGCCAGAGCCGCCCCCACATGGGCCTCCTGGCCGCTCACCTGGTAGTAGGCGGGCATGCGTCCCTGGCGCTGGAGGTTGAGCAACTTCTCGTCGGCCATCCGGGTGGTGAGCAGCAGGCGGAACATGTCGACGAGCTGCGAGTCGTCAAGATCCGGGGCCGGTCCCACCAGCTCGCCTGCCGGATCCAGGATCTGCCGCATCCTCTCGTTCCTTCCGCTCTCGCTCGCTGCGCTCGCCAGCCGCTCGGCCGCGGCCTCCGCGAGCTGCCACGGCGACACTCTACGATGAGAAACGCTTGCATTTCATCTTGTAGGCCTTTGATTCTGTATCTCAGCTCGGCCTACAGCGTGAATTTCGATGACTAAGATCTGGCCATGACCGAGACAAGCACGAGCAGGACGGCCACCGCCGACACCTTCGACGTGAGCGGCCGCCGGGTGGCCATCACCGGGGGAACGGCCGGGATCGGCCTGGCTGCGGCCGCTCATCTGGTTCGCTGTGGCGCCCAGGTGGTGATCGGCGGACGCCGAGCGGAGGGCCGCGCCATCGCCGAGAGCGTCGGCGCGGAGTTCGTGCCCATGGATGTAGCCGACGACGCCTCGGTGGCGACGGCATTCAAAGCGGTGTCTGAGCGTTTCGAGGCCCTCGACGCCCTGATCCTTAACGCAGGCATCGACGCCTACCACGGCGACGTCGAGGGCCTCGATCTCGAGGTCTTCGAGCGGGTAATGGACGTCAACACGCTGGGAGTGGTGCGGGCGGTGCGCCACGGCGTGAACATGGTGCGGGATCACGGTTCGATAATCGTCACCAGCTCACCGGCTGGCTCGGTCGGCGCACCGGGCATGGCCGCCTACGGCGCCTCCAAAGCAGCTCTCGACCAGTTGGTCCGGGTGTGGGCGCTGGAGCTGGGACCGCGCCATGTGCGGGTCAACGGCGTTCTGCCCGGCAACGTCAGGACCGAGATGATGTCGGAGTCGACGCCCGATGTGGAGCTGATCCGGCACCTGACCGCCAACGACATGTACCGGCCCGCGCCCGAGATCGCACCCGTGTTCCATTTCCTGGTGAGTGACGCCAGCGCCCCGCTGACCGGCTCGCTGGTGGGCTGCCACGACGGCATTCCGGCCGGCTTCAGCCTGGGGGTCATGTCCCGCCTCGCCGCCGACGCTTCCGACGACGGCGGCGACCAATAGTGGCCGGGATGCTGGCGGGCCGGGTGGCGCTGGTCACCGGCGCGGGCCGGTCCGGCGGCATGGGCGAGGCGACCGCCTGGCGTCTGGCTGAGGCCGGTGCCGACGTGGTGGTCACTGACTTGGCCTGCGACCGCCCCGAACTCCGTCAGGATGAGACGCACGGATTGGGTGACGATCTAGCTGCGCTAGAGGCGCTGGCTACCGAGCTGCGAGACCGCTTCGAGGTCAGGAGCTTCGCTGCCCCACTTGACGTCACCGACCAGGCCCAGGCCGAGGTGGTGGTACACCGCACTGTGGACGACTTGGGCTCGCTGGACATCTTGTTCAACAACGCGGGGGCTACCACCGGCGTGGGCCGGTTCGTCGACCAGACCGAGGAGCAGTGGAACCTGTCCTGGCAGGTCAACGTCATGGGCTCCCGCCGGATGACGCTGCTGGCGCTGGGCCCGATGATCGAGGCCGGCCGGGGCGTGATCATCAACAACGTGTCGATCGGGGGTCTCGTGTCCGATCCGGGCTATGGGGCCTACAACGTCACCAAGTTCGGCCTGGTGGCCATGACCAAGCTCATCGCCAAGGAGCACGGACCCGACGGGATCCGCTGCGTGGGGGTGTGCCCCGGCCCCATCGACACCCAGATGGGGGTGGCCAACCGCAGGCTGGTGGCCGACCTGGAGGGCGTGTCCGACGAGGAGGCCGGGCGCCTGCTCACCTCGGAGGTGCCGCTGGGCCGGTGGGGCACGGCCGACGAGGTGGCCCAGCTGGTGGTGTTCCTGGCTTCGCCGGCCGCCGCCTACATCAACGGTGCCCTGATCCCCATCGACGGCGGTGTCCTTCCCTAGAGCCGGCTAGCTGAGGCCAGCGGTCATTGACTCCTTGACCTCCACGAGGTACACGAAGGACTCGACCTGCCGCACGCCATCAGTCGAGCGGACGCGGTCGAGCAACTCGGCCAGGTGGGCCTCGTCGCGGTAGCTCGCCTCCGCAATCACGTCGAAGCGTCCCAGCACTCTGGCCACCAGGGTGATGTCGGTCATCGCCGCGACTTTCGTGGCGACGGGCTCGGCCGCTCCGTCCACCTCGATCATCAGGCCGGCGTAGCCCTTGACACCCAGCACACCGGGGCTGACGATCGTCTGGACGGTCACCACACCGGCGGCCATCAGCGCCAGGGTTCGCTCCCGGGTGGCTGCCTGCGACATGCCAGCGGCATCGGCCATCTCGGCGAAGGTGGCCCTGCCGTTGGCGGCCAGACTCTCCAGGAGCTTGATGTCGGTGGCGTCGACGGGGCGCCTACGGGCGCCGAGCCGGTGGTCGGTAACGGCGGGGTCTTGTCCCGACTGCGACCAGTCCTGCTTGACGTAGGCCACCAGCGATAGCGCGTCGACACCCCGCACCCCCGGCTCGGACCGGGCTCGCTCGATGGCGGTGTCCAGTTGCTGGGCGTCGCGGGCCCTGAATTCCACGAAGAGCCCGCGGGCGCCGGCCAGGATCAGCACGAAGGCGGCCTCGTCCATCTCGGCTAGCCGATCGGCTGCCGGTTCGACGGGTCCCTCCACGTCGATCAGGCAGTAGGCGAACTCGCCGTATCCCAGGGCCCGTGGATCGATGCGTCCGAGGATGTGGATGCCGCCGCTGTCGAGCAGCCGGAGGACCCGGGCCTTGATCGCGGCCTGCGACATCCCGATGCGACGGGCCAGGGCGGCGTAGCTGGCCCGGCCGTCGGCGACCAGCGCATCGATCAGGGCTCGGTCGACGTCGTCCAGATCCGCCATGGCGGGCTCATCGTAGGCGAGTGTCATGTCCGGTCTCCGGGCGATTGCGAGGACTCATCCAAGAAGCGCAAGCAGCCTGTCTAGCTCAGCGCAGAATCCGTGGTCAATTCGTCTATTGGACAGCGGAACTATTGCTGCGGGCGCTGACTTGCCAACATATGTACAATTCAGCTATCAAGACTCCACAGAATGCGTGCACGAGCCGCGAAGGAGGAACACACCGATGAGTCCCAAGTCCCGCTTGAGGTTCTTCACGGCAGGCCTGCTCGCCCTAGCCCTAGTGGCGGCGAGCTGTGGCGACGACGACGATGACGCTGCACCCGCCGCGCCGGAGCCCACCGCGGCCGCACCGGCCGAGGCGCCGGCTGAAGAGCCCATGGACGACGACGACGACCATGCCGATGACGACGACGACGACCATGCCGACCACGACGACGACCATGCCGACGAGGCCATGGACGATTCCGAAGGGGCAATGGCCGACGAGTCGATGGAGCCGGTCAAGATCGGACTGATCGCCCAGGTCGAGGAGCTGATGGCCTTCCCGGAGGTGACCGCAGCGGTCCAGGCCTACGTCGACTACTTCAACGCCGAGTTGAACGGCGCGAACGGGCATCCCATCGAGCTCGTAGTCTGCGGTGCCGGCGACGCGGTGGAGTCCCACATCGCCTGCGCCAACGAGTTCGTCAACGCCGACGACATCCATGTGGTCATCAACGGCGGCTTCCTGTCCAACAGCATCGCCTCGGGCACGATCCTGGCGGGGGCGGGTAAGGCGAACCTCGGACTGGGCAACGACTTCATCGACTACCTCACCCCCGACCTCTACAACTTCGATCCCGGCCTGCCCGGCCTGGCCCAGGTGTTCTTCGTGTTCGCTAAGAATCAGCGCGACGTCTCCACCATGTCACTGTTCCTGGCCGACGATCCGGCCATCGCACCGTTCGAACCGGCCCTGTACGCCATCGGCGAGAGCAACGGCATCACGATCACCGAGACCATCTACCTCGGGTTCGAGCCGGACCTGACCGGGCCGGTCTCCGCGGCCGACACCGCCAACGACGGCTGGCTGTTCGTTCTGGCCGACGGCGCCCAGTGCACGGCGGCCGCCAACGGCGCGGATACGGTCGGCTATGGCGGCCACATCTTCGGCAACGATCTGTGCTTGAGCCAGGACCTGGTCGAGTCGGGCGCAATAGACGGCTGGTCGGGTCCGATCGTGTCCAGCGCTCCCACGGTCGACGGAGGCGCCGAGATCGACGAGATCAACCGCGTCATCGACACCTACGGCGGCTCCGACGTTCAGACTGCGGGCCTCGGCGGCTGGGCGCTGGGCCAAGCGGTCATAGCGAGGGACCTGCTGATAGCGGGGGGCGCAGCCGACGCCACCGACGAATCTGTACTGGCAGCGCTCAGCACCTACTCCAGCAGCGACATTCCCGGCTTCCCCGACGTGAGCTGCCCCGGTCCCGATCCGTGGGCCGGCGCCTGCAACACCTCCCCGCTGATGGTCACCATCGCGGACGGGCAGATGACTGCCCCCGACGGGTTCACGTTCCTGGACTTCGCGGAACTGAACTTCCTGCTGGGCTGACGCCCGCGACACTCACGCTCTCATCGACGCCGAGTCCGGCCGGGCCCCGCTGAGGGCCCGGCTAGGCTCGGCCTCACAGGGGGTCTCGTGATCGCCAGACTGTCTCCAGCTGAGCGGATCGGAACTGTTGCTGTCAGCGCCCTCGCGCTCGCCTGGATCGTGGCGGCGATAGCCCGAAGGGACATCTTCTTCGACCCGGTGCTGTTCGGACTCGGTTCGGGCGCCATCATCGCGGCGCTGGCCATCGGGCTGGTGGTGGCCTTCCGGGCCTCGGGAGTCATCAACTTCGGCCACGGCGCGATCGCCACCTACGTGACCTACGTGTACGTCTCGCTGGTCGGCACCGGCCAGTATCCGGTGCCGCCGCTGCCCAACCCGCTGGCGCCGATCGAGGGCATTGCCGGCGTGGAGATCATCGACTTCCCGACCTTCATCAGTATGGGTGACTCGATGGGCAAGTTTCCGGCCCTGGCGATCGCACTGGCCACCGCGGCAGCTCTCGGGCTGGTGGCCCATTTCGCCATCTTCCGCCCCCTGCGCTACGCCCCGGTGCTGGCCAAGGTGATCGCTTCGGTGGGCATCATGCTGTTCCTTCAGGCTGCAGTGGTGCTGCGTTTCGGTGCTCGGGCTAAGGCGACCGAGCCGATCTTCCCCAACGATCCGGTTGACATCCTGGGTGCCCGGGTGGGTCAGGATCGTCTGTGGGTGCTGGGGACGGTCATCGTGATCACCGCCGCGCTGTGGGTGCTGTTCCGCTACACCCGCTTCGGGATCGCTACCCGGGCGGGAGCCGAGAATGAGCGGTTCACGACGCTGCTGGGCTTCAACGCCGACTTCCAGGCCGGTGTCAGCTGGGTGATGGCCTCGGTGCTGGCCGGTCTGGTAGGGATCCTGGTGTCGCCCATCACCGGAGTGACCCCGAACTTCTTCACCGTGCTGCTCATCTCCTCGCTGGGTGCGGCTCTCATCGGGCGGATGTCGTCGTTCGTGATCGCCGCGGTCGCTGGTCTGATGCTCGGTGTCGTCGACCAGGAGCTGTTCCGCTTGGAGCTGGAGTGGGGCTGGATACCAGACATCGGTATCCGGAGGGCACTCCCCTTCGTAGTCATCGCATTGGCCATGGTGGCCCGGGGCGAGTCGCTGCCGTCACGCGGTGCCCTGACCGTGGAGCGGCTGCCCGAGGCGTACGCCCCCCGCATCACCCGGGGCCGCCTGATCGGCTACGGCGCGCTGATTGCGGTGGCTTTCTGGTTGACCGTGTTCGCGCCGTTCCAGTACCGGGCCGGCATGCAGAATTCGATGATCGGGGTGATGTTGGCCCTGTCGCTGGTGGTGGTGACCGGCTATGTGGGCCAGATCTCGCTGATGCAGATGGCACTGGCCGGGATCGGTGCGTTCTCAGTGGCGTCCTTCGGCACCCAGGCTGGAATGCCGCTGTTCATCTCATTGCCGCTGGCGGTGGCGGCCGGTGTCGGGTTCGGCCTGATCGCGGCCATCCCGTCGCTGCGAACCCGGGGCGCCAGCCTGGCCATCGTCACGTTGGCCAGCGGCCTTGCCATGGGTGAGATCTTCTTCTCGCGCCCAGGGTGGTTCGGTCTCGACCGCGGCGTCAAGACGACAGATCCGCCAGTGCTGTTCGGCATCGAGTTCGGACCCAATAGTGACTTCATCTTCGGCGACGGCAAGATCCCCACCGGCGGGTACGGGCTTTTTCTGCTGGTGGTGGGCGCGCTGTGCTGCGTCTCGGTGATGCGGCTGCGACGGTCGCGCCTGGGCGAGCAGATGCTGGCCGTGCGGGCCAACGAGCGGGCCGCGGCCGCAGCCGGGGTGAACGTCGCAGCCATCAAACTGTCGGCGTTCGCCATATCGAGCTTCTTCGCCGCTCTCGGCGGTGCGCTCATCGCGTTCAATCTGGGCACGTACGGCACCGACACGTTCGGGATCTTCGCCTCGCTGACCGTCCTGGCCTTCGCCTACCTCGGCGGCATCAGCACTGTCGGCGGAGCCATAACCGCGGGGACGCTGTTCTCCGAGGGCATCGGCATCGTCGTCACCAACGAGTGGTTCATCGACGTGGGCCCCTACACCGCTTACGTGGCCGGGTTCTTCCTCATCGGCACTGCCGTCTACAACAACGAGGGCATCGACGGATTCCAGCGCAGGCAATTCCACCAGTTGGGCGCCTGGCTGCGCCGCCTGTGGGGCGTGCGCTCCGGCGCGGAACCGGACGCACCCCAGGAGACGGCCGATGTCTGACGCGGTGCTCGCCACCAGGTCTCTCAATGTGCGCTTCGGCGGCCTGCTGGCCGTGAACGACGTGTCGTTGGAATGCCGCCAGGGCCGGCTCACCGGGCTGATCGGGCCCAACGGCGCAGGCAAGACCACGTTCATCGACGCCATTACCGGGTTCCTGCCCAACAACTCGAGAGGGTCTGTCCTGCTGGAGGGCGAGGAGGTGTTCGGACGCTCGCCCCACCAACTCTCACATGATGGGCTCACCCGCACCTGGCAGACCCTGGAACTCTTCGACGACATCACCGTTCGCTCCAATCTCGACGTAGCCAGCCGGCGCCTCAGGCTGCGGGGCGCGCTGCTGGACTACTTCCGGCCCCGCCAGCGTGAGCAGCGGGTGGAGGAGGTCCTCGACCTGCTCAACCTGAACGACATCGCCGAGCGCCAGCCCCGCGAGCTGTCCCAGGGTCAGCGAAAGCTGGTGGGCGTCGGCCGGGCCCTGGTGGCCGAGTCGTCGAAGATCCTGCTGCTCGACGAGCCCGCCGCCGGGCTCGACAAGGCCGAGACCGAATGGTTCGGCGCCCAGTTGCGGCAGCTGGTCGATCAGGGCTACACCATGCTGCTTGTCGACCACGACATGGGCCTGGTGCTCAACGTGTGCGACTACATCCACATGCTGGTGTTCGGTGAGCTCACCGCCTCGGGCACACCCGATGAGATGCGCAACGACCCTGAGGTGATCGCGGCCTACCTGGGCCACAGCGGGGGCGACCGATGAGCGAGCGCCTGCTGACCATCGAGGGCCTCGACACCGGCTACGACGGTGTGGCCGTGGTGCGGGGCTTGAGCCTTCACGTCGACGCGGGTGAGGTGGTGGCCCTGCTCGGGCCGAACGGTGCGGGCAAGACCACCACGCTGATGACGGTGTCGGGGATGGGTCAGATCCTGGCCGGCTCGGTGACGATCACGGGCCGGCCCGTCCCGAGGCTGCGCCAGGCTCACCGGGTCGCTCGCTGGGGAGTGATCCATGTGCCCGAGAACCGGGGGCTGCTGTTCCAGTTGACGGTGCGGGAGAACCTCCAGCTGGCCAAGACCCGCGGCAGTGTCGACATCGACCGGGCCCTCGACTTCTTTCCCGCCCTCGGACCGCTAATCAGCCGCCGGGCTGGCCTGCTCAGCGGCGGCGAGCAGCAGATGCTGGCGCTGGCCCGCTCCATCGTGGCCGAGCCCAAGCTGCTGATGGTCGACGAGATGAGCCTGGGCCTGGCCCCGGTGATCTACGAGGAGTTGATGCCGGTAGTGCGCCGCATCGCTGATGAGACCGGCGCCGGTGTGCTGCTGGTCGAGCAGCACGTGGACCTGGCGCTGGAGGTATCGGACCGGGGCTATGTGCTCAACCACGGCGACCTGGTCATGCAGGGAGCCGCATCCGACCTGCTGGCCGACCGGGCCCTGCTCGACGCCAGCTACCTGGGCGTCGAATCACTGGAGGACTGACAACCGTGACTACCAAGACCAACACCGTGCTGACCATCCCCGAGCCCCGCACCGCGGCTCTGGCCACCAAGCCCTATCCGGTGGCCGTGCCGGGGTTCGTGATCGTGGAGGTGGCGGTGGCGCCGGTTTGCAACGAGGGCCGCATCTATCGCGACCACCAGTTCGAGTGGCACGACAGCCCCGAGCACCTCGGCCACGAAGGGGTCGGGACCATCGTCGAGACCCAACCGGGATCGCGGTTCGAGGTCGGCGACCGGGTGGTGGTGTTCCAGGCCAACAGCTGCCGGGAGTGCTTCGTGTGCACCCAGGGGCTGTCTCCCACCCATTGCCTCGGCATCCCCTACGAGGGCTACGACGACGGCATGGCCCCCCAGGATGTGACCGCGGGCCTGCTGGGCATCGAGAAGGTCAACGGCAGCGCCTCGGGTGGTTTCGGCATGGCCCGCTACCGCTTGGCACCCGAGCACATGGTCGTGCGGCTGCCCGACGACTTGTCGTTCCATTACGCGGCTGCGGCCAACTGCACGCTGGGCTGCACCTACACCGCCGCCGAAGAGGCCGGCGTGAAGGCTGGAGACGTGGTGCTGGTGGGCGGGGTGGGCTTCATCGGGATGGGCGCAGTGGCCAATGCCCTGCACCGGGGGGCGCGGGTGGTGGTGCTGGGCCGCAACCCGTACCGCATGGACCTGTGCCGCCGGCTCGGGGTGACGGCGGTGGTCGATCCCGGCAGCTCCGATTGGCTCGAGCAGATCCATGCGGTGACCGGTGATCGCCGGGGAGCGGATGTGGCCTTCGAGGGCTCGGGAACGCCGTACTACCTGGACCGTTGCATGGCGGGCCTCCGCCGCTACGGAACCCTGTTCTCGTTGGGCTTCACGGGGTCGGAGGGCTACTCGGTGAGCATCCTCAACGACATGATGGACCGGCACATCAACTGGACCGGCGGCCACGACGTGCGCTTCCGCGACCGCGACGGGCTGCTGAGAATGCTGTGCGATCGCCAAGTGCAGGACTGGATCGACACCATCGTCACCCACACGTACCCCATGAGCCGGGCCGGGGACGCCCTTGAAGTGGCGCTCACCAAGGACTGCGGGAAGATCTACCTGCTCCCCCAGGAGTAAGGACCCGCCCGGATGGCGTACCCGCATCTCTTCAGCCCGATCAGGATCGGTCCCGTCGAGGTCGCCAACCGCGTCGCGGTCAGCGCCCATCACAACAACTTCGACATCAACGGGCTGTGGAGCGACCGCACGATCAAGTACCTGCAGGCTCGCGCCGCCGGAGGCGCAGGGCTGATCATCGCCGGTGCCATCCGGGTGCATCCCCGCAACCCCGAATCGATCTGCTGGCCGCGCTCGGACTGGGCCTTCGCGCCCGGTCAGTCCGACATGTTCCGGGCCGGCACATCCGCCGTCAAGGCCCACGGCACGACGATCTTCGCCCAGCTCGCCCACGGCGGGCGCCAGTACTGGGACAGCGGCGAGGACATGGAGCCGCTGCTGGCGCCCTCGGCCATCGCCTGTCCGGCCATCGCCGAGACGCCCAAGGAGATGGAGCCCGAGGACCTCGCCGAGGTCGCCGAGTCGTTCGCCGAGGCCGCCGCGATCTGCGCGCAGGCGGGCTTCGACGGCATCGAGGTGCACGCCGCCTACGGCTACCTGCTGTCGTCGTTCATCACGCCCATCACCAACCGCCGCGACGACCGCTACGGGGGCGATCTCAAGGCTCGGATGCGCTATCCGCTGGAGGTGGTCGCCCGGGTGCGGGAGGTGATCGGCCCCGGTATGGCTCTCGGCGTCCGGATGGTTGCCGACGAACGCCTGGAAGGCGGCCTTGCGGCCGCCGACGCTCCGCTGGTGGCTGCCGCGTTCGAGGCGTCCGGGTTGGTCGACTATCTGAGCGTGGTCAGCGGCACCTACGCCAGCGAGGGAGTGCTGGACCCGACGCTGTACGTCGAGCCGGGATGCGACGTGCATCTCGCCGAGAGCGTCAAAGGGGCGGTGCAGGTGCCGGTCCTGGTGGCTGGGCGGATCAAGGATCCCGCCATGGCCGAGAGCATCGTCGCCGAGGGCCGAGCCGACCTTGTGGCGATGACACGGGCCACGATCTGTGACCCCGACATGCCCCGCAAGGCCCGCGCCAACCGCATCGACGAGATCCGCTGGTGCATCGGCTGCAACCAGCGCTGCATCGGCAACCTTGAGCACCACCTGCCGATCAGCTGCATCCAGAACCCGGTCTCCGGGCGCGAGTTCGATCCGTTCTGGGCGCGCCTGCAGCCTGCGCCGGCGCCCAAGGCGGTGATGGTGATCGGCGCGGGTCCGGCCGGTTGCGAGGCGGCTCGGGTGCTGGCCGAACGCGGCCATCGGGTGACGCTGCTCGACCGGGCCGAGGTGATCGGCGGGCAGATCCGCGTCATCGAACGCGGCAGCGGCCGGGGCGAGTGGGGCGACGTTCACCGCTACTACTCCAATCGCCTCGACGCGCTCGGAGTGGACCTGCGCCTCGGCGCCGCGGTGTCGGCGGCCGATGTGCAGGCGCAGCGTCCCGACGCGGTGGTGGTCGCCACGGGATCGGTGGCCCGCACCCTGCCGTTCGAGCACCTGCCGGCGCTTGAAGGCGTCGAGGCCTCTGTCGATGTGCGCTCAGTTCTCAGCTCCGAGGTGGAGCCGGGGCAACGGGTCGTTGTGTATGCCGGGGACAACTACTTGCAGGGCTTGACCGCGGCCGACACGCTGCTGGACCGCGGCCACCGCGTCGACTTGGTGGTGCCCGCGGCGTCGCCGGGCGCTAAGGCCGAGGCTCAGACCGTGCACACGGTCGTATCGCGGATCGTCTCGAAGGGCGTGGCCTCCATGCGAGCGATGAGCGCCCTGACCCGCTTCTCGCCGGGCCGTGTTGAGGGTGTGGACATGCTCTGTGGCACGTCCTTCACGCTCGAGTGCGACACGCTGGTGAGCTGCTTCGGCGGCGTCGCCGACGACAGCCTCTACCGCAGCCTCAAGGGCAGCGTCGCGGAGCTGCACCGCATCGGCGACTGCGTGGCTCCCCGCACCACCGACGCGGCCATCTTCGAGGGAGGCCGCATCGGCCGCCTCATCTGACCAAGGGGCTGCCCCGTCCTATAGTGGGTGATTACCCACTATGAGAGGCCACGGCGGTCGTGCACTGGCGGCACGCGCCAGAGAGTCAAGGATCGAGCCATGAACATCGAGGAGCTGAGAAAGTCCCAGTCGCTGGAGGGAAAGGTGGCCATCGTCACCGGGGCGTCCAGGCCCAATGGCCAGGGCCGGGCCATCTCCAAGGCGCTGGCGGTGCGGGGCGCCAAGCTGGTGATGACCGACCTCGAGGGAGACGACCCCCGCTACAACTACGAGGGCCTCGGCGTCGGATCCAGTGAGGAACTGGCCGATGCCGTCGAAGAGGTCAGGGCGCTGGGCACCGACGCCATAGGGGTCACCGCCGACATCACCGACAAGGCGCAGATCGGCAAGGTCGTGGCGGCCGCGCTCGACGCCCTCGGCGGGATCGACATCCTGGTCAACAACGCCGGGTCGGTGCACGGCCACTTCATCGCCGATACCACCGACGACATGTGGGACGCCTCCTACCGGGTCAACCTGAAGGCGCCCGTCGACTTCGCCGCGGCCGTGGTGCCCCACATGCGCGAGCGGGGCGGCGGGTCGATCGTGCAGAACACCTCGGTGGCCGGTCTCGTCGCGTTCGCCGGGGGAGGCTGCTACAGCGGCACTAAGCACGGCGCGGTCGGCATGATGAAGGTGATGGCCGAGGAGTTCGGCCCCGACAACATCAGGGTGAACGCGGTCTGCCCGGGAAACGTGTGGACCGACATCAGCCGGCGCGAGGCGGAACTGTTCACCGAGCGGGGATTCGCCGACAGCCCCGAGGAGTTCATCCAGGCCCTGGAGAGCATGGCTAGCCTTCCTGGCCGCTACGCCACTCCCGAGGACATCGCGGAGGCGGTCGCCTTCCTTTGCACCCCGGGCGCCAAGTTCATCACCGGCACGACCCTGCGAGTGGACGGCGGCATAAGCATCGTCGGCGCCTGAACTGGGGTGTCGCCCTGAGGTGGGCGCCCGGAGGCGTCAGCGGTAGGCGTGCTCCACCACCATGCCGGTCAGTTGCATGGCCCTCAGGACCGGCTTGCCCGACGCCTCGGCCACCACGGCCCGGTGGTGCTCGGTGTAGGCCATGCAGTCCATCACGATCACGTCGACATCCTGAACTGCCAGCGAGCGGGCCACCTCGGCGTACTGGTCGTCGCTGAAGACCACGTCCTCTCCGGGCACCTGCGGTGCGGCGTAGTGGGCGTGGATCTCCAGTCCGCGGCGTTCGCCCAAGGCCAGCCAGTGCTGGATCTCCTCCTCCATGGCCGCCTCGACCGGCTGCATCACCCCGATGGCACCGGATCCACCGGCGACGGTGGCCGCGGTGTCCTCGAGGATCGTGTAGGGAGTGACTACGCCCTCCATGGCGTCGAGCTCCTCCCAGGGGAGGGTGCAGCAGATCATCACCGCGTCGCATCCGTCGTGCAGCAGGCGCTGCGCCTGCCGCTGGAGCCCCTCCAGCACGACCTCGCGGGTGATGTTGACCGTCGATCCGTCCTCGAGGATCTCGGCGTACGAGTTGGGCTCCACCCCTTCGGACAGCGCCCGCAGTTCGTCGTCGCTCATGCCGTCCTGAGAGCCGCAGACCACCAGGTCCGCCTCGAGGTCGAGGTGCTCCTCGACGAACGCGATCATCTCCGGGTCGGACCGGTAGGGGACCAGCACTCCGATTGTCGTCATGGTCTTTCTCCTTGTTCAGCTCTGCTTGCGGGCGGTCACAGCCCTGGCGCCATACCGCCCGCGATCGGGATGCTCACCCCAGTCAGGTAGCGCCCCTCGGGACCGACCAGGAAGGCCACCACGCCGGCCACCTCTTCTGGCTCGCAGGAGTAACCGAGCGGGATGAAGCTGACCTCCAGCTCTTCTGCCTCCTCGTACGACAGCCCGTGCATGTCCATGTGCATCTCCATGACCCGGGCGTGCAGTTGGGTCCTGACCGAGCCCGGGCAGATGGCCACGCAGCGGATGTTGTCGGGGCCGAACTCCAGCGCGATGGCCTTGGTCAGCCCGATCACGGCGTGCTTGCTGGCGGTGTAGGGCGGCGGTATCCCGGCGATGGCGCCCAGCCCCGACATCGAGGAGTTGTTTACGATCACCCCGCCGCCGGCGGCCTGCATGTGGGGGATGACCGCGCAGCTGAACCGGTTGACCCCCATGAGGTTGACCGCCAGGGTCTGCGACCAGATCTCCTCGGAGTTCTCCAGCAGCTGGTGGCTGCCGATCCCCACGCCCGCATTGTTGACCAGGATCTCCGGCGGTCCCAGCTGCTCGACAACTGTGGCCACGCAGGACTGCACCGAGTCACCGTCGGTGGCGTCAGCATGCACGGCGCCGGCCCGTCCGCCCGAGGCCACGATGCCGGCCGCCCGCTCGGCCAGCTCGTCGGCCGTGCTCTCGAGGTCGACCAAGGCAACGGTCGCACCGAGGCCGGCGAGCTTGGCGGCCACCGCCGCGCCCATGCCTCGCGGATGGGAGGCGCCCGTGACGATGGCGGTCTTGCCTTCAAGGCTCATGTGAACGGCCTCCTCAAAGCTCGATGGCGTCGAACAGGTCGCCTCCGTCGAAGGTCAGCGCATCCCAATGCTCGATGAAGCGCCCGTCGGCGGCCTTCCGGAAGAAGTCGGCGGATCGGTAGGCGACGGTGTCGCCCGAGGACGGGTCGATGCCCTCGACCCGTTGCAGGATCACCTCCATGTCGCCGTCAGTCATGGTCAGGATCGTCTCTCGTTTGAGGGACGTCATGGCCTGCTTGATCGCCTCGATCTCCTCGATGAGCGCATCGACGCTGGTCTCGTACGGCTGGGTGTTGGATCGATACTCCGGGTGAAGCAGGCCCCGGGCCTCGTCGTAGCGGCCGTCGGTCAAGCACTCGTACAGCCGCTCGACGTTCGGCTTCGACTCGGTGTCGGTCATTTGCGGGTTCCTTTCGCCATCGGCGGGTCAAGCGGGGTTGAGGGTCAAGCGGACGAGAAGTCCATGTAGAGGAGGTATTCGGCGTAGGTGGTGGTGACCTCCTCGTCATGGTGGCGCTGGAGGAAGGTCACCGAGAAGGTGAGAAGGACGCTGCCGTTGGCCTTGTCCTCCACCGAGAGCACCCCCACGGTGGCCCTCACCGGGAGGTCGATGCGTGTCGGTGCCACGAAGCGCACCTTGTTGAAGCCGTAGTTCAGGGTGAAGCCGCGTTCCGGGTCGTCGTTGACGAAAGGGAGTGCGGTCAGCTTCTTCATCACCGACGGGATGAGGGCGATCATGTAGATCCCGTGGGCGATGGTGCCGCCCCACGGGGTGCTTCGAGCCCATCCGGGGTCATTGTGCATGTGGTCCCAGTCGTCGGTGAGCGCCGAGAACACGTCGGCTTCGAGCTGGGTCACCTCGAACCACTCCGTGGTGCCGAGCTCGCAGCCGACCTTGGCCCGCAGCTCAGTGAGGACCTGCCCGGTGCCGGCCGCGGCCCTGTCGCCTCCGGTCGTCATGGTTGGACGTCCGGTTGAGAGGTCGGCCCGCGCCGCGAGAGGGCGATGTCAACGGCCGACGCACCGTCGGCGTGGACGATGAGCGGGTTGATCTCCGCGAACGAGATGTGGTGGCGGGCCGCCCACGCGAACTCCGACATGGCGACGAGGGCCCGCGCGGCCGCATCCCGGTCGAATGGTCCGGCACCGCGGTAGCCGTCGATGAGCCGGCCGATGCGGCCGGTCGACACGATCTCCGCCGCGGTGTCCTCGCTGATCGGGGCGGCATGGATGCTGGCCTCGCTGATCAGGTCGACGAGCACGCCTCCGGGACCGACCACCAGCATCGGGCCGAATCCCGGCTCGTTGCGCACGCCGACGATGAGCTCCAACCCGTCCCGGGCCATGGGCTGGGCCACGACGTGCGAGCCCGCCAGGTTGAGTTCTCCGAGGACGGCGACGATGTCGTTGAACGCCGCTTCAACGGCGACGGCCTCCGTCAGGTTGGTCTTGACGAGACCGTGCTCGGTCTTGTGGGCCAGATCGGGTGCGCACCCCTTGAGCACGATCGGGCGGCCCCACTGGTGCAGCGCGGTCACGGCCTCGGCGCGGTCGCCGACCAGCCGGCACTCCACCATCGGCACTCCCGCTCGGTTCATCACCTCGAAGCGTGCCGCCTCATCCAGGCCGTCCCAGCCTGCGAGCCCGGCCGGGGCGGCCACATCGGCCAGCCTCGGCATTGCTGCCGGGGGAGCGGCGTCCCCGCACTTGGAGATCACCTCGAGTCCGGCCCGCAGGCCTTGAAGCATCACGCCGCCCAACTCGCGGGCTCGCTGCTCGAGCTGTGCATTCCGTCCGAGGGCTGCCACCGTGTTGACGATGACCAGCCTGGTGTCGGCGTCCGGCTCGGTCAGCAGGCCGTCCTGCATCACGTCGAGCACGAAGGCGTCGTCATGGCCGCCGGCGGCGGGGGCACCGAAGACCATGGCCACCGTGCCGAAGGCGGTGTCGCCGGCCATGGCATCGCAGACAGTGCGCACACCCTCGACATCGAAGCCGAGGGTTATGCCGTCCATCGGGTTGTTGGGCGAACGGAAGTCTGGCAGTAGTTCGTTGAGGCTGGTCGCGCCCTCATCGGAGAACGGCGGCAGTTCCAGCCCGGCATCGTCGGCGAGGTCGGCGGCCAGCCCGGCCTCGCCGCCCGACAGCGTCATGACGCCCAATCCACCGCTGGTGGGCGGATCTTTGAAGGCGAGCAGGTAGGCCCCGGCCTCCAGCAGGGTGTCGATGTCGTTGAAGCGGGGGATGCCGAGCCGCTCGAAGAAGGCTGAGTACACGGCGTCGTCGCCGGCCAGCCCGCCGGTGTGGCCGGCGATGGTGGCCGAGCCGGTCTCGCTGCGGCCGTTGCGCACCACGGCCAGACGCTTGCCGTTGGCCCGGGCCCGCCGGGCCGCGGCCGCGAAGGCGGTTGGGTCGCGGATCGTCTCGATGAACAGCAGGACCACTTCGGTGAAGGGATCGTCGGCCAGGTGGTTTAGGGCATGGGCGGAGGTGACCACCGCTTCGTTGCCGGTGGACAGGATGCTGGCGATCCCCAGGCCCCGGTCGTCGATGGACAGCATCTGGGCCACCGAGCCGCTCTGGGCGATGATCGAGACCGGTCCTGGGGCTCCCAGCCGCTTCATGTAGGTGCCCCAGAGGGTGGCTCCGGTGTGGCGGTTCATGGTGCCCAGGCAGTTCGGGCCGACCACGGCCATCCCGGCGTTGCTGGCGATGCGGGCCAGCTCCGTCTCCTGGGCCTTGCCCTCTGCGCCCCCGTCGCCGAAGCCGGAGGCGAACACGATGGCGCTGCGAGCCCCGGCCGCGATGGCCTGCTTGAGGGTGTCGAGAACCCGGCCTGCGCCGACAGCCAACACAACCGCGTCGAACTCGCCCTGGCACGCTTCGAGGCTCGGGACGCAGTCCACGCCTCGCACCTCGGTGTGCCTGGGGTGGACCGCCATCAGCTCGTGCCGGTAGCCGTGGCCCCGGAGGTTGTCGAGGCACTCGCCGCCGAACGAGCCCTCGCGGTCGGAGGCCCCGACGACGGCCACCGACCGGGGGTCGAGCAGGGCCCCGATGCCGCTGCGCATCCGATCGCCGAGCCGCATCGTCAATTGCTCCCGTCCCCCTCAGGGCCAAACTCGGTCTCCAGGATGCGCACCATGCCCTGCACGCAGGCGTCGAAGATCTCCCGTCCCAGCGCCGCCGTTGCCCGATGGGGATCCGACAGCGCTCCCGTCGCCGGTACCCAGTCGTCGTGGGGAGGGTGGCAGTCGTAGCTGGGGAACTCCTTGAAGGCCTGCTCCGGCGCGGCGTCCATGTCGACCAGGTCGCCGAAGAGGTGCAGGAACAGGGAGGTCTCGAAGACCCCGGCGTGCTCGTAGGCGAGGTCCAGAGGCGGGCCACCGACGTGGCGCTTGAGGATGGCCTCGTCGAACTGCTCGAAGTAACGGGCCTGCACGATCTTGACGCCGTCCCGCCCGCTCTGGCGGAACTCCCGGATGGCCAGGTCGCACGCCTCGGTGAGGAACATCTGGTTCTCGTAGTGCCCGTCGACGATGGCCAGCTTGTCGGCCCCGCCGCGGGCGAGGCCGCGCAGCACGTCGGTGATCGCGCTCGACAGTGAGTGGCCGTCAAGGCCGACGGTACCGGCGAACTGGGGTCCGCCGCCGGTGCGCAGCTGCGACTTGTAGCCGTAGACGAACGGCGGGGCGACCACGGCATCGACGTGCTCGGCCGTGGCCAGCGCCACCGCTTCGGCCAGCATGAAGTCCACACCGAGGGGCAGGTGGCGGCCGTGCTGCTCCAGCGCTCCCACCGGGATCAGCACCACCGCGCCGTTGGCGATCCGCTCGGCGTACGCCGGCCACGACAGGTGGGCCATCGAGCTGGCGCCCCTGGAGGTTGGGCGACCGGTCACCCTTGTTCGCGGACGCGGACGCCGGCCATGACGCCGCCGTCGACCACGAAGTCGGCTCCGGTGGCGTAGCTCGACTGGTCCGACGCGAGGAACAGGACGGTGTTGGCGATCTCGTGGGGCTGGCCGACGCGTTCGAGGGTGGTGATTTTGTGGGTGTAGTCCGCCTCCTCCTCGATCATCATCGCCGTGTCGATCATGCCGGGGCAGACGCTGTTGACGCGGATGCCGTGGCGGCCCCATTCGAAGGCCGCGCTCCGGGTGAGGCCCCGCACCGCGAACTTGCTGGTGACGTAGGCGCCGACCTCGTCGGACGCGACGAACCCGTTCGCTGACGAGATATTGACGATCGAACCGCCGCCGTTGCGCCTCATGGACTCGAACACGGCCCGCATCCCGAGGAACACGCCGGTCGCGTTGACCGCCATCGTCTGCTCGTACAGCTCCACCGATGTGCTCTCGAGCGGCGAGAACCGCGCGATCCCGGCGTTGTTGACGAGGACGCCGGGAGGGCCGAGGGTGTCCTGGCAGAACTGGACTGCAGCGGCCCACTGATCCTCGTCCGTCACGTCCAGTTCGAAGGGCGCAGCCGCGGGCCCGATCTCGTCGGCCACCGCCCGGCATGTCTCGGCGTTGATGTCACACACCAGGACGCGGGCGCCGTGCCGGGCCAGGGTCCCGGCCGACTCGGCTCCCAGCCCCCGGCCTGCTCCGGTGACGATGGCGACCTTGCCCTCGACTCGGGTCACTCGTCCTCCCCTTCTGTCAGACTCCCGGCGGATCCCGCCGCCAGTGTGGCTGCGCCGGCGCGCTTACACCGACACCGGCTCGGGCGCGTCCACTTGCTCGCGGAGTCGACGGACGTACCACTGCTGGAAGTCTCCGATGAAGCTCTCCTGGGGTGCGAGGCGACCGGGGCGGTAGGCGCGCGAGGTTGCGCCCTGGTAGGTCCGCTCCCAGATCGGGAAGTCCTCGGCATTCACCTCGGTGTAGAACTCGCACACCTCTTCGGTGTCGTAGTCCCGCCCCTCCTCGGCGTCCTTGTCGACCAGCCACATCGTCTCCCAGTAGATCCGGTCGTGAGCCAGGGGCCTGATGTTGAAGATGGTGGCGTGGTCGGCCGACATGAACAGCGAGTCGAGCGGGTTGAAGTTGGAGAACACCGACGCCTCGTCGGACTCGGTGAATCGGCCCATAAGCGGGGCAACCCGCTTGCCGCCGATCGTCTCGGACTGGTAGCCGGGGGTAAGCGGTCCGCGCACCAGCCAGCGGAACTGCTCGTCGTGCCGGCCGTCCTGGACGACCACTCCGGTCACATCGGGGAGTTGGGTCAGGGCGGCTTCCCATTCCTTCATCTCCTGCTCTGCCTGGGTCGCAGCCGCGATCACCTCTGCCGTTCGGGTGGAGGCGGCCGCCTGCCAGTAGGCCGGAGTGCGGGTCTTGGTGAAGTTGGGGTGGACGACGGGCACGTGATACGGGTCGATGGTGTTCTCGACGAGGGTCTTCCAGTTGGCGACTACCGGGAAGCCGTGGATCCGGGCCACCTTGGCGTTGGCCATCCCGTAGAACCGGAAGAGCTCCTCGAAGGGCTGGTAGGCCTCGTCGAAGTCGGTAGGCGTGTCCGAAATTGACAGGAAGAGGAGGCCTTCAAGGACGCGTAGGTGGCAAGGACGGAGATTGTGTGCGTCCGGGTCGAAAGTCTCGTCGAAGACCACTTCGAGGCGGCGTGACTTGATTTGGCCCTCCAGGCTGTAGCTCCAGTTGTGGTAGGGGCAGGTGAACTGGCGCAGGCCCTTGGCGCTCTCGTCGCAGATGCGGGCGGCCCGGTGGCTGCACACGTTGTAGAAGGCCCGGACGACCCCGTCGCTGCCCCGAACGACGATCACCGACTCGCCGAACAGCGACACGATCTTGGTGTCGCCGGGTTCGGGGATCTGCGAGGTGTGCCCTACCAGGTACCACAAGGGTGACAGGACTCCAAGGTCCGCTGCCCACACGTCCGGAGAGGTATAAAAGCCGGCGGGCAACCCGTATCCGGGGCGGTACTGCTCGATCAGTGCGTTGATTCTCTCCGACCTCACTCTTCCTCCCGATTGATGTTAATGTGGGTCTTGACCCATATTAGCCACCCGAGGCTCATCACTGTCAAGCGATGGGCAGCGGGGAGAACCGACAGCTCGCGGGGCCGGGCACCGGATGCCCGACCGGTGGGCGAGGAGAACCAGACAAATGAGGCACCTGAGGAAGAACATGTTCCGCCTGTCGGCCGTCGCGCTCGTTTTCGCGCTGGTCGCGGCCGCCTGTGGTGATGACGAGGACGAAGCGCCGGCGCCGGCCGCCGAGCCGGCCGAAGCAGCACCGGCCGAGCCGGCCGAGGCCCCCGCCGACGATGCCGATGACATGGCTGATGAGCCGGTGGCCGATGACATGGCTGATGAAGCGGTGGCCGATGACATGGCTGATGAGCCGGTGGCCGATGACATGGCTGATGAAGCGGTGGCCGATGATATGGCTGATAAAGCGGTGGCCGACGACATGGCCGGCGGGGCTGCCGATGACTCGCTTCCAGCGGTGAAGATCGGCATGATCGCCCAGGAGGAGGAGCTCATCGCCTTCCCGGAGATGCGGGCCGCGGCCGAAGCCGTGGTGGCGTACTTCAATGCCGAGCTCGGCGGCATCGACGGGCACCCGGTGGAGATCGACATCTGCGGCGCCGGCGACGGGCCCGAGAGCCACCTGGCCTGCGCCCAGCGGTTCGTCAACGACGACGACATTCACATCGTGGTGAACGGCGGCATCGGCACCAACACCGGGGCCTCGGGTGCGGTCATGGCCGAAGCCGGCCTGGCGTCGATGCCTCTCGGCAACGACTTCGGGGAGTACCTCACCCCCGGCGTGTACACCTTCGAGCCCGGCATACCCGGCCTGTCCCAGGTGTTGTTCGTGTACTCAGCCGCTGGCGGGGCGACCAGCGCGACCCTGTTCCTGTACGACGACCCCAGCGTCGAGGTGTTCGTGCCCGCGTTCCAGGCCATCGCGGCCGACAACGGCATCGATATGAACCAGCACATCCCGGTCGGGTTCGAGCCTGACCTCACCGGCCCGATCTCTGCGGCCGACATGTCCAACGACGTGTGGATGTTCGTTCTCGCCGATGGAGCCCAGTGCCAGGCCGCGGCCAACGCGGCCAAGTTGATCGGCTACGACGGCCCCATCCTGACCCTGGACTCGTGCATGCAGGTCGACGTGCTCGCCACGGGCGACCTCGACGGCTGGGTCGCGCCGATGGTCTCGTCGGCGCCCACCATTGACGGCGGGGCCGATGTCGAGGTGATCAACCACATCTTCGACACCTACGGCTCGGCAGACGCACACGGCGCCGGGCTCGGCGGCTGGGCCCTCGGCAACGTGATGATCGCCCGCGAGGTCCTGATCGCGGCCGGCGGTGCCGATGCCACTGACGAGTCGGTGATCGCCACGCTCGACAGCGGCTTCACCAGCAACACGATCCTGGGCTTCCCCGAGGTGTCGTGCCCCGGACCGGCTCCCTGGATCGGCGCCTGCAACACCGCGCCCCTGATGGTGACGGTTGACGGCACCGATCTGACCGCGCCCGACGGGTTCTTCCCGCTCGACTTCACCGAGCTGAACTTCCTGCTCGAGGGCTAACGCCCTCGGTACATGCGGGCCTCCGGGGGATCGTCCGCTAGGCAATCCCCCGGTCAGGCCAGCGTGCGGTGGATCGCCTCGATGAGCTTGCCCGCGTCGGGGAGGTAGGCCTGCTCCAACTGCGACGTGCTCGGCACGGGAATGTTCGGGGCCGCCACCCGCTCGATGGGGGCGTCCAGCAGGAAGAAGTTGTCGCCGGCTGCGGCCTGGGCTGCCAGCTCGGCGCCGAGGCCGCCGCGTATGCGGCTCTCCTCGATGATCACCAGCCGGTTGGTCTTGGCCACCGAGGCGAAGATCGTTTCAGCATCGAGCGGGACGATGGTGCGGGGGTCGACGACCTCGACGGAGACCCCCTGCTCTGCCAGCGTCTCCGCGGCGATCAGGGCCTGGTTCACCATGGCGCCGAAGGCGACCACGGTGACGTCGCTGCCCTCCCGGCGGACGGCCGCCTCCCCGAACGGCACCAGATGGTCGCCGTCGGGTACATCCGATTCCGCGTTCTGGAGACACAGGAGCATGTGCTCAAGGAACAGGACGGGGTCGTTCGAGCGGATCGCGGTCTTCAGGAGACCCTTGGCGTCGGCCGGGGTGGACGGCATGGCGATGGGCAGGCCGGGCGTCTGGAAGAAGTGGGTCTCGGTGGACTGAGAGTGGTGCAGGCCGTAGGCGAAGCCTCCGCCGGTGGGCATGCGGATCACCAGCGGCACCTCGTACTGGCCCTGGGTCATGTACCGCCACTGGGCCACCTGGTTCACGATCTGGTCGGCGGCCAGCAGCGCGAAGTCCGAGAACATGATCTCGACGACGGGCCTCATGCCCTCGAGCGCCGCACCCATGGCCACACCGACTAGCGCGTTCTCGTGGATGGGGGTGTCGACAACCCGCTCGGTGCCGAACTCCTCGGCCAGGCCGGCGGTGATGCCGAGGTTGGAGACCCTGATGTCCTCGCCGAGCAGGAAGACGCGGTCGTCGCGCTGCATCTCCTCGCGCAGCGCGTCCGTCAGGGCGTCCATGTACTTCACCACCGCCATGCTCACAGCACCCCGGTCTCGGCCAGGTTCTCGAACACGTAGCCAGCGCTGGGCAGCTCGTCCTCCAGGGCCCGCTTGAAGGCGGTGTCGACCTCTTCACGGGCCGCGGCTCGGGCCGCCTCGACCGCGCCGGCGTCCATCGTTCCCCGCTGGATCAGGATCGCCTCGTAGCGGCTGATCGGATCCCTGCCCTTCCACTCCTCGACCAGGCCGTCGTCGATGTAGGTGAGGGGGTCGGCGTCGAAGTGGCCGGCGATGCGGCAGGTGACCAACTCCAGCAACACCGGTCCGTTGCCGCTGCGGGCCGCCTCGACGGCTTCGAGGGCCTCGCCGTAGACGAGCTCCACGTCGTTGCCGTCGACGCACTCGTTGGGGATCCCGTAGTAGCCGGCCCGGCTCCCGACGCCCTCGGCGTCCGGGGGGAAGTGGACATCGTGGTAGCTGAACTCCACGACCTGGTTGTTGGCCACGATGATCACCAGCGGGAGGCTCCAGATGGCGGCCATGTTCATCATGGCGTGGGAGTCCGGGGTGTTGAAGGCGCCCTCGCCCACATGGACCATCACCACCCGAGCCTCGCCGCGCATCTTGACCGCCTGGGCCGATCCGGCTGCCATGGTCAGGTTGGCGCCCAGAACGCCCGACACCCCGTGAGTGTTGTGCTCCCGGTCGCCGAGATGTATGCCGCCGACGCCGCGGTTGATGCCCGTTTGCCGCCCCATCAGTTCTGCCACGAGGGCGTTCATGTCGGTGCCCCTGCCGAGGTAGTCGCCGAACCCCCGGAATGTCGGGTAGAGGATGTCTTCGGGCTCGAGCGCCGCCGTGATGCCGGCCGAGATCGCCTCCTGGCCGGTGGCGGGGTGGGACATGCTCTCGCACCGTCCCCGCCTTATGAAGCGCATGTGACCCTCGTCCAGGGCGCGGGCCCGCAGCATCTCGCGATGGAGGGCCCTCTGCAGATCGGGGTCGTTGCCGGCGGGCGGGCGTTCTTGGCGCGGTCGGGACTCCGGTCGGCTCACGGGCTCGGGCGCTTCGTCGGCGGTTGGGAGCGAGTCCGGGACAGGGGCGGGGTCTGCCGCCGCGCCTGCTACCGCGCGTTCGACGTCGGCCTTCGTGACGCGTCCCCTCGGGCCGGTCGCGTCCACAGTCGACAGATCGAGGCCGTGTTGCTCTGCGAGTCTCTGGGCCGCGGGGGTGGCGACGACCCGCGGCGCGCCGTCGAGCATCACGACCCTGTCATCGGACACGACGACCGGCTCAGCGGCGACGACGGTGCTCACGGTCGCAGGCGCCCGCGCTGGCGCCGGGCCGCGGGCGTCTCTGGCCGCCTCCGCGCTCTCGCCGATCACGGCGATCAGCTCGCCCGGTCTCGCCTCCTCGCCCTCGTCGAGCCGGATGTCGATGAAACCGTCGCAGACGGCCTCGACCTCGACCACCGTCTTCTCGCTCTCGACGGTGGCGATGACCTGGTCCTCGACGACCTCGTCGCCCGATGAGACGAGCCACTCGTTGAGGACGATCTCGCTGGTCGACATGCCGACCTTGGGCATGAGTACCTCTTCGCTCATGGGGGTCACTCGCCGGCCGAAATCAGCATCTCGCACAGGCCGACCGAGAGGCCCGCCAACATTCCGCCGTCGAGCAGCAGCGAGCTGCCGCTGATGTAGCGGCAGTCGTCGGAGGCCAGGAAGTGGATCGTGGCGGCCACCTCGTCCATCTCGCAGACCCGCCGTAGGGGGGTAAGCCGGTTGAAGGCGGCCACCTCGGCCTCCGAGTCGGTCTCGTCCGCCAGGCTCTCAGTGGCCACCGTGCCCGGCGCGATGGCCACCACCCGGATGCCGCGGTCGCCGAGTTCGATGGCCGCGCTGCGGGTGACGGCGTCCACCGCCGCCTTGGATGCGCTGTAGGGGCCGTACTCGGGCAGCGAGATGTGGGCCGCCAGGGAGGAGACGTTGATGATCACCCCGCCGTCCTTCATGGCCGGCGCGCCGTGCTTGATGCAGTAGACCGTGCCCATCACGTTGACCTCATGGTCACGCCGGAAGGCTCCGGTGTCTCCGGTGGTGATAGGGCAGTCGAAGTCCCAGACGCCGGCGTTGTTGACCAGGACGTCGATGGATCCCAGCCGGTCGCTTACCTGGCTCATGAGGGCCCGGACCTGCTCCTCGTCGCTCACGTCAGCCCGGATGAAGGTGGCCCCTAACCGGTCGGCCAGCTCGGAGTGGTCCGAGCGGTTGCAGAAGGCGACGGAGGCCCCCGCGGCCAGCAGGCGCTTCACGGTGGCCAGACCTATCCCGCTGCCGCCGCCGGTGACCAGCACCACCTTGTCTGTGACTGAGAACATTGCATCCCTGCTTTCTGCGCGATCGGGACTGGAGTTGGACGCCGGCTGCACTAGGTCCCTACACCCTGCAAGAAGAGGTCGACGGCCAGTTCGGGAATGTCGTCCAGCCTGAGGGTGGACTCGGGCATCCAACGCTCGAAGATCAGGCCGCTGACCAGGCTGCGCAGGACGCGGGTGAACTCGGAGGCCGGCCGGTCGGCACGGATTTCGCCCGTCTCCTGGCCCCTCGCGATGACGACCTCGAGCGCCTGGTCGGACGGGTCGACGGCCGGCAGGAGGGCCGCCACCTCGTCACGGTCCGGCCTGAGGGTCTCCCGGTACATGACCCGGGCGAACTCCTCGATCTGGGCTGACACCTTCAGGTCCGTTCGCACTATCGCCAGCAATTGCTCGCGGACGGGCGCATCGGCCGGGAGCGGTTCGAGGTTCTCGACGATGCGGGCGAACCAGGCCGCCACAGCCTCGCGGAAGACCTCGTGCTTCGATTCGAAGTAGTTGTAGATGGTGCCCTTGCCCAGTCCCGCGGCCAGGGAGATGTCGTCGACCCGGGCTCCGTCGAAGCCCTTGGCTGCGAACTCGGCGGTGGCGGCCTCCAGCAGCTTGCGCCGATGTTCGGATCTGGTCGCCTCAGTTACGCGGGGCACTGCATTATTATGGGTAGCGGCCCACTTTAAGTCAACCGCTTCAGGAGTTCGACATGACGGTGTATTCGCTGGTGGACATGCCCAGGCTTGCGGCCGACGGAGTACGCAACGCGGCCCGCGCCGAAGCCGCCGGCCTTCACCGCTACATGGTCGCCCAGGTCGAACGGGCCGACTGCGTAGCCGTGCTGGCGGTGGTTGCCGACCGGGTGCCGAGAATCGAGTTGGCCACCACGGTCATGGCCATCCAATCGACGCTGCCGCAACACGTAGCCCAGCAGGCCCGGACGCTCAACCAGATCAGCGACGGCCGCTTCACGCTGGGTCTCGGCGCGAGTCATGAGCCGATCGCGGTAGGGGTGCTGGGGCTGGAATGGGACCGCCCGTACCGCCACATGGTCGAGTACTTGGACGCGGTGCTTCCGCTGCTGGCCGACCAGCGGGTGGATGTCGACGGCACGAAGGTGTCCCACCACACCGAGATCGACGTGCCCGGGCCCGCCCCGAGGGTGATGCTGGCCGCGATGGGGCCGAGGATGCTGGCGCTGGCGCGCGACCGCACGGAGGGCACCGTGCTGGCGTTCACGGGGCCACGCACGATCGAGAACTACGTTCGCCCGACCATCGGTGAGGACGCCATGGTGTCGGCCGCGGTCGGGGTGTGCGTCACCGCTGACGTCGACGATGCCAGGCGCAGGATCCGGGAGGAACTCGCCATCTACCCCGCCCTTCCGTCGTATCGGGCAATGGTGGAGCGTGAGGGCATCGCCGACATGATGGACCTGGTGGCGGTGGGCCGCCCCGACGCGGTGAGGGCCGAACTGGCCCGGTACGCGGCCGCGGGCGCAGACGAGATCGGGATCGAGATTCTCGGCACCCCCGAGGAGACGGAGCAGGCCTGGAAGATGATCGAGGAGGGTCTGGACTAGCCGTCCCGCCCCGCTCGGCGGGTTCCGGGGCCGGGCAGCTTCTGCTCAGCCGCGGCGGGACTCGGCCAGCAGGCAGAGGATCTCGTACATGAGGGTGGCTCCCACCAGGGCGGTGTTGCCCGAGGGATCGAAGGGCGGGGCCACCTCCACCACGTCGCCGCCGATCAGGTTCAGGTGCCGGAAGCAGCGCAGCAGTGACAGTGCCTCCCGGGTGGTGATGCCGCCGACCTCGGGGGTGCCGGTGCCCGGCGCGTACACCGGGTCGAGGCCGTCCACGTCGAAGCTGATGTAGGTGGGGCCGTCGCCCACGACGCGCTTGGCCTCGGCGGCCACGCCCTGCACGCCCAGTTCCTCGAACTCCTCGATGAACATCACCCGCATGCCCGCGCTCTGGGAGAACTCCCACCCGTCTCCCCAGTTCTGGGCGCCCCGGATACCGATCTGGATGCATCGGGCTGGATCGAGCAGCCCGTCCTCGGCGGCGAGGCGGAAGGGCGCTCCGTGATGGAACTTCTCGCCCCGGAACGGCCCCCAGGTGTCGGTGTGGGCGTCGATGTGGATCATCCCGATGGGGGACTGGGGGCTGGCCAGGGCCTGGAAGATCGGGTAGGTGATCGAGTGGTCGCCGCCGGCGGCCAGCGGCAGCGCGCCGGCTTCGACGATGCGCCGGGTGAAGGCCTCGATGTCGGCGGTGGCTGCGGCGTTGTCGAACACCCGCGAGAAGCGCACGTCGCCGATGTCGGCCACGCGGGCCAGATCGAAGGGGTTCACCCCGGTGGCATGGTTGATGGCTCGCATCAGCGACGACTGGTTACGGATCTCGCGTGGCCCGTGGCGGGCGCCGGGCCGGTTAGTCACCCCGCCGTCGAAGGGCACCCCGAACATGGCGATGTCGAGATCGTCGGGATCGGGCACGTACGGGGCCCGCATGAAGGTGGCGATCTCGGAGTAGCGGGGTTCGTACAGCGGGTCGTTGCCGACCTCGATGCCTCGTGCAGCCACGGCTCGAAGGTTAGATCGCCGCCCCGGCGCGAGACTTCATCCGGTAGGTGACCAGCTCGTCGGTGTCGAGCGGCCCCGGCGCGTAGTGGCACGCCAACTCGTCGCCCAGATCGAAGATCATGGTGCCGACGCTCATGAGCGGCGAGTTCGTGGCCCGGCTCTGGCAGACCGCGCCGGAGGAGTACACGGCGGCAAGGTCGTCCAGAGTCGAGCCGGGCCGCACCTGCTCGTCCAGTTGGGCCAGCCGCTGCACAGAGTTCTCGAAGCGCCCGAAAGTGTGCACCGCCTCCAGCGCGAGGGTGTGGTTGGTGTGCAGCGCCCGTTCGCCGTCGGCCACCACCCTCATCGCTTTAGAAGACACCTCCACCGCCAGGGACCGGTGGCAGACTCCGATCACGAAGCTGTTGCCGCTGGCGATAGGCACCCGTCGCAACAGGGCCAGGGCCTCGTCGATGCTGGTGCAACGCAGAAGCATGGGGACAAGCAGGCCTGAGGCGATCCCGTCGGAACCGTGGGCGAGCTGGCTCAAGGTGGTGATGCAGACGGCAACGCCGGCGCTGTTGACGCCGTTCAGGGCCAGCAGGCCTGCCAGTGACGGCACCAGGACCTCGAGCCCCGACTGGTCGAGGTAGCGCAGCATCACCTGGGTGCCGTCGCAGTGGCGGTACAGGTCCTGAGTCTGGGCCACGAAGCCCTGTCCAGCGTGGTTCACGGCCAGCGCGCTGCACCGCTCACGCCCGCTGCGCTCTGCGGCACCCTCGGCCTCTAGGTCGTCGAGGTACCACCAGCACTCGTCGATGAGCTGCCAGGCGAACATGGTGTCGAAGCCCTGACCGGCCCCCTCGGCGATGCCGGCTACCTCCGCCACCAGGTCGGGGGCGTGGGCCTCGGCGGCGGCAAGCAGGCCGCTGGCCGCGACCTCGGCCACGAAGGCACCGGGTTCGGTGCGGGGAGCCAGATCCTCGAACCAGGCGTCGACAGCGGCGGCGATCAGGCCGCGCAGTTCCTCGCCGTGCTGGCGACCGCGGTCCCGCGGTGGACCGGCGAGCGTGAGTTCGGGGATCATCGTCGCGCCAGTCTGCACGGCATCCGGCGGTCGGGCGCGAATGACAGCGCGAACTCCCGGCCCCACGGCGGCTCGGGGTCGAGCATCTCGTGGTCGAATCGGGCTAGGAAGCGCTCGACCGCCTCGGTCGCCTCCAGCAGGGCGAAGTGGCTGCCCACGCAGAACTTCGGGCCGGTCAGGAACGGGAAGTAGGCCCGGCGCTCGAGACGCAGCGGGCTGTGATCGGTCCAACGATGGGGCAGGAACTCCGAGGGCCGCTCGAAGTAGCGGCTGCTCCGCAGAAGCACGTACTCGGGGATCAGGATCTCCCACCCGGCCGGCACCACGACGGGGCCGAGGTCGAGATCGGCGACCACGGCCCTGTTGGTCACGTGCACGGGCGGGTAGAGCCTCAGCGTCTCGTCCACGATGTGGCGGGGTGGGGCGTCGCGGGTGTGCTGGTTCCGGCCCACCAGGTCCAGTGCGAACGAGACGGTGTTGGTGACGGTCTCGTGCCCGGCCAGGATCAGAGTGACGGCCTCGTCTCTTATCCCGGTGGCGTCCAGCGCCGAGTGGGGTTCCGACGACGCATCGATCAGGACACCGATCATGTCGTCGCCGGGGTGTTCCGGGTCTCTGGCGTCCACCACGGCGGCTATCAGGCTGTGCAGGGCCGCAATGGCGGCCTGGAACGTCTCGGGCTCGTTGTCGAGGTCGGCGTTGGCCGGATCGGCCTCGGCCCAGGCGTGGATCTCCTCGACGGCGGTGTCGATGATCGCGGCGGCGTCGTCGTCGAGGTCGGTGCTGAATAGCAGATCGGCCACCACTCGCAGCGTCATCCGTCGCACCGCCGTGTGGAGGTCGAACTCGGAGCCCGTCGGCCAGGCGTCCAGCTCGGAGGTGATGATGGCGACCATGCGCTCATGGAACCGGCTCACGGCTCGGGCTCCCAAAGGCTTCACGATCCGCCGGCGACGGGGATGCCAGGTGGCCCAGTCGTAGTTGGTGAGGAGGCCCGAGCCGGTGGCGTGGCTCAGGCGCTGCAGCAATGCAGCCATTCCGATGTGCTGGAGCTTGTCGCCGAGGATGCGGTAGATGGCGTCGAGGTCGTAGACCACCGCCGTTCGGATCTCACCCAGATCGATGGCGACGAATTCGCCGTGTTGTTGGAGATTGACTAGGTACGGGTACATGCCAGCGGTGATGGCTTCCAACTGGTCGCCGTCCGGTCCCGGCGGCACTGGCTTCAGCATTGCTCCTCCGACTGTCTCGCGATGAGGTCCTGTGGCTGGTAGGGGATCGGGGCCAGCGAGCCGTGCGACGGCATCGACAGCGGGCGAGGGTTGTCCAGCCAGTTGTCGATGTCGATCATCTCCGGTGCCTTGAAGTCACCGGGGTGGGCCAGTGGCTCGTAGCCGAGGCTCTCCGCCAGTTCCCCGCAGTACCGGTCGAGGGCCGCCGCGTTGACGTAGTTGAGGTGGCCGGGTTTCTGGTAGTAGCTGTACCCGCCACTCAGGTCGGGCTCGGGACCCTCGACGATGCCGCGCATGCGCTGCCAGCGCGGCGGGTCCTGCTGCCGGTCGCGGATGTGGTTGGCGATCAGGTCGGCCGAAGCGGCCAGCCCCCAGTAGCCGCCGGCGGCGAGGTTGGCCGGGCCGAGCACCATCATCTGCGGGTGGCGCCGGTGGAACATCCAGATGAACAGGTCGTTGTCGGTGTCTCGGCTGGAGATCCGGCAGTGCTCGTCGGCCACGAAGGGCACCCGGTCGTAGTAGCCGGTGGCCCAGACGATCAGATCGAACTCCTCGGTGGTGCCGTCGATGAAGTGGACGGTGGTGCCCTCGAATCGCTCGATCTCGGGCCGGGCCACCAGGTCGCCGTGGGACAGGTGGTGCAGGACCTGGTCGTTGAGGATGGGATGGTGGGCCAGCGGCGGATGGTCGGGAGTGCCGAAGCCGACCCGGCTCACATCGCCCACGTGGATCTCCAGGAACCGGCGCAGCCGCTCCTGGCTCGACACCGAGTTGATGGCGAAGCAGTCGAGGGGGACGCCTCCTATCAGCTTGGGAAAGAACCAGTAGGCCCGCCGGGTCGAGATCACCGCCCGGTCGGCGGAGACGGCCGCGTCGACCGCGATGTCGACCGCCGAGTTGCCCGCGCCCACCACCATGACCCGCTTGCCCCGGAACTCCTCGGCTGACTTGTAGGTCTGGCTGTGGCGGGCCTCACCACCGAACCGACCCGGATAGGTCGGCACGTGTGGTACCCGCTGGAAGCCGGGGCAGGCGACCAGGCCCCGGTAGCGATGCACCTCGCCGGTGGACAGCGTCACGTCCCAGCACTGGTCGCGGTCCGAGCCGACCGGCACTGCCTGCTCGACCCGAGTGCCGAAGGTGTAGTGGCGGGCCAGGTCGTGATGGGCCGCCCAGCTACCTATGTAGTCGCGGATCTCCCACCAGCGGGGATAGGTGGGGTAGTGGTCGGGCATCGGCATGTCGGCCCAGCCGGAGCGGGCCGCCGACGAGATGAAGTGGGCGGAGTCGTACATGCCGGAGCCGGGATTGTCCATGTTCCACATGCCGCCGACAGCGGATCCGGCCTCGATGCCCTCGAAGGCGACGCCGGCCCGTCGCAGGGCCAGCGACACCGACAGGCCCGACGGGCCGGCACCGACTACGAGCCAGTGGTGCGTACGGTCGTCTGGTTGGGGCACGGCCCGCGACGGTAGCTTGCCGTCTCGGGAGGTAGCGAAGTGTTCTCACTCGAAGGAAAGGTTGCGGTGATCATGGGCGCCGCATCGGGGATCGGGGCCGAGACCGCCCGACGGTTCACGGCCGCGGGCGCCAGAGTGGTCTTAGCCGACCTTGCCGACGCCTCCGCAGAGGCGACCGGGCTCGGCGGCTACTTCTTCGAGGTCGACGTGACCGACGAGGCTTCGGTGCAGGCCCTGGTGGCGTCGTCGGTCCGCGAGCTCGGGCGCATCGACGTCATGGTCAACAACGCCGGGGTACTCGGCCCGGGCAAGGGAGTCCTCGCGGACGGCATGGAGGAGACCCGCCGGGTGCTGGAGGTCAACCTGATCGGTGTGATCCACGGCACCAAGCACGCGGCGCGGGCCATGGCGAGGGGCGGCTCCATCGTGAATACCGCCTCGATGGCGGGGGTGGTGGGCTTCCCGGGCATCAGTGCCTATGGCGCCTCCAAGTGGGGGGTGGTGGGGTTCACCCGGCACACGGCGATCGAACTGGGGCCCTCCGGGATCCGGGTCAACTGCGTCTGCCCTACCAACGTGGAGACGCCCATGGTGGACGGTGCCGCCGACCACTGGGCCAAGCGGGCCATGGCGCTGGCGCATCAGGACAACCACCGGTCGGCTATGCCGGCCGATGTCGCCGCAGCTGTCCACTTCTTGGCCTCCGACGACGCCGCCATGGTCAACGGGCACGCGCTCTGGGTCGACGGCGGGCTTGGCGCCGGCCTGAGCGCCGATCTGATCGAGGCCGCCATCGGCGAGCCAATCCGCGAGGGTCAGGGCTTCATCGAGTGACCGGGAGTGATCACGCTATGGATCCGAGCCTTAAGCGACTGGTGGACATCGAGGCCATCAAGGCGCTCAAGGCCCGCTACTGCTGGTACTGCGACGACCCCGACCAACACCACCGCTTCCCAGAGTTGTTCACCGACGATGCGGTGTTCATCGAGGAGCCCATCGACCATCTGGTGGGCCGCGACGCCATCATCGAGTGGAACGAGGAGTACTCCCGCACTTGCATCTGGTCGCGCCACTACGCGGTGACCCCGCTCATCGAAGTCGACGGCGACACCGCCTCGGGACGCTGGCAGGCGCTGCTGCTGTCGGTCCAGCTCATCGACGGCGCCGAACAGATGCTGTGGGCCTCGGGCACCTACACCGAGGAGTACCGCCGGGTCGATGGCCAGTGGCTGTTCTCGAGGGTCCACGCCGCAGCCCGCTGGATGGCCAGCTTCGACGAGGGCCTAGTCGAGCACCTCACCCTGTTCGACCAGCTCTGAGCGGCCCGGACGCCGTCCCGACTTGACGGCGGCTGCTACACGGTGCGAGTCACTGTGCCTTCCTCACGGCATGCCTAGCGCGTCCAGCAGCCAGTTCTGGGTCTGCCACACCGATAGCTCGAGATGCGACAGCCGGGCCGGGCGGGCCGACGCTGACCTGAGGCCGGCATAGGACCGGCGGCACATCTCAGCGTCCTGCTCCCAAACCGATCGCCCCAGCTCGAGTTGAGCCTCCCGGATCTGCTCGATGTACTCGGACTCGGCCAACTCGCGCTCCACCAGCAGGAACAGCTCGATGTCGAGTTCGTCGACCCGCCGGGTCGGCCTCACGTGCAACCACGCGGCCATGTCGGGGAACGTGAAGAAGCACAGCAGCGGGAAGACCACGCCGGCTGCCGAGTATGTGGTCTGATCGGTGTCGAGCGTCGAGATGGGCCGGTCGATGGTGGCCTGGTACTCCAGGGTGTTGCCGATGCGTGCGTAGCACCAGGGCTCGCCGCCATTGTCGAGGGGCTCGGTCAGTGACGCCGGCGTCATCTGCTCCAGCGAGTCGGGATGCACGCTGGCGACGTGGTAGTTCTCGGCCCAGTTGTCGACCATCGCGTTCCAGCTCCAGTCGGCGGTCTCGGAGAGCGTGGCCGAGACGACGAGCTCGTCGAGCCGCCAGCCGGATACCAAGGCATCGAGGCCTGCGACCTGGGGAGCGAGCGGTTCGATGCTGGGGTCGAACGTCATGAGCACGAACCCGTTCCAGACTTCGTGGCGGTACTCCGGGAGCCGGCAGTCGGACTTGTCGAAGTCGACCCTGTCCATGCGGGGTGCGCCCGACAGGCGCCCGTCGAGGCCGTAGGTCCACAGGTGGTAGGGGCACTGCAGCGCCGGGGCCGAACCGCGGCCCTCCGCGATGCTCGCCCACCGGTGCCGGCACACGTTCGACAGCACGTGCAGCTCACCGTCGCGGTCGACCGTGGCGACGATCGGCTCGCCGGCCATCTCCAGCGCCACGTAGTCGCCGGGTGTGGTCAGTTGCGAGATGTGAGCGACCGGCAGCCATGAGTGCCGGAAGACCCGGTCGACGATCTCGTCGTAGACGGCCTGGTCGGTGTAGAACGCCGGGGGCAGCGTGGACGCGGTTTCGATCGGCTCGCGGGCAGCGGCCAGATCGGAGGGGCTGACGTCGATCGCGGTCATTCGGTCGTGCTGCTCCTTAGTTCGTGGTTGGTGGCGGCGAGTACCTAGATTGCGGGCGTGGGCGTAGCGAATGTAGTTGTCACGGGGGCTG
>VYCM01000065.1 GCA_009843915.1 Acidimicrobiaceae bacterium | reverse complement strand
TCGCCGCGGCCACCCCCGGCGCGTCCATCAGCGATGCGCTTCGCGTCATGGCCGACCTCGGCCACCGCTACCTGGTGCTGATCAGCGAAACGAGCCGCGCCCTGGGAGTGGTCACCTTCCGCGAGATCACCGAGTACTTCGAGATCGTCTGCGCAGCCTGACGCCCCGGCGCTAGTGTCGGCGCCCCACTCTCAACGCCGCAGGAGAAAGGACCTTGGCGATGGCCGACGACTACTACCGCGTGAATCTCCCGGAATCGGAGATGCCGACCCAGTGGTACAACGTGATTCCGGATTTGCCCGCGCCGCCGCCCCCGCCGCTGCACCCGGGCACGCTAGAGCCGGCCGGGCCCGACGACCTGGCCCCGCTGTTCCCGATGGGCTTGATCCTGCAGGAGGTCAGCGGGGACTCCCACATCGACATTCCCGGAGGGGTGATCGACGTGCTGCGCCTGTGGCGCCCGAGCCCGCTGTTCAGGGCCCGCCGCCTGGAGCAGGCCCTCGACACGCCGGCCAAGATCTTCTACAAGTACGAGGGCGTCAGCCCGGCCGGGTCCCACAAGCCCAACACCGCGGTCGCCCAAGCCTTCTACAACCACTCCGAGGGCGTTACCAAGCTCACCACCGAGACCGGCGCGGGACAGTGGGGCAGCGCCCTGGCCTTCGCCTGCGCCCAGTACGGCATGGAGTGCGAGGTGTGGCAGGTGGCCGCCTCGTACCGCCAGAAGCCCTACCGCAAGACGATGATGGAGGTGTGGGGGGCTACCGTGCACCCCAGCCCGTCACCCGTCACCGACTACGGCCGCAGCCTGCTGGCGGACGACCCCGACCATCCAGGCTCGCTGGGCATCGCCATCTCCGAGGCGATCTCGGTGGCGGCCGCCGACCCTGCGATCCGCTACTCGCTGGGAAGCGTGCTCAACCACGTGATCCTGCACCAGACCATCATCGGCGAGGAGGCCTTGCGCCAGTTGGCCATGGTGGGGGAGACCCCCGATGTGCTGGTGGGCTGCACCGGCGGAGGGTCGAACTTCGGCGGCCTGTCGATGCCGTTCCTGCGGGAGAAGTTGGCCGGGAACATGTCGCCAACAATCCGCTGCGTGGAGCCGGCCGCCTGCCCGTCGCTCACCCGGGGCGAGTACCGCTACGACTTCGGCGACACCGCCTGCACCACGCCGCTGCTGAAGATGCACACGCTGGGATCCGCGTTCATCCCCGAGCCGATCCACGCCGGCGGGTTGCGCTACCACGGCATGTCGCCGCTCATCTCCCACGTGTACGAGCTGGGTCTCACTGAGGCGGTGGCCATCGGCCAGATGGAGTGCTTCGCGGCTGCGCTGCAGTTCGCCCGCACCGAGGGGATCGTGCCCGCGCCCGAGCCGACCCACGCCCTGGCCGCCGCCATCCGCGAGGCGCTGGCGTGCAAGGAGTCCGGCGAGTCCAAGACGATCCTCACCGCGCTGTGCGGACACGGCCACCTCGACCTGGCCGCCTACGAGGACTACATCTCCGGGTCCATGGCCGACCTCGACCTCTCGGCCGAGGCCCTGGCCCAGTCGATGCAGGCCATCCCCGCCCTGCCTTAGGTTCCCGCCCCTGGGGCGGTCAGATCTGCTGGAGGGCCTTGGTGATGCCGACCACGGCCTCGCGCCCGTCGCCGAAGAGCATCATCGAGTTGTCCGCCGCGAACAGCGGGTTGGGGATCCCCGCGAAGCCGGGGCTGAGGCTGCGCTTGATGACCACCACCACGCCGCTCTTGTCCACGTCGAGGATCGGCATTCCCGCGATGGGGCTGGACGGGTCGGTGCGGGCGATCGGGTTCACCACGTCGTTGGCGCCCAGAACGATGGTCACATCGGTCTGCTCGAAGGTGGGGTTGATGTCATCCATCTCCACCAGCTGCTCGTAGCCGATCTCAGCCTCCGCCAGCAAGACGTTCATGTGGCCGGGCATCCGGCCGGCCACCGGATGGATGCCGAACACCACCTGGGTGCCGCGGTCCTCCAGGCGCCGGGCCAGATCACGCACGGCGTGCTGGGCCTGGGCCACGGCCAGCCCGTAACCGGGCACGATGGCCACCCGCTCGGCCGCCTCGAGCAGCATGGCCACATCGTCGGCCGACGTGGAGCGAACCTTGCCCGCGTACACGTCGTCGGCACTTGGACCTCCCGCGCCCGAGGGGGCCGGGCTGAACATCACCGCCAGCAGGGACCGGTTCATGGCGACGCACATGATCTGGGTCAGGATCAGGCCGCTCGCCCCGACCAGCGAGCCCGCGATAATCAGCAGCGAGTTGTCGAGCACGAACCCGGCGGCCACCGCGGCCATGCCCGACAGCGAGTTCAACAGCGCGATCACCACCGGCATGTCGGCGCCGCCGATGGGCGACACCACCAGCACGCCGAGCACGGCCGCCACCGCCACCATCAGCCAGATCCACAGTGCATTGCCGGCATCGGCGACCATCAGCACTCCGAAGACGACGGCGGCCGCCACGCCGACCACGCTCACGACCTGCATCCCCTTGAATCCGGACCACTTCAGCGACTCCCGCAGCTTCCCGAAGGCGATCAGGCTGCCGGTGAAGGTGACCGCGCCGATCAGCGCGGCCAGCCCGGCCGCGGCCGACAGCCGGGGAGTGTCGGTGGCCAGGTCGGCCGCCTCGATGTACGACGCGGCCGCGACCAGCACCGAGGCGCCGCCGCCGAAGCCGTTGAACAGCGCCACCAGTTCGGGCATGGCCGTCATCTGCACCCGCACGGCCAGCACCGCTCCCACGGCCGTTCCCAGCACCAGGCCGGCGATGATCCACTCGAAGCCCAGGATGGCGTTGTCGGTGAGGGTGACGACGATCGCGATGAGCATCCCGGTCGCGCCGAATTGGTTTCCCCTCACCGCCGTCCGGGGCCGGCTGAGACGCTTGAGGCCGAGGATGAAGAGCACCGCCGAGGCGAGGTAGCCCAGCGTGGTCCAGTCGTCCATCACGAGCCGCCGTCCATCGGGAACCAGTCGTCCATCACCGGTCTCCGGCGCCCTCGGCTGCCGATGCCTTCGAGTCCTGGGCGGACGTGTCCCGGCGGCGCTTGGGGCCGAACATCCCCAGCATCCGGTGGGTGACCAGGAAGCCTCCCACCACGTTGATCATCGCCAGGGTGACGGCCGCGAAGCCGAGAACCGCAGTGAAGGTGCTGTGGTCGGCGCCGGCCGCCACCAGCGCGCCGACGATGGTGATGCCGGAGATTGCGTTGGACCCCGACATCAGCGGGGTGTGAAGGGTGGGCGGCACCTTGGTGATCAATTCGATGCCGAGGAACACGGCCAGCACGAAGAGGGTCACTGCGATCAGCAGGTCCATCGGACTAGCCCTCCCCGGTCGCTTCCGACCCGCCGAGCGCCTCGGCGACGCCTGGATGCACCACCGCGCCGTCTCGCGTCACCAGCATGGCCTCCAGGATCTCGTCGTCGCGGAGATCGATCTCCCCATCAGGGGCGAGGTGACGCAGGAACGCCACGAGATTGCGGGAGAACATCTGGCTGGCGTGGCGGGCGCACCGCGACACCAGGTCGGTGGGAGCGAGGACGGTCACACCGCCCCGCTCGACCTCGACATCGGACTGCGACGCGGCGCAGTTGCCGCCTCGCTCGGAGGCCAGATCGATGACGACCGAGCCGAGGGCCATGGCGTCGACCATCTCGGCGGTGAGCAGCAGCGGCGACGCCCTCCCGGGGATGGCCGCGGTGGTGATGACGACATCGGACGCGGCGACATAGGGGGCCAGCAACTCCTGCTGCCTGCCGGCGACATCTTCGCTCTGAGCCCGGGCGTAGCCGCCCGAGTCCTCCACACTCGCCGCGTCGGCTCCCGGCTCGGAGAGGTCCAGTTCCACGGCCCGGGCGCCCATCGAGCGGATCTGCTCGACCGCGGCCGGCCGCACGTCGTACCCCTCGACCACGGCGCCGAGGCGCCGGGCGGTGGCGATGGCCTGGAGACCGGCTACGCCCGCGCCCAGCACCAGCACCCGCGCCGGGGCGAGCGTCCCGGCCGCGGTCATCATCAGGGGGAACATCTGCGGCAGCCGGCTCGCAGCCAGGAGCACAGCCTCGTAGCCGGCGATCGTGCCCATCGAGGACAGCACGTCCATGGTCTGCGCCCGGGTGATGCGGGGAACGAGATCGAGGGAGAAGGCGCACCTGCCCTCATCGGCATGGCGCTGCGCCTTCTGAGGCACCCAGAGCGGGTCGAACACCCCGACGAAGTTCGGGGGAGAGCCCGCGGCGTCCCTGTCAGCCAGATCGCGCACGGAGACGACCAAGTCAGCCGTGCAGACCTCGTCATAGTCGACTACAGAGGCGCCTGCGTCCTGGTAGGCGGCGTCGTCGATCCCGGCACCAGAACCTGCCCCGCGCTCGACCAGCAGGTCGCAACCGTGCCCGGTGAGTGTCCCGACCCCGTCGGGAACGAGAGCCACGCGTCGCTCGGAAGGCGCTGATTCGCGGAGCAGTCCCAGGCGCACGAAGCATGAAGCCTAGCGCAGCCAGCCGAACTGGCCGCCCGCGAGTCCCAAACCGGCACTCGGTGCTGCCAATACCCCGCCGCCGCTGTCGAGTTCCGGGCAGGGATAGTCTCCGCTTGAAGATCACGGACCACGAGAGGTGATTGTGAGCACCATCATCCACACCAGCCCCTTGCCTGACGTGGACATACCCGACCAGTCGATCACCGAGTGCGTGTTCGCGTCGGCCGCGGACCACGCCGACGAGGTGGCCATCACCGACGGAGCCTCGTCGTCGTACACGTTCTCGGAGCTTCACGCCGCCGTGCGCAGCCTCGGCGGCGGGCTCAGCTCCCGGGGCGTGGGGCCCGGCACGACCGTCGCCATCCTCGCTCCCAACGTCCCCGAGTACGCCATCGTCTTCCACGGCATCGCCCTGGCCGGCGGCACCGTCACGACCATCAACCCGACGTACGGCCCCGAGGAGGTGCGCCATCAGCTCACCGACGCGGGAGCGTCATGGCTCGTAACGATCCCGATGTTCCTGGAGACGGCCCGAACCGCCGCGGAGGGCACTGGCGTGGAGCAGATCGTGGTCATGGGAGAAGCGGAAGGGGCCATACCGCTGGCCTCGCTGTTCGGGCCGCCCATCGACCAGGTGCCGGTGGACTACGCCGAGCATGTCGTCGTGCTGCCCTACTCCTCGGGCACGACCGGTCTGCCCAAGGGTGTGATGCTCACCCACCGCAACCTGGTCGCCAACATCGCCCAGATGGAGTACACATTCGTGCCATCCGAGGGCGAGGTGGCCCTGGCCGTGCTGCCGTTCTTCCATATCTACGGCATGCAGGTGCTCATGAACATGCTGCTCGCGTTCGGCGTGCGGGTTGTCACCATGCCCCGCTTCGACATGGTGAGAGCCTTGGAGTTGGTGCAGGAGCAGCGGATCACACGGTTCTTCGCGGTGCCGCCCATGGTGCTGGGGCTGGCCAAGCACCCCGCGGTGGACGACTTCGACCTGTCGTCGATCAAGCAGATCTTCTCCGGGGCGGCACCGCTGGGCGCCGACTTGGCCGCCGCCGCGGCAGCCCGGGTGGGCTGCGAGGTGGTCCAGGGCTACGGAATGACGGAGCTGAGCCCGGTGAGCCACTGCACGCCCGAGGGACAGTTCCGGCCGGGCACCAGCGGCGTGACCATCTCCAACACCGAGATCCGCATCGTCGACCCCGAATCGGGCGACGACCTGGACGTGGGCGGGCGCGGCGAGCTCCTCGTGCGCGGGCCGCAGGTGATGAAGGGCTATCTGAACAGCCCCGAAGCCACCGCCGAGACCCTGGACGCCGACGGCTGGCTCCACACCGGCGACGTGGCCATCGTCGACGGGGAGGATCACGTGTCGATAGTCGACCGCATCAAGGAGCTGATCAAGTACAAGGGCTTCCAGGTGCCCCCCGCGGAGCTGGAGGCTGTGCTGATCACCCATCCGGCGGTTGCCGACGCGGCGGTGATCGGCATTCCCGACGAGGAGGCGGGCGAGCTGCCCAAGGCCTTCATAACGCTGGCGCCCGGCGCCGGCGCGCTGACCCTCGACGACCTTCAGGCCCACGTCGCCGAGCATCTGGCCACCTACAAGCAGGTGCGGGCCCTGGAGGTGCTGGAGGCCATCCCCAAGAGCGCATCCGGCAAGATCCTGCGCCGCGAGCTGCGCGACGGCTGACCCCGGCAATAATCCCGCTTCCCAGCGTGCACCACTGCCGCACCGTTCGTCTAGGGTTCTAGCGCCGATGTCAACGCCGGCCGCCGGCCGGCCCCCAACCACTTGAGAGGACTAGCGATGGCAACACCGCAGGCGGCGATTCTCACCGATTTGCAGAAGTACCAGTGGTACACGCACATGAGCCGCGTCGACGGCGCGGACCTCGGCGTCATCCGCCGGGCGCTGGGCGACTGCCGGGCCGATGCCGAGGCCCAGGGCGTGAGTCTCGGCGTCCTGCTGGGCCCGACCCTGGCTGCCGATCTGGGCATCGAGACCGGCGACGACTTCCAGCCCTATCCCGGCTACGCGTCCCCCGACGGTACCCGGGTGGCCAAGGGGACTCAGGAGGAGCTGCTCATCTGGGTCCACCACGCCGAGAAGGATCTGTGCTGGGAGGTCCAGCACACGTTTCGGCGCGCCGTGGCCGGCCACATGGCCGTGGCCCGCGAGACTCCGACGTTCATCTACAAGAACAGCCTCGACCTCACCGGCCACATCGACGGTACCGGCAACCCGGAGCCCGAGGACGAGCCCGACCGGGCCGTCATCGATGACGGGGACCCGGGCGAGGGCGGCG
>VYCM01000115.1 GCA_009843915.1 Acidimicrobiaceae bacterium | reverse complement strand
AGGACGCGCTCGGCGTACCGGTAGGTCGGCTCCATGTCGCAGTGGGCGAACCAGTGGCCGTATGTGGGCATGTGGCCCATGACCAGGAAGAACTGGGCCTTGAACTCCATGGCCATGAGGTTGTGGTCCTCCATCGGGCCGGTGGCCGACTGCGGCAGCATCGAGCGCAGCCGGGCCGCCATATGGCCATGGGCCATCTCCAGCACCATCTGGGTGGCGTCGATGCGGGCCTGGTCGGCGGCCGCGTCCACGCCCGGCGGCGGGCACGGGTCGCCCTCCTCCCAGGTGCGCAGATTGCGGAAGGCCGGGTCCTCGCCCAGCAGGTGCGACAGCGCGGTCGAGCCCGTGCGGGGCAGGCCGACCCCCACGAACTCGATCTCGACGGTCTGCTCGTCGATCTCGGGGTGGCGCCGGTACCAGTCCTCCACCTTCAGGCGGTTGGTGAGGGCTCGAAGCACCGCACGGTTGAACCCGTGCTCTCCCATGTCGCTCAGCGTTGCCTCGGTCGTCGCTGAGCGGATCAGCACCTCGAGGCCCTCTCGCCAGGTGTCGCCGCCGAAGTTATCGAGCCCTGTCTGAGCCCTGGCCTCGCCGATGAGGTCGTCGATCCTCGAAGCCACCGTCGGCGGTGCGGCACCGGTTCGGCTCATGGCTCGATGAGGTTCCCGGGTACCGACCGCTCCATCATCCCGTTGGCCTCTTCGCCGTCCCAGCGGAAGCGGGTCACGGCCTGCTGGAGCACCGGGTATCCCTCGGTGCCCGGTCCGACGCCTCCCATCACCATGAACGTCGACATGACGGTCTCGGCCTCGATCGTGGTGGTGCCTTGCTCGGACTCGATCACCACCGTGGCGTCGTCGCCGTGATGCTGGAGGTGTTTGAGCCAGGGGGCGTCGACCACCCAGGCAGGGATGAGTTCGCCGTCGCCGGTGAAGATGAAGCCCTCGTTGTAGGTGGGGAGGCCGTCGTCACGCGGCGGGAACACGAGGTAGCCGAACGCACGGCCACTGCCGAACAGAGCCGACTGCCAGGCGTGGCCCCGGAACGTCCCGAGCCGGCGGACGCCCCGGCGGCGGATGCGCAGGGCGCCGCCGTCGATGCGGTGCTCGACATCGCCGATCACGACCGTGCCCCGGGCGCGGGCGAGCTGCTCGAACCGGGGGCCGCCGATGAGCGCCCCCTCGTCCTGCTCCTCGAGTACCCGCTTGACCTCGGGCAGGAGCCCGCCGTTGACCCACGGCGGCACCGCAGAGTGCAGGTCTACGTCGATCTGCACCCGCACCGACGGCTCCGACGGCGGCTGGCCGCCGGCGATCTGCTCGTCGCAGGTCCACTCGTGCACTCGGCCGTAGAAGCGCATACGCCAGTGCCGGAACGGCTCGACACACTCGAACGAGAGCGGGCCCGCGCCCAGCGTGGCCGGCCGGCCCTGAGCGTTGAGCGGATCGTGGGCGTCGCCCGTGCCGTACCGGTTGAACACCCGTCCGTCGCCGCTGGCGATGTTCACCTGCACGTCGTGGGCGTGCCACCGCTCGGCCACCGCCTCGATCCCGATCCGGGGAATGCCGATCCGATCGCCCTTGTCCCACAGCCATACGTTGACCGACTCGCGCATCTCCGGTTCGTCGGGCCGCGTCGCGAAGACGTAGTCCAGCTCTTCGCTCAACCCGCCGGTCAGGTCAGTTCCCATGCTGGAGGCGGCCGGTCACCGCTGATTGTCTGCCCGAGGCGGGCTTGGGCACATCTCCGACGACAGGTGGGCCGCGGCCTCCAGTTCCTCGACTAGGCCGAGCGCCTCGGTCCGCACCCGGTCGCAGCGGGCGTCGTCGACGAGCAGGGCCCTGAGCGAGAAGGACGCGACCTGGTCGGCGAACTCTGTGGGATCTATGTCCTCGCGCCGGCTGGCGTCGATGTAGGCGCCCTCGATCAGCCAGGCCACGGCGCGGTTGGCGAAGTCGGCATCGAGGTCGAGCAGCTCGCCGTCAGCAATGCCGTCTGTGATCAGCGTGCCCTGGGCGGCGAGGAGGCGGTCCCAGACGAGCCGCTGATCGGCCAGGGCAGGCTCGTTGAGCACCTCGGCCGTGGTGGTGGCGCCCAAGTCGTACGGCAACAGGAGCAGCCGGCGAAAGTCCAGGAAGAGGGCACAGAACAGGCGGGCCGACGCTGAGCCGGGCAGGCTCCGGGCGGCGTCCAGGATCCGCACCGCGGGCTCGAACTCGACCCGCTGCAAATCGGCCATGATCTCGGCCTTCGACGAGAAGTGGTGGAACAGCGATGGTTGACGTATCCCGACGCCGTCGGCGATGTCGCGGGTGGAGGTGGCCCGGTATCCCCGTTCGGTGAACAGGCGCGACGACACCCTGAGAATCTGCTCCCGCGTATCGACGCTGGTGCGCTCAGCCACCTCGAGACCTGCCTTCCATCGGTTGTGTTGCCTGCCTCCCGCTCGGGCGGGGACGGCCGAACGTCACCATAGGGGGCGGCGAGGACTCGGCCGCATGCTGGCTCATCGAAGAGCCGTGAGTGTCAGTTGAGAAGTGAGGAGGCCAAGTAGCGGCGATGGAGGGTGCCGGGCAGGCCGATCACTACGAGTTTGCCGGTGTGGCTTGAGTTGAAGCCGTCGGGGGCCGGTTCGATGCTCCAGCGCCGTCCGACTCTCTGGACGATGTGGAGCCCGCCGACGGCGCCGTTGAACCGGAGGGTTCCCTTGACCCGCAGGACGGAGTCGGGCCAGTCCCGCAGCGCGGCCTCGACCCGGTCTCGGTCGAGGGTGCCGTTGACCTCGACGACGGCTGAGTCGAAGGCTGGCTCGGCCGGGCCGTTGCCAGGGTGGGGTTGCTGCGGCGAGGGCCTTTCGATGGGTTGAGCGGTCTCCAGCAGCAGTTCGGGTTCCAGCTGACCGGCGCGGCGGGTGAGGATCGGTGCGCCGGCGGCCGTCTCGGCGAGCCAGGCCAGCGCGGCTTCCCGCTCGGCCTCGGTGACGAGGTCGCACTTGGTGGCCATGACTATGTCGGCTCGGCGTAGCTGGCGGACTACTAGCTCGCCCACGAACTGGTCGCGCGACTTGGCCTGGACCGTCTCGGCGTCGGCCAGCACGACTACCGCATCGAGGCGGCAGCCGGGCCAGCCCTGGCCGTAGGCGGCCACGTTGGCCGGGTCGGCGACGCCGCTGGCCTCGATCACGATCTGGTCGGGGGCCGGCTCCAGGGCGAGCACCCGGTCGAGGGCGTCGCCGAGCTCGTCGGCGATCGAGCAGCAGACGCATCCGTTCTTGAGGCTGATCGTCTGACCGTCGTGGTCGGCGATGAGGACCGCGTCGATGTTGACCGCGCCGAAGTCGTTGACCAGCACAGCCAAGCGCCGGCCATGGTCGTGGGCCAGCAACTCGTTGATCAACGTCGTCTTGCCCGCGCCGAGGTAGCCGGCGATCACGGTCACCGGCACGAGGCCCTTCGATGCGTGGGCGCCCATCGTTAGCCGTCTCGGATCGGGAACTTGTGGCCTTCGAAGACGGTTCCCCATATGGCGATGTCCCGCAGTGCTTCGGCGCCGACTTCGTAGGGGTCGGCTTCGAGGACGGTGAAGTCGGCTCGCTTGCCCCAGCGCAGCGACCCGATCTCCTCCTCCAGCCCGAGGACGTAGGCGGCGTTGGTGGTGATGGCCTTGATTGCCGCCTCCAGCGACGCCCGCTCAGTGGCTCCCATCACCGCGCCGGACTCGGTGAGCCGGTTGGCAGCCACCCAGGCGTTGTTGAGGGGCTTGGCCGGGGCCATCGGGAAGTCCGAATGCACTGCGAAGCGCACTCCGGCCCTCTCCAGCGACCCGAGCCTCGAGATCTGCGACGCCCGCTCGTACCCGACGGCGCGGGCCGCGAACGCCTCTGCGAGCTCATAGACGTAGTAGGCGTTGACCGAGGCCACCGCTCCCACCGCGGCCATGCGGTCGACCTGCTGAGCGCTGGAGATGCCGAAGTGCTCGAAGGTGAACCGGTGGTCGAAGCGGGGGTGCTCCCATTGGAGCTTCTCGAGGGTGGACAGGGCCAGCTCGACACCGAGGTCGCCGCTGGTGTGCACATGGATCCTCAGCCCGGCGTTCCACAGTGCCCGGGCGACGGCCTCGAACCTCTCCGGGGGCGTCATCCACTCGCCGTGGCGGCCGTCGAGATGGCCGGGCGGCTTAAGCATCAGCAGCTCGGCGAAGAACCCGCCGTCGGCGAACATCTTGGCGTGGTCGCTGAACCGCAGGCGATGGGTGTTGCGTGACGGGTAGGACAGGACCCGCTCGACGAACTCGTCGTCCGTCCGCTCGTCGCCCTCCGGGCCCATGGCGAAGGGCATGAGCTGGATCCGGAACGGCGTGTCAGGCTGTTCCATCACCGCCTGCAGGTGGTCCCACTCCTGCTCGAACCCGTAGAAGCCGAGGGCGGCGTCGCCGATGGTGGTGTGGCCGCCGTGGTGGATGACCTGGCGCATCCGGTCGAGCCCGGCCCGGAACCGCTCGGTCTCCAGGAGGTAGCCCCGCAGGTGGCGCAGCGCGACGCTGAGGCCGGTCTCGAAGAATTTGCCCGCGTCGAGGTCGACCTGGGGGTGGCGGCCGGCGGCCGCGGTGTCGAGGTCCATCCACCGCAGGCAGGCGTCGTTCACCGTGATCGAGTGGTAGCCGCGGTGCCACGCCACGATCGGCCGGGTCGTCGATATCTGGTTGAGGGCGCTGCGGTCGATGGGTCCGTGCCAGATGGGGTGGTGGCCGAAGGTGAACAGCGGATCGCCGGGCGCCAGGGCGGCGTCGAGGCTCTCCATGCGGGCGTGGAACTGCTCGCTGTCTCGCACCGGTCCGATGTCCTCCCACGGGAGGTCCCATCCGACGGCGGTGGTGAAGTGCATCGGCAGCAGGATGGCGGCCATGGAGGGGTGCAGATGGGGATCGATGAACCCTGGCATGATGCAGTGGTCCTTGAACGTGTCGTCGATCTCGTGGCTGTGCGACTCCAGCCACGGCCGCATCGTGTCGAGGGTGCCGACCTCCACGATCCGGCCGTCGCGGACGGCCACCGCCTCCGCCACCGGCAGCGACGGCTCCATGGTTCGCACCGTGCGGGCCACGAACACCGTCATGTCAGCCATGGGAGCCCCCGTATCGAGCCTGCGTGGCGAGGGTTTGAGCGGGTGGGCCTCTAGGCGTCGTCGCGGAGGCGCTGGCCGAGCGCGGCCGCGGTGTCGGTGCCGCTCTCGATGGCGCCGTCCATGAACCCGGCCCAGCCCCGGGCTAGGTCCGAGCCGGCGAAGTAGAGCCGGCCGTGGGGGACCGCGAAGTCGGAGTAGTAGCGCGACAGCTGCCCCGGGCGGTAGGTCGTCCAGGTTCCCTTGGCGTACGGGTCGGCGGACCAGTTGTGGCCGTGGCAGATCCTCACGGTGGCCTCGGGGGCGAACTGGCGGAGGGCCTGCTGCACTTGGGCGGGGTCGGTTGCGTCGATGGCCGAGTCGTCCTCGCCGATGCCCACCAGCAGCCTTCCTCCGTCGAAGTTGGCTTGCTCGGAGGTCCAGCACAGCGGTCCGCCCCAGCCTGAGGCCATCAGGAATTCGGGGACGTTGTCGACCAGGGCGTGGAGCTTGAGGGCGTGGCCGGCCAGCCCCTCGCGGGCGAACTGCGCCTTGAGCGAGTCGGCCCCGATGGGCAGATCGATGTCCTGCCAGGTGTTGACGGGGGCGGCCAGCACCGCGAAGCGGGCGGTGTGGGTATCGCCGCCGACGGTTGAGACCTCGATGTGGTTGCCGGCGTCGGTGATCGAGGCGACCGGCGCGGAGAGTTCGATGTCGGCGCCACTGTCGTCGGCTAGGGCATCGACGAGGCTGGCCGTTCCCTTGGCGAACTTGGTGGCGGGGGCGTCGTCGAGCGTCCAGACGGCGTTGTCGTAGCCCGCCACCCAGATCAGGACCTGCAGCGCCGAGTTCTCCGAGGGGTGGCAGCCGAACGCGAAGGCCGACCACATCGTGAGGTACTCGGCGACGAACGGCTGGTCCGTGTACGGCCCGATGAACTCCGCGAAGGAGATATCGAGGTCGTGCAGATCCGGGTTGTCGAGGTCGGCGCCGAACGTGACCCGGCGGGACTGCTCGATGATGTGGTCGAGGGCCTTGTCGAGGTCGGGACGGAACTCACGGGGCACGGGCTGGTCGGGGCGGGGGAGGCTGCGGCCGCAGAGCGACACCCGGAACTCCTGGCCGGCGGGGCTGAGGACGGTGGGCAGGGAGTAGCGCTGGATCTCGCGGGCGATGTTGAGCTGGGTGGGTTCATCGAACCACGTGCCGCCCATCTCGGTGCGGCGGCCGGTGTCGCCGAACTGCTTGTACCAGGTGCGCCCGCCGAGCCGGTCCCTGGCCTCCAGCACCAGCACCGAGTGGCCGCTCTGGGCCAGGTCGCGGGCAGCGGTCAGCCCGGCGATCCCACCGCCAACGACGACAACGTCATGCATGGATCCCGCCCCCGCCGGGTCAGTCCATCGAGAACGGCGGGTACTCGTCGGTGAGCAGCAGCCCGTAGGTGAAGTAGCGGAGGCTGACGAGATGCGAGCCGACCACGAACCGGCGCAGGCCGTCGGGCCAGCGGCCGGTGAACAGCACCGCGAAGAAGCCGAGGATGATGCAGACCGTGGCGATGACGACGATGATCAGGTTGAAGATGTAGGCGGGGATGACGGTGATGGGCCGTAGCAGCACCGTGAGCCGGTTGCGGCCCTCGAGCGCGGGCGAGAAGCTCACCGACGTCTGCGAGCGTCCGGCGTCGGCCGGCGAGGTGTCGAAGTCGAAGGGCGGGTACTGGTCGATAAGGAAGTAGGCGTAGGCCCAGACGACGGTGCTGTAGCGCAGATACATGGCTTGAAAGCCGGCGAGGCCGGCGGGCAGCTTGCCGGTGAACAGGATCACGATCCACGAGATGA
>VYCM01000147.1 GCA_009843915.1 Acidimicrobiaceae bacterium | reverse complement strand
GAGGGGGTGGGCTTCCAGATACGGCGCAGCTTCGAGAGCTACGACGTGCGCGGCATGATCGCCTGGACAGTGCTGTTCATCGCCGTGATGCTCATCTTCGAGAACCTCGTGTTCCGCCAGATCGAACGCCGACTCCAGGGACGCACCGCGTAGCGCCCGCCGACAACGAGAACGAGTGACCCATGACCGACGTAGCCCGAGAGGCCACCGACGACGAGGCCCAATGACACATGACTGACGTAGCCCACCGAGCCCCCGCCCCACCGAGGCCGAACGACCCCACCACGTTCGCCAGCGGGTTCCAGGAGATCGCCACGCTCCCGACCGGAGACCTCCGCCCCGCCGATGACCGCAGCTACTCCGCGCCCCTCCGGGCGCTGCGCCGGCCGTGGGTGGTGCAACTCATCGCCTTCCTGATCCTGCTGGCCGTCTGGCAGTACCTCAACGTCGTCAGCGACCGGGTGCCCAGCATCGAGAACGTGGTGTCGTTCATGTGGACTGAGATCACCGGCGGCTCCCACGGCGGCATGCTCCTCGGCGAGTTCTGGGGACCGCTGGGCCTCAGCCTTCAGCGCTACGCCATAGGCCTGCTCATCGGGATCCCGGCCGGAGCGGTCTTGGGCCTGCTGATCGGCGCCTCGAGATGGGTCCGGGGCCTGCTCAACGACACGACCCTGGTGCTGCTGGCGCTGCCTGCGGTGGTGTGGGCGTTCCTGGCATCGCTGTGGTTCGGCCTCACCTCCACCGCCCCGATCGTGGCCGTGGTGCTGACCGCCATCCCGTTCGTGGCCATCAACCTCAGCTCCGGCGTGCGCGACATCGACCCCGCGCTGGTCGAGATGTCCAAGGCCTACAGGGTGCCGCCCCGCAACCGGATAGTGGACCTGCTGCTCGGCGGGACCGTTCCCAACGCCCTCACCGGCGTCCGGCTGGCGTTCACCACCGGATGGAACAGCCTGCTCATCGTCGAGTGGTTCGGTGCCACCGACGGGGTGGGCTGGCGGGCCCGCTTCTGGTACGACGCCCTGCGCTACCCGGGCTTCGTGGGCTGGGTGTTCCTGTTCGTGATCCTGATCACCCTGCTCGACCGGCTCGTGCTGCGGCGCTTGGAGCGCCGGGCGTTCCAGTGGAACCAGAAGCCGACGCTCAGCTTCGCCGAGGACTGGGGAATGTGAGGACGCCCGCTGGCGCCGGCGCCGAGCAGACCAAGACGCAAAGACCGAGACGCAGAGACCAAGGAAGGGCCAGATGGCAACTGTCCTGATAGAGAACCTGACCAAGATCTACCCCCCGACGGCCACCTACCCGCACCGGGTGCAGGCCCTCGGCGGGGTGAACATGTCGGTCACCGGCAACGTGTTCGTCGCCGTGCTGGGCCCCTCGGGCAGCGGCAAGACCACGCTGCTCAACATCGTGGCCGGCGTGGAGACGCCGACCTCGGGCTCGGTGCGGGCCGTGCACAACGGCGTGCCCGCCCAGGTCGGCTACGTGTTCCAGGAACCCCGGCTGCTGCCGTGGCGCACCGTGTTGAACAACATGCTGTACGTGCAGGACCGCAAGTCGGACCGCTCGCGGCGCGAGGCCGAGTTCTACCTGACCATGGTGGGGCTCAACGAGGTGGCCCACCTGTACCCGTCGCAGCTGTCGGCCGGGATGCAGCAGCGGGTCGGCATCGCCCGGGCCTTCCTGGTGAACCCCGACCTGCTGTTGATGGACGAGCCCTTCAGCCACATGGACGCCTTGACCGGGCGGTCACTGCGCGAGTACCTGCAGCGGGTGTGGCTGCACACCCGCAAGACGGCGCTGTTCGTGACCCACGACGTGTCAGAGGCCGTGGAGCTGGCCGATCGGATCCTGATGCTGCGCCCCGGCGGGGTGGTGTTCGACGACATCCCGATCGACCTGCCCCGGCCCCGCAATCCCGACGACCCCGCAGTGAGGGCCGTGGAGCGCGACGTGCTGCGCCGGTTCGACTCCATGGAGGCCGCGGTCCGCTTCGGCGCCCAGGCCCAGTAGCGCTCCGGCACGGCGCAAGGAGACGGCGGCCAGTCCGGCCGAGGCGCGCCGGTGATGCTCGTCGTGAGCGCCGCGCTGGCTGTGGTCGTTGTGCTGGCCGCGGCCGCGTGCGGGGAGGGCTCGGACATCGGCGGAGGGGCCGCAGCCGGCGGCAGCCCGCAGTCCGAAGGCGACCCGGCCGGGGACCGGGGCGCCGACCGCCCCGTGGTGCAGGTGCCCTCCGAGGGAGGCCCGCTACCGTTCCTCGACCCCGACGCCGAGCCCAGCACCGCCCTGGGCCGCCTGCGGGCCCAACACCTGCCCGTGTGGACCTCCGACTTCGACTGGGCCTTCCCGCCCGAGGCCTGCGACACCGCCTGGGAGCTCGACGGCATCGCCGAGCCGACCGCGGGCGCCGACATCGGGGTGATGGGCGACTTCGCCACCGCGGCCGCGCTGACGGTGATGCGCTACGAGCACCAGTTCTCCCGTGCCCTGGCCGACCCGAATCCGCTGGCCCAGCTGTGCGTAGCCACCGCCATGGTCGACCCCGCCCGCACCAATGACCTGACCGTCCTCGCGTCCTACCTGGCCGCCGGAGCCCGGCGCTCGGAGCCGGCCGCCTACCCGGACGAGGTGTGGATCCTGGCGGTGAGCCCCACCGCCGCGGTGGCGGTGGCCTGCGTCACCCCCGGCTATCCCGCAGTGATGGGAGTCGAGGGGGAGACGATCGAGCTCGCCCAGTCGCCGACCCGCCTCCAGGCTTACCTGCTGTCGGTGTCGCGAGGCCTCGAGGACCAGGTGGCCGACATCTCCTACCGGGTGTCCAACGCCGCCCACCGGCCCGCCGACGACTGCGGGGAGCTCGAAGCCTGGGCCGTCGAATGGAACGGCCACGTGCAGACCTGGATAGACGAGGGCCAGATCTGGGAGCCGCTGGGCGCGATCCTCACCGCCGACGCGATCTGCGAGTCGCCCCCACCCGACGGCCCCGACGAATGCCCCAAGGACTGGCCGCTGTGACCACTCACCGCGCCCGCCGGCTGACGCGACGAATGGTGAAGCCACTGCTGGGCGCGGTGCTTGCCATCGCGGCGCTCGTGTCGCCCTGGGAGTCGGGACTCCTGCCAGGTCCCCTGGAAGACCTTGGAGGCCAAGCCGTCGCGGCTCAACCCCCGCCGCCCACAACCGTGATCGACGGCACTCCCAACAACTGCCCGGCTACTCCGGTGCTCTGGAGTCCTCAACCCGGCGATTCCGATTCTCTGACCGCGCCCGAGTGCATCCTGGAGCTGCCCGCCTGTCCGGAGAGCCCGCTGGTCAACGGGCAGTACATGCGACTGTCAGTCCCGCCTGCGGGGCTGGCGACCGAGTTCCCCGATCTGGACGCGCTCTATACCGACGCGATCGAGTATCCACTCATCCCGGGCATGGACAGATACCCCGAGTTCTGCGAAGAGAGGGTCCTGCGTTCCGTCGACCCGGTCGTCCACGCGGCTTGCACCGCCGTGACGGGCTATACGGTGCTCTCATACAGCGGAGGGGACGGCTGCCGGCTCCTCTATCCAATAACGTGCGCGGCAGGCCTGCATCGAGATGGTTCAGCCACGTGTCGTGCCGTTCAGCGCCGCACATGGACGTGCGCAGCCGGATATATCCCCCGCAATGAGTTCAACACCTGCTATCAGGCTCCGACCTACTCCGGGACAACCCATCCTGCGTGTGAGGCCGGCGCTCCAGAGTTTCTGGTGATGGACTGCGAAGCGTATGCGGCACAGGATTTCATTCACAACTCTGCGAGCATCAACTGCGCTACCCGTTACCTCACAGACACGCCGGCCCGGCATGCAGACGGTACACAAGCCGTTTCTGGAGCACCAACGGTAACGCTACAACTGAACTACAAGAGCGGTCCTTCGAGCGACTACTGGTGTGCGTTCGATGCCAGGTACCTAACGGTTGCATGTCATCGAACTGACATCACACCCGCCGAGTGTTCCACTGCGTCGATGGCCTTGTGCCTCAAGCGAGCCAGTGCAACCGGCGGATGCAACGTGATTGTCGAAACGATCCGCTGTCGAGCGTTTGAGGCTGCCTTCGCCCAGCAGCCGACGATAACGACAATCAGTGAAGTGCGCGCTCAGGGATGTGCGCCATGCCTCCTCTTGCCCTTCACGAGCATTCCATCGCAGTGTCAGCTCAGTCCTACACCACGCAACCCGTATGCAAGTTTCGATAAACAAGAGCGCATCCTGAGTGTGATGGATGACTTCGCCATGGACCTCCGAGACTGCCGTGATGTGAATACCCCTCAGGATCTTCTGAATGATGCTGCTTGCAGGGGACATACGGTCTGTGCCGACCCCCCGAGAGGAAGGATTGACTGGACGAGCAGCCACTTCTCTCAGCTGGCTGTCATCAACTCACCGATCCTGGTGCAGTTCCTTGACGTTCCTCTCACCAACCGAAGCGCTCGCCTATTATATCATAGATTTGGCTACCCAAATCCGATAGCCCGAGGCTACGATCGCGCGCCGATATATGTCGACGCGTCGGGAAACGACCCACGCTTCCGAACATTCTCTGAAGTCGATCAGTCCACACAACACACCAGCGTGGATCTTATGATAAGGGCCGAGTGCAGAGTAAATGCGGATCCATACTTCGACGTGATTATCGAAGAATTGTGGCCGGACAACGATCAAGCAGTTATTCGACAGCTGTTCGGCGCCGATGCTCTAGATCGGTGGGCGAGCCTGTCCTCAGAGGAACAAGAGCGAAGAACCCTGTCCCGCCGCCTGTCGTTGCTCAGTACTCCCCCCACTGCGGCAGAACTAGAAACCCGCTCCGCCCAACTCACTACCCAGATCCATTGCGATCTAGCCGGCGGCCGAGCATGCAGGTGGATGCCTACGCGCCCAGGATTCTACCGACTGAGGGGGGTGGGGGCATGGTTGATCAACATATCTGGTCGCAGACAGTGGGGCGTCAATCGTTGGCCCAACTATTTCACCCAATTGATCGACCACTTGCAGAATGTGGCTACTCCCGAGGACACCGCTTGCGACCGGCTGCCGCACTGGCACGATTCGCCGGCCAACGATCGACGCATGGAAGACAAGGATTGCATCCGAAGTGATCTTGGCCATACGGGCATAGCGACACCGTCGGACGTGGGATTGCTCGATGACCTCAGCGGTGTGGTTTCCCATTCACTCGATGACGCAGTGCTGTTCAATGAGGACCATGCCGCGACGGCCGCCTGTCGGGCATGGGACTTCCGCGTCAGTTGCAGCGGTGGCGGCCTAGGCGGCTACGGCACCGGCAACTACACCGAGACCGAACCCATAGGCATCGTGGTCCACGAAGTCCGGGTCAGCACCGTGATGCCCAACAACTGAACCGCGTCACGGTGACCGGCGCCGCGTGGAGCCGGCCGAGTCCTTGGCAATCTTTGTCATTGACGGTATGGTGTCGGCGTGTCGACGATGAATGTCTCGCTATCTGAGCAACTTAAGGCTTTCGCCCAGGGGCAGGTGAACAGCGGCCAGTACGGATCCACGAGCGAGTACGTGCGCGAACTCATCCGCCGCGACCAGGATCGGATCCTGCTGCGAGGCCTGGTGCTCGATGGCGCCAGCTCCCCGATCGCCGGACTTGCCGATCCGGCCTACTTTGCTCGGCTGCGAAGCCGAGCCTCGCCCGAAGCCCCGTAGCCCTGCCCGACGGTGGCCAAGCCAGTTCAGCTCCGGCAGCTGGCAGCCGACGACATCGACGCCGCGCTGAGCTACTACCAGCGTGAGGCCGGGGAGTCGCTGGCGATCCGATTCATCGATGCGCTCGAAGCAGAACTTGGCCGCATCAGCCAACACCCTCTCATCGGTTCGTTGCGCTACTCCTACGAACTGGACATTCCCGGGCTGCGAAGCTGGCCGCTTGAGAAATTCCCCTACATCGTCTTCTACGCCGACCGCGCCGAGTACGTCGATGTCTGGCGAGTCCTGCACGCCCGCCGCGACATCCCAGCATCGCTGGCCCTACCCGACTGAGAGCTCGCCGAACGCACGAAGAGTATCTCAGATGCTTCTATGCCTGTCCCATAGACGGATCTAACGGTTATCAGATACGCTCGGCCAATATGAGCAGAACCGACACAATGAGCGTAGTCGGTCGCTCACGGAGAGGTCGCAGGTCTCCTCTAGCCGCGGAATGTACACATACTCCGGGCTAGAGGTCATCGCCGCCGCGGGTGGGTACACCATCGGCACGCGCGACCTAAGCCGGATCACGGCCGCCCAGGTGCACCAGCTCTATGCGGGCCTCGTCAACGCCGGCAGCGGTGAAGCCGCACAGGCCATGTTCGCCATGTCCAGGCTCCGGCACTGGCTCGTGCATGGGGGCGCCGAGCCTCCCCCGGTGCGCGGTGCGGGCTTCGTGCGCAGCGATCGCGAGGTGTGGATCGCGTACACGACCTACGAGTCTCCCGCACTCGTCCGCGGCCGCCGCTCAACTCTCGCCGATCTACGGCGCTTTCTCGCGGTGGCGGCAAGCCCGCACTACGACGGATCTCTGCGGGTGAAGACCAATCCGCCGATCCATCTGATCGAGGACGGCGACATCGTGCTGCGATCGCCTCTGGGCAGCATGAGGTTGAGCCGTGAGGCTGCGCTCGTTGTCGAGCAATGGTTGGCGGTCACAATGCGGGAAAAGGACCGCCGCGGAGTGCTGTGCCTGCCGGGCCCATGGCATAGCGGCTGACGCCGAGCGCCACGCCAGACCGCGGCTGCCGTCGGCTAGTCGCGGGATTCCGGAGGCGGCGCGCCGGGCGGCCCGCGCCGGTCGGGTGGGGTAGCGCCTGGCGGTGTGCGGTGGCCAGGTGGAGCGGGCTGTCCCGGTGGTCTGGGTTGGCCAGGTGGAGCGGTGCCCGGTGGGGCGGTGCCCGGTGGGGTGGTGCCAGGTGGGGTGGTGCCCGG
>VYCM01000041.1 GCA_009843915.1 Acidimicrobiaceae bacterium | reverse complement strand
GACGGTCGAGCCCCCGAACCGGCCGGCCCCGGCCCGCCCCTCGTCGTCGGCCGCCAACCGCCGGACCGACTGGAAGTACGGGTTCACCGGTTCCCGGGACCGGTCCAGCGAGATGGTGCACCTTCCCCCGGCCCGGGTGTCGGAGAAGGGCGGCGCGGCCGACGAAATGGACCCGGCGCCCATGGCCCACACCTCCGGCACCGTCGCCAGCTTCACCGTGGACCGGCTCGCCTACTCGCCCAGCCCGCCCACCGTGTTCGCGGTGGTGGACTTCGACGGCGGCGGCCGGGTCCCCCTGGAGCTCACCGATATTGATGCCGACGAGGTGCATGTGGGCATGCGGGTCGTGCCCACGTTCCGGCGGCTCTACACCGCCGACGACATCCACAACTACTTCTGGAAGGCCCGACCTTTGAGGGACGGCGCGTCCGGCGGTGAACCTCCCGGAGCCAGCCTGTGAGCTCGCACGGCATCACCGACCGGGTGGCCGTCATCGGCATGGGCTGCACCCCTTTCGCCGAGCACTGGGACGCCTCCCTCGACGACCTGATCATCGACGCGGCCCACTCGGCCTACCGCTCAGCCAGCATCGCTCAGGGCGACATCGACGCCTTCTGGTTCGGCACGTCGCAGTCGGCCGCCTCCGGGCTGGGCATGGCCGGGCCTCTCAAGATCCAAGGCAAGCCTGTCACCCGGGTGGAGAACTACTGCGCCACCGGCTCCGAGGCCCTGCGCCAGGCGTGTTACGCGGTGGCCTCCGGTGCCTACGACACCGCCATGGCTCTCGGGGCTGAGAAGGTCAAGGACGGCGGCTACCAGGGCCTCAACGCCTTTCCCATCCCCGCCGACGGCACCCAGCGCACGCTCACCGCCGCGGCCATGTTCAGCCTGATGCTGCCCGCCTACGCCGACCGCTACGGGGTCGACCGCGACGAGTTGCGTTATGTCGCAGCGCGAATCGCCTCCAAGAACCACTACAACGGCGCCCGCAACCCCCTAGCCCAGTTCCGCCGGGAGATGTCGGCCGAGCGGATCTGCGAGATGCCCGCAGTGGCCGGGATGCTGTCGGTGTTCGACTGCGCCGGGGTGGCCGACGGAGCCGCGGCCGCCATCGTGTGCCGGGCCGAAGACGCCCACCGCTGGTGCGCCAACCCGCTGTACGTCAAGGGCCTGTCGGTGGTCACCGGCACCGGGGCAGGGTCGCTCGACCCCGACTACGACTACACCACCATGCCGGAGTGCGCTCAGGCCGCGGCCGACGCCTACGCCCAGGCCGGCGTGACCGATCCTCGGTCGCAGCTGGCCCTGGCCGAGGTGCACGATTGCTTCACCCCTACCGAGCTGGTGCTGATGGAGGACCTTGGGTTCTCGGAGCGAGGCACCGCCTGGCGCGACGTTCTCGACGGGGTCTTCGACCTCGACGGCGAACTGCCCGTCAACACCGACGGCGGGCTCAAGTCGTTCGGCCATCCGGTGGGGGCCAGCGGCCTGCGGATGCTGTACGAGGTGTGGCTGCAGTTGCGGGGTGAGGCCCCCGACGACCGCTGCATCCCTGAGACGGATCGCACCCTGGGCCTCACCCATAATCTGGGTGGCTATCCCGGCGAGATCGTGAGTTTCGTCGGAGTGTTCGGCACGGAAAAGGAGCGCTGACATGCCCGTTCGACCCCTCACCGGCGTTCGAGTCATCGATCTTGCGGTGGATCGGGGTGAGCTGTGCGGCCGGCTTCTCAGCGACCTGGGTGCCGACGTCATCAAGGTCGAGCCGCCCGAGGGGTCGCCCAGCCGCAGCCTCCCGCCCCTCGACCCGCTCACCCCGGAGCACTCGCTGTTCTTCACCATGCGAAACTGTGGCAAGCGCAGCGTCGTGATCGACCCCGGCGACGCCGCCAGCATGGCGAGTTTCGAATCCCTGCTCGCGTCCGCCGATGTGCTGATCGGCTCGGCCGAGCCCGGCGCGGCCGCAGACGTGGGCGCCCCCGAGCTCGAGGCCGAGGCGATCGCGGCCCGTCACCCGCACTTGGTGGTCGCCTCGATCACCGCCTACGGACGCAGCGGCCCCTACTCGGGCCGCGACGTGCCGGGCTCGGTGATCGACGCCACCTCGGGCATGTGCTGGAAGGCAGGCCTGCCCGAGCGCGAGCCCCTGATGCCTCCCGGCAACATCTCGGGCGACGTCGCCGGCCTGACCGCCGCCTTCGCCATCGTCTGCGCCCTAATCCAGCGGCTCAGCCACGGTGCTGGGCAGCTCATCGACGTGTCGGCCAACGAGGCGGCCGCCCAGATCACCGACTGGTCGCTGCCCAACTCCTCCAAGGCCATGATCGAGGGCGTCGAGCCGATGGAGATCAGGGCCGGCCCCGGCCCGGTGTACACGATCCTGGCCGCGGCCGACGGCTTCGTGCGCCTGGTCGTGCTCAGCCCCCGCCAGTGGCAAGCCATGAGGGCCTGGCTGGGCGAGCCCGACTACCTGCAGGACCCCGAGTACGACGGGTTCATCAGCCGGTTCCTGATCGCCGACGCGGTGCTCAACCCGCTCTACGAGGAGCTGTTCTCCACCATGACGATGGAGGAGGTGTCCGAGGAGGCCCAGCGACGGGGCATCGTGGCTACTCCGATCCTCAAGCCCGGCGACGTGATCACTAACGACCATTTGGAGGCCCGCAAGACCTTCGACCGGGTGCCACTGACCACCGGAGGGGTGATGAGCCTGCCGTCGGGCTGGATGGAGACCGACGGCGAGCGGGTCGGCCCCACCGGGCGCCCCCCGCACCTGGGCGAGCACACCGACGAGGTCCTGGCCGCCCTCGACGCCGAGGCAACGCCCGGACCGGCGGATGGCCTGGTCGCCTGGCCGCCGGTGCCGGAGTCGGCTCCCGAGCCGGCCCTGCCCCTGTCCGGGATCCGCGTCGCCGACTTCGGACACGGCGGGGTCGGGGTGGAGATCAGCCGGATGCTGGCCGAGTACGGCGCCGATGTCATCAAGATCGAGAGCAGGACATACCCCGACTTCATTCGGGTGATTCTGGGCGGGGAGATGTCGCCCTCGTTCGCCTCTTCGTCGCGCTCGAAACGGAGCCTTGGCGTCGACGCCAAGTCCGACGAGGGTCGCCGAATGCTGCTGGACTTAGCAGCCGGTGCCGGGGGCGCGGCCCGCTTCGATGTGGTGGTGGAGAACGGCTCTACCGGGGTCATGGACGACCTCGGGCTGGGATACCGGCACTTCGCGGCGGCCAACCCCGATGTGATCATGGTCTCCAGCCAGCTCATGGGCTCCTCCGGCCCGTGGTCGGGCTGGAAGGGCTACGGCCCCAACACCCAGGTGACCGGGGGAATGACCCACCTGTGGGACTATTCCGACGTCGACCGGCCGTCGGGGTCGCAGGCGATCTTCCCGGACCACTGGGCCGGCCGCATGGGAGCGCTGGCCGCGGTTGCCGGGGTGCTGGGACGGCGCCGGGGCGTGATGACGCGCGGCTGCCACAGCGAGGTGTGCCAAGTCGAGCAGACCGTCGGGGTGATGGGCGACCTGCTGGCCCGGGAGTCACTCAAGCCGGGCTCGGTGACGCCCCAGGGCAACCGCAGGGACCTGGGCGCACCCTGGGGCATGTTCCCGTGCGGCGGCGAGGACCAGTGGGTGGCGATCTGCTGTCGCGATGACGCCGAGTGGGCCGCGCTGGCGGGACTGGCCGGACTGGACGACCCGACGCTGGAAACCGTGGAAGCCCGCCGCGGGCGGGAGGACGAGGTGGAGGAGGCCGTGTCGGCATGGACCCGGACGCTGTCCAAGCAGGCCGTCACCGACGTGTGCCTGGCCGCGGGCGTGCCGGCCGGCCCGATGCTCACCTCCTCGCAGCAGCTCCAGGACCCGCACCTGGCGGCCCGGGGCTACCTGGTGGAGCTGGACCAACCACCCATCGGGGTCATGACCTTCGAGGGCCCAGCCTTCACGGCTACCGGCATGGCCGACGCCGACATCCGGCCCGCCCCCGGCCTGGGCCAACACACCCGGGAAATTGTGGCCGAACTGGGCCTCGACGAGACCGCCATCGAGGACCTGCTCAGCCGAGGGATCCTTGAGATCGACCTTCTCGCCGCCGAGTCCTGATCGGACGGTCAGCCGGCTTCGCTGTGGGTGACGGGCTCCTCGCCCATCCACTCCCGCAGGGTGTTCTTCAGCTTGGTCTGCTGGATGAACAGGTCGTGCTCAACGTCGGCTTCGGATGAGGGCTGCGGCGCCTTGAAGTAGAAGCTCAGCCACTCCTGCACGCCCGACTCGCCGGCCCGGGCGGCTAGGTCCATGAACAGGGCCAGGTCGAGCACTATGGGCGCGGCCAGGATCGAGTCCCGGCACAGAAAGTCGACCTTGATCTGCATCGGGTAGCCGAGCCAGCCGAAGATGTCGATGTTGTCCCAGCCCTCCTTGTTGTCGCCCCGGGGCGGGTAGTAGTTGATGCGCACCACATGGTGGATCTCGTCGTAGAGGTCGGGGTACAGCTCGGGCTGCAGGATCGTGCCCAGCACGCCCAGCTTGGAGACCTCCTTGGTCTTGAAGTTCTCGGGGGCGTCGAGCACCTCGCCGTCGCGGTTGCCCAGGATGTTGGTGGAGTACCAGCCCCGCAGGCCCAGCATCCGGGCCTTCAGACCGGGCGCGATCAGCGTCTTCATCAGGGTCTGGCCGGTCTTGAAGTCCTTGCCGGCGACGGGAACGCCCCGGATGCGGGACAGCTCCTCCATACACGGCAGGTCCACGGTGAGGTTGGGGGCTCCGTTGGCGAAGGGCACGTCGCTCTGCAGCGCCGCGTAGGCGTAGATCTGGCTGGGGGCGATGGCATCGTCGTCGGCCTTCAGCCCCGCCTCGAAGGACTCAACCGACTCGTGCACCTCGGTGGGCTCCGAGAACGCCTCGGTGGATCCGCACCACACCATCACCAGCCGGTCGCAGTCGTGGGTGCTGCGGAAGCTCTCGATGTCGTCCATCAGCGCCTGGGCCTGATCCCACTTGGACATGTGCGGCTTGACCCTGACGCCGTCCAGACGGCTGACCCAGCGCTGATCGAACACGGCGTCCATGGCGACCACACCCTCGAGTTCGGCCGAGATGCTTCCCAGATCGCCTTCTTCCAGCACGCCGCAGGTGCGAGCCGCCTCCAGCACGTTGGCCGACAGGGGATCCCAGCCGCCGAACACGAGGTCGTCCAGCCCGGCCAGGGGCACGAACTCCCGGATGGGGGGATTGCGGTTCTCGGTCTTGGTTCCGAGACGTATGTGGGCCATCTGGCTGATCGAGCCGATGGGCGGGTTCAGGCCCCGGCGGGCCGCGGTCACCCCGGCGACGAAGGTGGACGCCACCGCCCCCATTCCCGGCGTCAGCACGCCGAGATTGCCGGTCGCGGGGGCGATTTGTCGGGCTGCAGTGAGGGTCATGGCACATAACATAAGGAACAATTGAGCTAATGGCAATTTAATGAAGTAAAACTGAACTATTATGCACCTGTGCCCCAATCTCTGCCCGATCTCTCCATCCGCCAACTCGAGTATCTGGTCGCGGTGGCCGACTCGGACACGTTCGCGCTGGCCGCCGAGCAGGTCGGAGTGAGCCCGTCGGCCCTTTCCCAGGGTCTGGCCGAGCTCGAACGCCGTGTCGGCGTTTCCCTGTTCGACCGGGAGGGCCGGCGCCGGGTGCTGCGAGCCGACACCGAGCCGGTCCTCGATCACGCCCGCCAAGTGGTGGCCCTGACCGCCGACCTCGCCGGCTGGGCCCGGCGCACCCGCTCCGGCGACCACGGCCGGCTGCGCCTCGGCATGATCGACGCGTCCGCCGTCCAGCACCACGGCGAGGCGCTGCGACAGTTCCGCGCCGAGCATCCCGAACTGCGCATCCATCTGCGCGTGGGACCCTCGGGCGACCTGCTGCGCGAGCTGGTGGACGGATCTCTGGACCTGGCCGTGTGTGTGGAGCCTGCGGAGCGGCCCCGAGGAGTCAGCACCGAAGTGTTGCTCACCGAGGATCTCGCAATCTACGCGCCCGACGGGCGCCGCAATCCCGGTCCCAGCGCGGGTTGGGGGCCTTGGGTGCTGTTCCCCCGGAACGCTCACACCCGCTCCGGGATCGAGGCCGCTCTGCGGCGGCGAGGCGCGCCTGTTGAGGTGGTCGCCGAGTCTCATCAGCCTGAAGTGCTGTGCGAGATGGTCAGGCTCGGCCTGGGCTGGTCGGTCCTCCCGGTTGTCCAGGCCGAGTGGGGCGAGCAGCCCCTTGTCCGGTGCGAGATCCTGGCCCGGCGCCAGCTGGTGATCGCTCGCCGCTCAGGCGCGGCTCCCCATCCAGCCGGTCTGCTGCTCGAACAGGCCCTGCGGGAGAATTAGGCCGGTAGCTTGGCGCCGTCCGCCCCAGCTACGAAAGGGGAGCCGCATGAGCAGCGCTGAAGCCGCGTTTCCGGTCTTGAAGGCCCAAGAGGGCGACGAGCGCGGGTACGGAGACTGGTTCGAGATAACCCAGGAGCAGATCAGCGCCTTCGCCGACTGCACCGTTGACCACCAGTTCATCCACATCGACGAGGAGCGGGCCAAGGCCGAGACGCCGTTCGGCGGCACCATCGCCCACGGCTTCCTCACCTTGTCGATGCTCACCCACCTGATGCAGTCGGTCCCCTCGGACACGCCCCGGCTTGACGGCGTGGTCATGGGCATCAACTACGGCCTCGACCGGGTGCGGTTCATCAGCCCCGTCAGCCGGGGCAAACGGGTGCGGGCCCACGCCGTGGTCAAGTCGGTGGAGTTGAAGCCGGCCTCCGTTCAGACCGTCACGACGATCACCATCGAGATCGAGGGCGGCACAAGACCCGCCCTAGTAGCTGACTGGGTGACCCGGACGGTGTTCGACTCATGAACACCTATCCCGTTCGGGTCGGCAGCTGCCTGTTCACCATGGTCGACCCCGAGCGCGGCCACGAGGTGGACTACAACCGCTGGTACGAGCGTGACCACTTCTACGCGGGGTGCCTCATCGGTCCGTGGCTGTTCGCCGGACGGCGCTGGGTGGCCACCCGCGACCTGAAGGACCTGCGGTTTCCTGAGGACTCCCCGCTGGCGGTGCCCACCGAAGCGGGCTCGTACCTGGCCATCTACTGGGTTCACGAGGGCCGTCACCGCGAGCACTTCGCGTGGGCCATCGACCAGGTGGTGGAGCTCTACAAGGAGGGGCGGGGCTTCAACAACCGGATCCACGCCCACACGGTGCTGCTCCACAAGCCGTGGTCGCGCTACCGCGACCACGACCCCGTGCCCATCGAGCTGGCCCTCGACCACCCCTACCAGGGCCTGGTCGTCGTGGCGGTGGACCCCGCTGAGGGCACCGACATCGACGGGCTCGACGCCCACCTGCGGGCCGAGGCGCTGCCTGCGCTGATGGACGGCTCGAGCGTGGCTTCGATGGTGTCGTGGCGCTACATCGACCCGGTCGGCGGCGAGACCGAGCGGGCACCAATGGACCTGGGCACCCCGGCCGGGCCGGCCGAACGCCAGGTGCAGATGTTCTTCCTGGACGGCGATCCGGCCGACGCGTGGGACCGGTTCCGGGCCTACGCAGCCGGGCTCGCCGACGCGGGTGCGGGCAACGTCGTGTTCGCCGCGCCGTTCCTGCCCACAATCGTCGGCACGGACACCTACACCGATCGACTCTGGTAAGTCAAAAACAAGAGGTCAGAGGTCGTGAACAAGGGATTGATCGCCGTTGCGGCGCTTGTGGTGATGGCCCTCGCAGTGGTCGCCTGCTCGGGCGGGTCCAGCCGTTCGGATTTCGTTGAAGTGGGGGACCCCTACGACTACTCGGAGGTCACCTACGCCGATCCGTCGGTCGAGGTGAGCGGCGAGCCCGGCGATGTCGTCGAACAGGACTGTCCCGTGGGCCTGGTGGGAACCGGACTGAGGTGTGTCTGGGTCATCGTCCCGATCGATCGGGCCGACCCGGCCGCGGGCAACATGGGCGTGAGCGTGGCCATCCGTCCCGGCACCGGCGAAAAGCCGCTTACGCCCCTCGCGGTGTTGCAAGGTGGTCCCGGTGGTGCCAGCAGCGATCTGGCGCGGTTCTTGCCGAGCCGTCCCTACCCGCAGGTGCTCATCGATCAGCGGGGTGTCGGCTTCGGCAGCGCCAACTACTGGTGCGGTGAATGGCAGGTAAGGCTGGCAGAGATCCTCGAGGCATCCCGCGACGAGGCCACGGCCATCGCATCGGAGGCCTTCGCCCGATGCTCAGACCGCTTCAAGAGCGACCCCGTGTTCACTCACACTTCGACCGAGGCCCACGCGGCCGACGTCGTCGATGTAATGACCGCGCTGGGATATGACCGTTGGCTCCTCTATGGCGTGAGCTACGGCACAACGATCGCCCTGGAGGTGCTGCGAGACGCTCCCGGCGGCCTGTCCGGTGCGGTGCTCGACGGCGTGTATCCCGGGCACTTCGACCTGGATGCCGCCATTGCCGAGGGCGCCGAACGGGTCGTCCGGGAACTCGACGAGGAGTGCAGCGGTGATCCAGCGTGCGCCGCCATTCTGGCCACCAGCGGGGAGGGCGCGACCATGGCCGGGCTGCTCGCAGAACTCATCCCTCGATTCAACGCAGATCCGATCGTCGTCCCCTTCTCAGCGAACGAGACGACTCTTCTCGAGCCCTTCGACGCACTTGTCGATGGCGACTCTGTCGCGGGTGTTGTGTTCCAGATGTTCTACAACGACTTCACCGCGACCCTGGTTCCAGGGGTGTTGGCGGGACTGGCGCGTGGGGAGGAAGCCGACTCGGACGAGGACGGTGGCCTCACCGCAGCCCAAGCGGTGGCCCTGCTAGGAGTTGAGACCGCTTCCCAGCAGGCGCACACCGGCGCGCCAGCGACGTTCGCAGCCGTGACATGCGCGGAGTGGTTGCCACAAGCATCGGGGCCGCCTCCGGGGATCGGCGCGTTCGGGGCAGCGGTGGTGGGGGAGGGCCTGTCCGCGCAGTGCGAGCCGTGGGCGATAGAGGCGTCTACGTTGCCGACCGAGCCGGTTCGGAGCGATCTTCCGGTCCTGCTCATCTCCGGGAGGTTCGACCCGATCACGCCTCCGAGCTTCGCGGAGGCAGCCGCGGAGCATCTGCCCCGCGGCACGCACGTCGTCACCCGCACTCGCGGCCACGGCATTTGGGTGTGGGGCTATGACAACTGCGTCGACCGGATCGTTGCCGACTTTCTGGCCGAGCCCGGGGCCGAACTCGATGTCGCCTGCGCCCTGGAGGACCGCCCGCTTCGTTGGCAGCCTCTGCCCTAGACGCTGATCTAGCCGGCCTCGTTGGCAGCGGCTCCGTAACGGTAGAGACTGGGGCCATGATCCTCGAAGGACGAACCGTATTCGTGGTGGGTGTCGGCCCCGGCTTGGGCGCCAGTTGTGCCCGCCTGGCCTTGCGCGACGGCGCCAATGTGGCGGTGATGGCCCGCAACGCTGAGCGTTTGGCCGAGGCCGCGGCCGAGCTCGACCCCACCGGCGAGCGGGTGGTGGCGTGCGCGGGCGACATCACCAGCCAGGAGGACTGCACGGCCGCGGCCGACGCGGCCGCGGCTCGCTTCGGTGAGCTCCACGCGGTGGTCAACGTGGCTGCCCTCGACACCCAGAAGGGTGCGTGGCACCGCACCACGGATGAGGACTGGGAACTCAACCTCACCGTCAACGTGCTTGGCGCGGTGCACGTGGTGCGGGCGGTCGAGCCCCACTTTGTCGCGGCCGGCGGGGGGTCGGTGGTGCTGATCGGATCGCAGGCCTCGATGAGGCCGGTGGCGGAGTTCCCCCAGAGCCCGTACGGGGCGGCCAAATCGGCGCTGCTGTCGCTGGCTCGCGATCTGGCTGCGGAGCTGGGTCCGTCCGGCATCAGGGTCAACACGGTGGTTCCGAGCTGGATGTGGGGACCCAACGTCAAGCTCTACTGCGAGTGGCAGGCCGGCACGAGGGGCATCACCGTCGAGGAGGTCAAGCACGAGATCGCCCAAGGAATGGCCCTGCGGGAGATGCCCACCGACTCCGATGTGGCCGAAGCGGTCGTGTTCATGGCGTCGGAACGGGCCCGGATGATCACCGGCCAGACGCTCGTGGTCAACGCCGGGCACTTCTATCCGGTGGCCTAACCGGGCGACGACGAGCCTGACCCGCTCGGCCTCTTACGCTGGAGGGATGGCTCAGGCCCGGGCGCGCGCCTTCGATCGCCGGATGACATCGTGACCGCGGTGCGCCTGAGCGGCGCGGTCGTGCTGATGGGAGGCTTCCCGGCGCTGGCCGGAGCCGATTTGGAGGTCGTGCCCGGCGAGGTGGTCCTGGTGCGCGGGCCCAACGGCGCGGGCAAGTCCACCCTGCTGCACCTGTGCGCCGGACTGTTGCGCCTGTCGGAGGGGCAGGGTGACGTGCTGGGCTGCGACCTTGGCGCCGACCGGGCTGCAGTGCGCCGCCGGGTGGGTCTGCTTGGCCACGACACCGCGCTCTACGGTGAGTTGAGCGCGGCCGAGAACCTCCAGGTGTGGGCCCGGGCGTCCAGGGTGGCCGAAGCCGATGTGACGGGCGCGCTCGATCGCCTCGGGCTTCCTCAGCGGCTGCGCGATGTGCCCACCGCTCGGCTGTCGGCCGGCCAGCGACGCCGGGTGGCGCTGGCCGCCATCGTGGTGCGGCGGCCCGAACTGTGGCTTCTTGACGAGCCGCACGCCGGGCTGGACTCCGACGGGCGCGCGATCGTCGACAGCCTCGTGACAGCCGCGGCCGCGGCCGGCGCCGCGGTCGTACTGGCCTCCCACGAGACAGGGCCGGCCGGCGGACTCGCCACCCGCACGGTGACGATGGCGGGCGGAACGCTGTCTGAGAGGGCGCAATCGTGAGCGCCTGGACCGGGCTGGGAGGCTTCGTCGGGGATGCCCGGCTGGTGGCGGCCAAGGACCTGCGCATCGAATGGCGGGCCCGCACCACGCTGGGCCAGGTCCTGCCCTTCGCGCTTCTTGTGCTCGTGCTGTTCGGGTTCGCCCTCGACGCCAACCGGCCCACGCTGCGTTTGGCCACGCCGGGCCTGCTGTGGATGACGGTGCTGTTCGTCACCGTCGTGGCGGTGCAGCGGTCCGCGGCGGTGGAGTCCGCCGACGGAGCCCGCCGGGTGCTGCTGCTCAGCGGGATGGCCCCTGCGGCCGCTTTCGTGGGAAAGGCCGCGGCGGTGGCGGTGCAGCTGCTGGTGGTGGAGGTGCTGCTGGTTCCGGGCGTTGTGCTGCTGTACGACGCGGAGGTCGAGTCGGTGCCGCTGGTCGCCGCTACCTGCATCGCTGCGACGGTGGGCCTGGCTGCCGCCGGTAGCCTGCTCGGTGCTGTGGTAGCAGGAGTCCGAGCCCATCAGACGGTCCTGCCGATCCTGCTGCTCCCAGTGTCGGCGCCGGTGCTGATCGCGGCCACCCGCGCCTTCGCCGACGGGTTCGGCACCGTCGCGGTGGAGGGGTGGTCCTGGATCGGCCTGCTGGCGGGCTTCGCGGCGGCGAACGCGGTGGTGGGCGCGGTCGTCTACGGCCCGCTGCTGGAGGAAGCATGACGCCGGTGGGATCGCTGGCCACGCCTGACGAAGCGCTGGTCGCCTCCTATCTGGGCGGCCCCGCTCGCACCGGGTCGCGCTTCACCTTCTGGCTGGGGCTGGCCACCCTGATCGGCCTGGCCGCGGTGGCTGCGCTGGGGCTTCTGGCCGTCCCGGCCGACGACGTCCAGGGCGACACGGTGCGCATCATCTTCGTGCACGTTCCGTCGGCTCTCGGGGCCTACGTCGCCTTCGGCTTGACCGCGGTCGGCTCGGTGATGTGGCTGTGGCGCAAGTCGGTGTGGTGGGACGTCACCGCCCACGCCGCCGCCGAGGTCGGCGTCCTGCTCTGCGGTCTGATGCTGGTCACCGGCATGCTCTGGGGCCGTCCCACGTGGGGCACCTACTGGGAGTGGGGGGACGTACGTCTCGTCACCAGCCTCATCCTGTTCCTGGTGATGGTGGGGTACCTGTCGGTTCGGGCGCTCGGCGGCGACGCCACCTCGGTGGCCACCCGGGCCGCGGTGGTGGGGCTGATAGGCGCGGTCAACCTGCCGATCGTCAACCGGTCGGTGAACTGGTGGGCCAACCGCACCCTGCACCAGCAGTCCTCGCTCACCGAAGGCAAGCTCGAGGACCTCACGCTGTTCACCCTGTTCCTGGCCTTCGTCGTGGCCGCCATGGCCATCTGCTGGATGATGGTGCACCGCTTCCGCATCGGATGGCTGGAGCGGCAAATCCAGGCCCGCGAACTCCACGAGGCGATGGCGGCCCGGCGAGCCGAGGCCGGCCGATGAGCCAGGCCGGCTACGTGCTCGGCGCCTGGGGCGTCACACTCGCCGCAGTCGGCATCTACGCGGCCAGCCTGGTCGTGCGCGGCCGGCGGCTGCTGCGGCGGGCCCGCGGCGAGGACGGCGAGTGAGAGCGATGGATGACAAGGAAGGCGTCGTGGGCACGGAACTCTCGGAACTCTCGCCGCTCACCCCGAGGCCTGTTCGACGCCCCGCCCGGACTCGGCGTTTGATCGCGGCTTTGGTAACCGTGGTCGTGGTCGGAGGAGTGGCGTTGCTGGTGTCGAACCTGCTCGGTGACGCCGCGCTGTTCTTCTACAACGCCGACGAGGCAGTCGAGCGGCGCGATGAGCTGGCCTCGCAGCGCTTCCGTCTGCAGGGGACACCATTGGACCATCCGGTGCATGCCTTCTGGGACGACCGGCCGGTGCTGGTCTTCGCCGTCGGCTTCAACGGCGAGGTGGTGGATGTGGTCCACACCGGTGATCCGCCCGAACTGTTCCAGCCCGGCGTGCCGGTAGTGCTCGAAGGGGCCTGGCAGCAAGGCTCCGGCCCGGACCCGGCGGTCGCTAAGGACGGCTGGCACTTCGCGTCGGACCGGATGCTGGTGAAGCACGACAACGACTACCGCAACCGCGACGACTACGACGAGCGCATCGTCGAAGCCGACGAGGGCGTCTTCTCGCTGCCGTGATCCGGATCCGCCCGACCCCAGGACCGTGAGCAACGCAGCGCTCGGCTCGGCGGCCGTCGCCGCGGGGCTGGGCGCGGCCCTGATGGGCCTTGTAGTCACCGGGTTGGGCCTCACCGGTCACCTGCGGTCCTGGGGCCGCTACGCCCGCCAGCTCACTTTCGGTATGGCCGCCGCCGCGGTGATGGCGGTGGTGGTGATGGAACGGGCCCTCATCACCCGGGACTTCACCGTGAAGTTCGTAGCCGACAACGGCTCGTCCACAACCCCGCCCGTTTTCAACGTGGCCACCCTGTGGTCGGCGCTGGAGGGGTCGATCCTGCTGTGGGCGCTGGTGCTGTGCGGCTATGCGGTGGCTGTGGCGGTGAAGTTCCGCGCCCGGGGCGACGATCCGATGCTGGCGTGGGCGATGCTGGTGATGTTCGCGGTCAGCGCCTTCTTCTACGCGCTCATGGTCGGCCCGGCCGACCCCTTCATCGCCGTCGAAGTACCCCCCGGCTACGACGGCCCGGGCCCCAACCCGCTGCTTCAGAACCACATCCTGATGGCGTTCCACCCGCCGATCCTGTACCTCGGCTACGTGGGATTCACCGTGCCCTTCGCCTTCGCGGTGGCCGCGCTGGCCACCGGGCGGCTCGGGGAGGGATGGCTGGCCGCCACCCGGCGCTGGACCGTGGCCGCATGGGGCTTCCTGACGTTCGGCATCGTGCTCGGCGCCTGGTGGAGCTACGAGACGCTGGGCTGGGGCGGGTACTGGGCCTGGGATCCGGTGGAGAACGCCTCGTTCCTGCCCTGGCTTACCGGCACGGCGTACCTGCACTCGGTGATGGTTCAGGAGCGGCGGGGGATGCTGCGGGTCTGGAACCTCTCGCTGGTGATCGCCACCTTCTCGCTCACGATCCTCGGGACCTTCCTCACCCGCTCGGGGGTGATCGCCTCGGTTCACTCCTTCACCGAGTCGGGCATCGGTCCGGCCATCCTCGGCTTCTTCGCGGTCATCGTGGCCGTTTCGCTGGCCCTCATCGCCTGGCGGGGCGACCAACTGCGCACACCGGGCCGGATCGCGACGCCGGTATCGCGTGAGGGAGCGTTCCTGGCCAACAACGCCCTGTTCGCTGCGTTCGCCTTCGTGGTGCTGCTCGGCACGGTGTTCCCGCTGCTGGTGGAGGCCTTCGACGGTCGCACCATCTCGGTGGGCAACCCGTATTTCGACCGGATGACGCGGCCCATCGGCTTCGCGCTGTTGTTCCTCATGGCGGTGGCGCCGATGCTGCCCTGGGGCGGGGAGGGGCGACGCCCGCCGACGGAGCTGTTGAGCCGGAGGCTGATGGTGCCGATGTGGATCGCGGCCGCGGCACTGGTGTTGTCGGTAGTGGCGGGGGCCCGGGGATGGGCCGCTCTGCTGGCGTTCGGCCTGGGCGGCTTCGCGGGCGGCGCCGCGCTGCGCCAGATCCTTCTGGCCGTGCGCCGCCACCGCTGGCGCGGCCTGGTGGGGCGCACCAACGGCGGCATGATCGTGCACCTGGGCGTAGTTCTGGTGGCGGTGGCCTTCGCGGCCAGCCAGTCCTATGTGCGCCAGGCCGAGTTCGATCTCGAGGCCGGTCAGCCGGCATCGTTCGCGGGACACGAGGTGGTCTACGTGGGATCGGCGGTCGTGGCCCATGAGAACCGCACCGAGCGGGTGGCCTTCGTGCGCGTCGACGACGCCAAGACGTACGGGCCGGCCATCGCCACCTACCCGTTCGCGTCCCAGACCATCGGGATCCCGTCGGTGCGGTCCACCCTGCGCGACGACGTCGCGCTGGCGGTGCTGCAGTTCCCTGAGGAGGCCGGCGCGGACCGGGTGATCCTGCGGGTGACGGTGCAGCCGCTGGTGGTGTGGCTGTGGCTGGGTGGAATCGTGATGGCTCTCGGGACGGCCCTGTCGCTCGTGCCCTCGCGATCGGGGCGCCGCCAACCCACCGAGGCCGCCGCGGTGGAGGCGCCGGCATGAACAGCGGTGGCCGGCGCCGACGGTCGCTGTGGATCGCGCTGCCGGTTGCCGTCGTCGCCGCCCTGCTCGTAGTGGTGCTGGCCACCCGGGACTCTGCCCTCGATCGCAGGGCCTCCAGCCCCATCCTGGGAGGACTGGCGCCCCCTGTCGTCGGGATGACGGTGGCGGGCGAGACCTTCGATCTCGACGACTGGCGTGGACGGTGGGTTGTCGTCAACTTCTTCCAGAGCACTTGCGTGCCTTGCATCATGGAGCACCCCGAACTCGTCGAATTCGACAAGCGCCACTCGGCGGCCGGCGACGCCCGGATCGTGTCGGTGGTGTTCGACGACACCGTCGAGAACGTGCGGGAGTTCTTCTCAGCACATGGCGGCGATTGGCCCGTGGTGGCCACCGGCGCTCGCGAGGCGGCCGTCGCCTACGGCGTGACCGGTGTGCCCGAGTCCTACCTCGTGGCTCCCTCGGGGGTGGTGGTGTGGAAGCAGTTGGGCGGGGTCACTGCTGACGGCATCGATGACGTGATCGCTCGGCTCTCCGCGGCACCATGAGTTGGCGAGCCGCAAGCTGGATCGCGGCCGTTGTGGTTGCCGCGGGGGCGTTCCTGTACGGCGCGCTGGACGAGGGCCCTCCCAAGACCAACGCCGACCGGGTCCGAGTTCTGGCCGAGGACTTCGCCTGTCCCGTGTGTGCAGGCCAGTCGGTGGCCGAGAGCGACGTGCCGGTGGCCCGTGAGATCCGGCGACAGATCGCGGTGTGGGTGGATGAGGGCCGCAACGACGCCTACATCCGGGACCATCTGGTGGCCGCCTACGACGTCGACATCGACTACAACCCGTCGGGGTCGGGCATCACCGGCCTGGTGTGGATCCTTCCTGTCCTTGCCGGCGGCGGCATCGCGGCCGTGGTGGTGGGGATGCTGCGGTCAGACCGGCGTTCGGCCCAGGACACGCCTCAGCCGCCGATGGCGGTGCGGCGGCGGCGCTGGCGCAACGCGGCGGTGTGGACGGTCGCCGTGGTGGTCGTGGCCGGCGCGGCGGGACTGCTCGTGGCCCGCTCGTCGGGCAGCCGCGGCACCGACGGCTCCATCACCGGCGAGATACGGGTCACTACCCGCGAGCTGATCTTCGAGGCCCAGAGGCGGTTGGGCGAAGGCGACATGGAGGGAGCCATCACCGCCTACGACGAGGCACTCGAACTCCAGCCCTCCAGCGCCGAGGCTCTCACGTACCGGGGCTGGCTCACATCCCGCCGCGGCGATCTGGACACGGCGGTGGAGTATCTCGACGACGCGATTGCGGTGGACCCCGCCTACCCCGACGCCCGGCTCTTCCGGGCCATCGTGGCTCTGGACCAGGGGGACGGATCCGGCGCGGCGTCGGAGCTGGCCGTGTTCGACTCTCTCGACCCGCCCCCTTACGCCGAGGAACTGCTGACTCAGGCCAGGGTGCGGGAGCGGGTGACGGAGACCCGCCACGCGGCCGTGCTGCAGGTCGTTGACGGTTTGGCAGCCATCGAGGAGCGCCCCGCCTTCGGAGAGACTGCGCTTGGCGTGGACGACGCTCTGGTCGCCGCGGAGGCCTTAGCGGCGCGGGGCGATCTGCTCGATGCCGTGCAGTTCCTCGACTGGGTCCTCGAGTCCCGCCCCAACGACCCCGACGTACTGGCCAGTCGGGGCTGGCTGCTGGTTCGCAGCGGTGATCCGGAACTGCTGGCGGTAGGCGTTGAATACTTGGACACCGCCCTGGCTGCGGAGGGGTCCCATGCCGGCGGCTTGGTCTACCGGGCCTTCGCCCGGTCGCAGCAGGGCGATGTCGACGGTGCCCGCACTGATCTCAGCGCCTTCGACGCCCTGCAGCAACAACCCCCCGATCTGGTGCGCCTCATCGAGGCTCAAGGTCTACGAGACGCGATCAGCGGCTGAGCCGGGCGTAGCCGTCTCTGAGGAAATCGACCGCGGCGCCGCAATGGTCCTCGGCGGCGCACAGCGCGCTGTAGGACAGCGAAGCGCCGTTGAAGTCCTCCTCGTTCCAGAACGGGTCGGACCGGTCGACGTCATCCCAAGCGGCCACGTAGATGTAGGGCTCATCGTGGGAATGGTCGCCGGGGGAGAAGCCATAGGTGGCCCGGCGGCCCGACTCCGCGTCACCGGCGGCGATGGCCGGGTCGAAGTGCCCGGGCCACAGCTGTACCCGCTCGGGGTCGGCCACACCGGGCGAGAACCGCAGTTCCTCGAGCGCGGCGGTGGCCAGCCCGAACCAGGCGCCCAGAAATTCGCCAGCCTCGACCCGCGCGTCCAGTGGACGGTCGATGTCGCCCAGCTCGGGGCTGTCGTGTTCCCGAGCGGTGGTGCCCGGATCCACGCCCACGAACTCACCGGCCTCGCGCAGCGTGGTGATCGGCGCGGCCCGGGCCTGGCCGGCCTCCTGCACCACGAGACGGTCGCCGGCCACCCTCACCTGGACGTCGTCGCCGAAGAAGGGTGTGCCGAAGCCTCCACGCACGTAACGCAGCCCGAACTTGCCGTTGCATTGGTATCGGGCCTCGGCCACCACCGAATAGGCCAGCCGGTGGTAGTCGAACAGCGCCGATGCGTAGTTGGGGGGCAGAACTGGGAGTTGCGGCCGAGCCCCCAGCCAGCGGTCGGACGCGAAGTCAGCCAGGCCCGGACGGGCGGCGATGAGGTCGTCCCAGGTGAGGTCGGCGCCTGAGTGAGGTGCGACCACGGGACCGGCGCCCCGGCTGCTGGGATGGGCGGGGTCGTCGGCCCAGAACGGTGGATCGTCCACGGCAGGCGGGCTGGGTTCCAGCACCCGCACGTCGTAGCCGTCGCCGACGACGGCAGCGGCCTCCGCGTCGGGATCGTGAGCAACCGCGTGATCGATCATGGTTCGCCCTCTTGGTAAGAGCAGGGTGTGTGGGACGTTAGGTTTGCCCCGATATGACCTGCAAGGTGCGGTTGGTTTCAGCGAGAGCCCTGACCGGTTTGGTGACCGCGGCCTTCGTCATTGCGGTCCTCGGCTGCTCCGAATCCCCTTCCGGGAACGGCGACGAGCCCGTCACGGGTGCTCAGCCCCCGCCCTCCGCCGAGGAAGCCGGCACTGAGCAGACCGAATCCGCCGAGTCCGACCGGGACGCGGCACCCGCGCCGGCAGACAACGAGGACGAACAGCCCGAGCCGGCTCCGGAGACGGCTACCGCGACGTCCAGCACGGGGGCCGACCCGTCGCCGGTGGTCATCGACTTCGAGCCGATCGCCTCCACGCCCCGTGAGGATGTGCCCAGCGGGCTGCGCGACCGCAACCACCCCGACCATCCCGAGCCGCTCATCGACCTCGGGCAGATCTTCTCCGGGGGACCGCCGCCCGATGGGATCCCACCGCTCGAGGACCCCGCCTTCGAGCCGGCAGGCGAGGTGGACTGGCTGGCGGGGGTGGAGCCGGTGCTCGCGCTGGAGATCAACGGCGACGCCCGGGCCTACCCGCTGCGGATCATGACCTGGCACGAACTGGTGAACGGCGCCGTCGGAGGGGTGCCGGTGACCGTGTCGTACTGCCCGCTGTGCAACTCCGCGGTCGCCTACGACCGGCGGGTAGGGGATCGCATCCTCGACTTCGGCACGTCGGGCGAGCTGTTCAACTCCGCGCTGGTGATGTACGACCGCCAGACCGAGAGCCTGTGGTCGCACTACACCGGCCAGGCCGTGGTCGGCCATCTCACCGGCACCGAGCTCGACTTCATCCCGGTGCAGACGGTGTCGTACGAGAGCTTCCTGGCGACCCACCCGCAGGGCCACGTGCTGAGCCTCGACACCGGCTACTCCCGGTCGTACGGGCAGAACCCCTACGAGTTCTACGACTCCAGCAGCAGGCCCTTCCTGTTCAGCGGCCCCTTCGACGACCGCCTCGAACCCCTGACGCGTGTGCTGGCGCTGCGGGACGGCGGCGAGGGCGCGGTGATCCCGCTGGACGCCCTGGCTGAGCGCCGGGTCGTGCCGTTCTCCTTCGCCGGCCGTGAGCTGGTGGCCCTGTTCGAGCCGGGCACGGCCAGCGCACTCGACCGCCGCAACATCGCCGAGGGCCGCGACGTGGGCGCAACCGGCGTGTTCGTGCGCTCGGTCGACGGCCGGCTGCTGGATCTGTCCGTCGGTGCCGGGGGCGGCTTCGCGGATGCGACGACCGGCGTGGTCTACGACATCCTGGGCCAGCCGTCCGACCCGGCCGGCGCCGCGCTGGAGCCGGTCGAGCACCTCGACACGTTCTGGTTCGCGGCGGCCGCGTTCTACCCGGACATCGAGATCATCGGGCAGTAGATTGCCGCGTAACCCCGCGGTGTCGGCCGCGAGGGGAGGAGGGGTGAACTGCATGTCTGACACACTCGCCGACACTTTCCCAGTGGGCTGGACGGCCATGGCCGACGGCACCCGCGAGGACTACGAGCGAGCGCGGATTGATCGGCGGCCAATCGCGTCGCAGGGTGGTCATACCCGCTCTTGTTCGCTTCGCTCACGGGCCGCTCGGGCCACGGCCCCGACCCGTATGGGCCGGGTCGCCCGCCAATCCGCGGGGCCTCAAAGAGCGAGCGCGGATTGATCGGCGGCCAATCGCGTCGCAGGGTGGTCATTTCCGCTCTTGTTCGCTGCGCTCACGGGCCGCTCGGGCCACGGCCCCGCCCCGAATGGGCCGGGTCGCCCGTCAATCCGCGGGGCCTCTAATGACAGACACCTCCACCTGGTCGTCGTTGGTCCGGGTCACCCGAAGCTCACTCGGGAAACCTCGACGACCGGTGGATGGTCACCTATCCGCGCGGCCTCAAAGAGCGAGCGCGGATTGATCGCGGCCTATCGCGGCGCGGGGTGGTAATTTCCGCTCCTGTTCGCTTCGCTCACGGGCCGCTCGGGCCACGGCCCCGCCCCGTATGGGCCGGGTCGCCCGCCTATCCGCGAGGACTACGAACAGCTGTCCAGGATCTTCGAGGGCCGTGCCCGCGACCCCAACTACGACGACCTGCCCATGGAGGACTTCGTGCCGCTGCTGGAAGAGGTGTTCGCACGCCAGCCGCAGTACACGGCCTGAGCAGCCAGTTCAGGCGCCGAACGTGCGGGGGTGCCGGTAGGCGGCGCCGACGATTCGGCCGTCGCGCACCTCCAACTCCCAGATTGACCCCTTCTTGCACCGTCCCAACTCGCCGATGTCGAGCCCGTACCGGTCCAGCACCCAGAGCAGGCCGGGGATCACATCGCCGTGGCTGCACAGCACCGCGTCGCCCTCGGCGCTGGCCAGCGAGCCCAGCAACTCGAAGGCGCTGTTGACGTAGGAGCCCTCGGCGAGCTCGTCGCAGGTCTCGACGGGCAGGTCCAGGATGCGTCCCAGCGGCACGACGGTGTCCACGCAGCGCACGTACGGGCTCGACAGGATGCGACGCACCGGGCGCGAGGCCAGGGCCGCGCCGATCGCCTCGGCCTGCATCCGTCCGTGATCGTCCAACGGCCGCTCGAAGTCGTTGCCAACCCAGGCCATCCGGCTTCCCGCGTCGGCATGGCGCACGAGGTGCAGCATCGACCCGCTCCCCTACAGATCTGCGGCAGGGCGCGCCGCCCCGTCGCTGCCCGGTGTCGCACTGAGGGCCGTTATGGACACGCCGTTAGCCTAAGCCCGTGGCCGTCACGGAAGCGGAGGTGATCGAGGCCCTCCGACCGGTGGAGGACCCTGAGCTGCACCGCAGCATCGTCGATCTCGGCATGTACAGGGGTTCCACCATCGACGGGGGCCATGCCGATGTGCGCATCGCGCTCACGGTGGCTGGCTGCCCGCTGCGCAGCGAGATCCAGCGCCGGGTGACCGACGCGCTGCTCGAGCTCGACGGCGTGGCCGCGGTCACCCTGGACTTCACCGTGATGAGCGACGCGGAGCGGGCCGAGTTGCGCACGAAGCTGCACGGCAACCCGGCCGCCACCGCCGGATCCGCCCCTGCCCACGGCCACGCCGAGGGTCGGGCCATCCCGTTCGCAGAGCCCGGCAACGCCACCCGCACGCTCCTGGTCGCCTCGGGCAAGGGCGGCGTGGGCAAGTCGTCGGTCACCGCCAACCTGGCCGTCGCCCTGGCGGCCCGGGGCCGCTCGACGGCGGTCGTGGACGCCGACGTGTGGGGCTTCTCGATACCGAGGATGCTGGGAGTGGACCGGGCCCCGGTGGTGATCGACGACATGATCGTTCCGCCGGAGGTGCACGGCGTGCGCTGCATCTCGATGGGCTTCTTCGCCCAGGAGGACCAGCCGGTGATCTGGCGGGGGCCGATGCTGCACAAGGCTCTCGAGCAGTTCCTCACCGACGTGTTCTGGGACGATCCCGACTTCCTGCTGGTCGACCTCCCGCCCGGCACCGGCGACATCTCTCTGTCGCTGGCGCAGTTCCTGCCCCGGGCCGAGGCCTACGTGGTGACCACGCCCAACCCCGCGGCCCAGAAGGTGGCCCAGCGCTCGGCGTTCATGTTCTCCAAGGTGAACATCGCCGTGCGAGGCGTGATCGAGAACATGTCGTGGTTCACCGGCGACGACGGCAAGCGCTACCAGCTCTTCGGCTCGGGCGGTGGAGCGGAACTGGCCCGCATACTCGACGTGGAGCTCATCGGCCAGGTACCCATGACCATCCCGCTGCGAGAGGGCAGCGATCACGGTCGTCCCATAATGGCGGTGGATCCCGGTTCTGAAGCGTCGTCGGTATTCGTCGCGATGGCGTCGTGGATCGAAGCCCACGGCCCCACCAAACGAACCCATCCCGAGTTGAAGATCGTCTGAAGGAGAACAGAGTGGAGCTTCGCATCGGCATCGCCGACAACCCCCAACCCATCACCGTCAACCTCCCCGACGACGCCGACCGCGAGAACATCAAGGCGTCCGTCGAGGCTGCCCTGAACGGCAAGGTCCCGGTGCTGTGGCTGACCGATGACAAGGGCCGGGAGATTGCGGTGACCGCATCGCGCGTCACCCATGTGGAGATGGGCCCGCCCGGCTCCCACCCCATCGGCTTCGGCTGAGAGGCCGAGCGGAGAACCGCAGCGGTGGTCGGTCTCGCGGAGTTGGCCCGGGCCGGCACCGCGCTCGACGAGCGCTCCATCGATCACCTGCACCGGCTGGTGGGCTCGTGGGCGCCGCTGGCCGACCTCTCCTTCGGGGATCTGCTGCTGTACGCCCCCTGCGTCGCCGGATTCGATCCGGCGGCGATGGCGGGCGCCTCAGATCTGGCGGCCAGCGAGGCCGTCAGCGCCGACGGTGACTTCGTGGTGTTGGCCCACGCCCGGGCCAACACCGGGCCCACCGTTCATGTGGTCGACCCGGTGGGCACCATCGTTCAAGGGCCGGCCCTGGCCTGGCTGCAGGCCGCGGTGGATACCGGCGAGGCGGGCGAGGCAGAGGTGGCGGAGGCCGGTTCACTGCCTGTCGTGGGCGATGACACGGTCGTGGAGGAGGTCGACAGCCTGCCGCGGCGCGAACGCCGCCGTGTCGTGGACTATGTGCCCGTCCGTTGCGACGACGCGCCGGTGGCGGTGCTCTCGCGCGAGGCGGCGCCGGCCCCCATCCGCCACGAGAATCCGCTGGAGACCGTCTACCGCGGTCTGTACAGCCGTTTCGCACGGATGATCGCCGAGGGCGCCTTCCCCTACGAGCGCATGGAGCGGGTCGGCGAGTTCCGGGAGCCCCGCGTCGGCGATGGAGTGCTGGTGCTGGACCGGGAGGGCCGGATCAGCTACGCCTCGCCAAACGCCCGCAGCGCCCTGCACCGCCTGGGCGTGACACGCCCGGTGCCGGGCAGCCGGCTCAGCGACCTGGGACTGGACGACACGGTGATTCGCCGCTCTTTCTGGCGCAGGCGTTCCACGGTGGCCGAGTTCACCGCCGGATCGATGATCGTGGTTGTGCTGCGGGCCTACCCAATGGTGGCCGAGGACCGGATCACCGGGGCGGTGGCGATGCTCCGAGACGTGTCGGAGTTGCGCCACCACGACCGCCTGCTCCTGTCGAAGGATGCGACGATCCGCGAGATCCACCACCGCGTCAAGAACAACCTGCAGACGGTGAGTTCGCTGCTGCAGCTCCAGGCTCGCCGCCTCGGCAGTGCGGAGGCGAAGGCAGCCGTCGAGTCCTCGGTGCGGCGGGTCTCGTCGATCGCCATGGTGCATGAGCATCTGGCGCTCGACACCACCTCCGAGCTCGATTTCGACGAGGTCGTGGGCCCGCTTGTGCGCCTGGTGGAGGACGGTCTCGCGCCGGTGGAGCGGCCTCCCAAGATCCAGGTGGAGGGGGCTGTGGGCGAGATCGACGGCGAGACGGCGATGCCGCTGGCGGTGGTGCTGGTGGAGCTGGTGCAGAACGCCTTCCAGCACGCCGCACCCCCGGCCGGCGCGGGCGAGCTTGTCGAGGTGCGCCTGGCCCGCACCGCCAGCACGTTGACCATGCGTATCGCCGATGACGGACCCGGCGTGCCCGAGGGCTTCTCACTGGACCGCGACGCCGGACTCGGCCTCACCATCGTGCGCACCTTCGTGGTTCACGACCTCGGCGGCTCGATCACCATCAAGGCCGTCTCGGCGGACCCACCCCGCGGCACCGTGATCGAGGTGACCGTCCCCCGCCGATCGGTCCCATCGCCGGTCGGCTAGCGCCGCCCGGCGCTAGGCGCTCTGGACTTGGGCGGCTTCGTCGAGGCGGAGCTCTTCGATGGATTGCTCGCGCATCTTGAACTTCTGGATCTTGCCGGTGATGGTCATGGGGAAGGTGTCGGTGAGCTTGATGTAGCGGGGCACCTTGTAGTGGGCGATGGTGCCGCGGCAGAAGTCCTTGATGTCGTCGGTGGTGGTGTCGGCGCCGTCGCGCAGCTGGACCCAGGCCATGATCTCTTCGCCGTAGCGGGTGTCGGGCACGCCGATTACCTGCACGTCGACGATGTCGGGGTGGGTGTAGAGGAATTCCTCAACCTCGCGGGGGTACACGTTCTCGCCGCCGCGGATGATCATGTCCTTGATGCGCCCGACGATGTTTACGTAGCCGTCGTCGTCCATAACCGCGAGGTCGCCGGTGTGCATCCATCCGTCGGTGTCGATGGCCTCCGCGGTGCGCTCGGGCTCGTTCCAGTAGCCCAGCATCACCGAGTAGCCCCGGGTCTGGAACTCGCCGCTGGTGCCGCGAGGAACAACCTCACCGGTGGCGGGGTCGACGATGCGGATCTCGACGTGGGGATGGACCCGCCCCACTGTGGTCACCCGCTTCTCGAGGGGGTCGTCGGCCGATGTCTGGGTGGACACCGGCGAGGTCTCGGTCATGCCGTAGGCGATGGTGACCTCGCTCATGTTCATCTGGTCCACCACCTGGCGCATGACCTCGATGGGGCACGGCGAGCCGGCCATGATCCCGGTTCGCAGCGACGACAGGTCGTAGCCGGCCAGATCGGGCTCGCCGAGCTCGGCGATGAACATCGTCGGCACCCCGTACAGGCTCGTGCAGCGCTCGGCGGCGACGGCCTTAAGGGTTGCGGTGGGGTTGAATCCGGCGGCGGGGATCACCATGGCGGAGCCGTGGGTGGTGCAGGCCAGGTTGCCCAGCACCATCCCGAAGCAGTGATAGAACGGCACCGGGATGCACACCCGGTCGGTGGCTGTGTACTTGCAGGCCTCGCCGATGAACAGCCCGTTGTTCAGGATGTTGCGATGGCTGAGCGTGGCGCCCTTGGGGAAGCCGGTGGTGCCGCTGGTGTACTGGATGTTGATGGCGTCGTCGGGCTCGAGTTGTGCGCTGCGCTCTTCGAGCCGGTCCGCCGACACCGTCTCGGCCGCCTCCAGCAGCGCGTCCCAATCCGAAGTGTGCAGGTATATGACCCGCTCGGCCCGCACCCGGTCCCACACCTGGGTGATCATCGAGCGATAGTCGCTGGTCAGGAACGACTCCACCGCCACCAGCACCGAGACCTGGGACTGGTTCAGCACATACTCGAGTTCCGAGGACCGGTAAGCCGGGTTGATGGTCACCAAGATCGCGCCGATGCGAGCCGTGGCGTACTGCACCAGCACCCACTCGGCGTAGTTCGGGCTCCAGATCCCGACCCGGTCGCCCTTGGCCACGCCGATCCCCATGAGCCCCCGGGCCACCCGGTCGACCTCGCCGGCGAACTCGGTATAGCTGTAGCGCAGACCCTGCTCTACCGACACCAACGCATCGCGCCCGCCGTGCTCGGCGACCGTTAGGGCCAGATTCTGCGGGATCGTCTCCTCCAGCAACGGCACCGAGGTCGGCCCTTCGGCGGCTGACAATGTCATTGCGGGCCTCCTCGCGTTTGCCCTCGCTTCCGCGTTCACAAGTTACGCCGTCGGGGCTATATCCAGCAGACCCGCTGACCGGTCAGCGGTCTGGGCTCGCCGCCGTTGACACGCCTCAGCTCTGCGGCGTCGACTCCACCGAGCATCTCAGCAGCCGAGGACCACGACGATCCTCTGGACGGCTCGACGCACTCCACCAGGTCCACCGCGCGCTCGGCAGGCGCGCCGGTGGTGAGCGCGGAGTTGACGTGGCGGGCGATCCTCTCCACCAGCCCGATGCCGGCCGACTCGCTCGGGTTGTTGTCCGTCATCACCGTCATGGCGTATGTGCCGCCGGTCGGGTCGCGCACCACTCCGGTGGTGCCCAGCCGCCACCCGGCGCCGGACATCGGGAAGAAGCCGTTCTTCAGCGCAGCCTCGTATCCGGCCGGGAGGCCGGCGGTGATCCCCCAGCTCTGCGCCGCGCTCACGCTGGACATCCACTCCCATGCCGCCTCCACCGACTCAGGGCTCAGGGGCCCTCCGCCGATGAGAAGCTGCTCCACGAGCCGCGTCCGGTCCTCCGCGGTGGACAGCGTCCGGCCGTACCACGCGGTGTGGCTCGTGCCGGCGATCCCGAAGCGCTCGTCCAGCGCCTCCATGCCGGCCGCGCTGCCGATCTGCAAGTACAGCCTGGAGGTGGGCGGGCGGTTGTGGCTGTAGTGGATCATCAACTCGACGTCGGCCGCCTCGGACTCGCTGAGCCGCCGGCCCGCTTCCTGGGCGGCCAGCAGCACGCCCGCCAGGACCTGGGCCTTGATGACGCTCGCGGTGGTGATCTCCAGGCCGCCGTTGAGTTCGTACCGGCAGCCCGTGCGGTGGTCATGGACGGCTGCCGTGAACCGTGCGCCGGGGTGGGCGACCCTGAGTTGATCGATGAACGTCTCGTCGAACAGCCGGCTGCATCGGGTGATCGGCGCGTAGCGAAACTCCAGGCCGCTACGAAGGTCCGGCAACGCGAGCTCGCCCCCGGGATCGGGGCGGCCGGCGGGCGCAGCGGGCGCGCCGGCGGCGGGCGTCACGGTCCATGTCAACACCAGCGCGATCAGGGCCGCGCCGATCACTCGCAGCGTCGGAATCCACCTCGCGTCGGACTCTTGAGAGGCACCGGGAATGTTCATCGCAGGGCGGGCTGGCCACGGTAGTAGACGTCAGCCACGCGTGCCCGTGGCGGCAAGTCTGTGCGAGACTGCCGTGGTGGCAGCGGTGATCGCGCATCGGGGTGCCAGCCAGGCCGCGCCCGAGAACACGGTGGAAGCCTTCCGGCTGGCCCGAGAATTCGGCGCCGACTGGGTCGAGCTCGACGTGCGCCGCACCACTGACGGCGTGGCCGTGGTCCACCACGACGCCCACTTGGCCGACGGCCGGCGGATCGGCCACCTCCACGCCGACGAACTGCCCGACTACGTGCCCAGCCTGGCTGAAGCGCTTGAGGCCTGCGAGGGCATGGGTGTGCACCTCGAGATCAAGAACCTGCCCGACGACCCCGACTACGACAGCGAGAACCTCGTGGCCGACGCGGTGGCCGGCCTCATTGCGGCCTATCTCGGCCCGGAGCGGGCCGTGGTGTCGTCGTTCAACGTCGACGCGGCGGATGCGGTGCGGGCTGTGGATCCGGCCATTCGCACCGCGCTGATCTGTGGGATCGTGGCGCCCGCGCAGGCCGTGGCCCGGGCCAGCGCCCACAGCATGGTGGCAGTGCACGCCTTCGACGCCATGTGCGACGTTGCATTCGTGCGCCGGGCCCACGACGCCGGGCTGGCCGTCAACGTGTGGACCATCAACGCCCCGGAGCGCATGTCGGAGCTGCTGGTGATGGGCGTGGACGGCCTGATCACCGACGTGCCCGACGTGGCCCGGGCCGTGGTCGACGCAGCCTGAGCCGGAGGCCGAACGGAGGAAGCCGCTCAGGGCAGGACCAGCCGCAGGGCTTCGGGCGCCCAGCGGATCCTCAGGCGGGGCGCCGCGCCGAGGTGGTCGCCGTCGGCCTGGTACGGAACGGGCGGCTCCGCGTGCACGGTCAGGTCCCTCAGGCCCTCGTGAACCGTTGCTCCGGGCAGGCCTCGCACGTCACCTGAGCGCAGGGCCTTCAGGGCCACCGGCAGCATCCGGTGCAGCGAGAGGCTGGGAAGGGTCACGGTGACGAGGGGCTCGTCCTGGCCGAGGCCCGGCACGAGGTCGAAGCTGCGGCTGCCCAGGTAGGTGTAGGGGTTGAGGTTGAGCACGATTGTCAACAGACCCTCGGCCAGCGTGTCGCCGCCGGCATCAAGCACTCGCATGGGCGACCGTCGCCGGTTGGCCCTCTGCAGCCAGGTGGTCACCGCCGCGTAGATGAACAGGGGGTGCCCGGCCCAGCGCTTCAGCGGGCCGCGGCTCTCGACCAGCTCCACCACGGCCGCGTCGAACCCGATGCCGCAGTGGAACAGGAAGTACCGCCCGTCAACGACCCCGAGACCGATCCTGGCGACGGCGCCCCGGTCGAGAGCGTCGAGGAGTTGGCCGGCGGCCTCGATGGGGTCGTCGGGCAGGCCGATGATGCGGGCGAACACGTTGGTGCTTCCTCCCGGCAGCGCCGCCAGGGCGGTGTCGGTGCCGGCCAGGCCGTTGGCGGCCTCGTTGAGCGTGCCGTCCCCGCCCAGCACCACCACCACGTCGATGCCGTCGGAGGCGGCCGACCGGGCCAGCCGTGTGGCATGGCCGCGCCGGACGGTCTCGGACAGGGTCACTTCATGGTCGGCCGACAGCGCCTTCTGGATCACCACGCGGCGCCGTCCGGTCACCGACGACGCGGCCGAGTTCACCAGCAGCAGCACCCGCATCCACCCAGTCTGTCCGCTCGCGGGCCAAGCGCGCTCTCGTGACCGCTAGCGACCGTGTGCAAACGTTGGCGAATTCGTCGTGCGGCGAGGTTCGTTTCTGGCTGTGCGCTGGCACACTTGGCGCCCATGAAGGTTGTCGTCTGCGTGAAGCAGATTCCCGATCCCGCCGATCCCGGCGCACTGGACCCCGAGACCAGGACGCTGCGGCGAAACGTGAAGCTCATCCTCGACGAGTCCGACTCCTACGGGGTGGAGATGGCCCTGCAGCTGGTGGACGCCGCCGGCGAGGGTTCCGTGCACCTGGTCTCGATGGTGCCCAACGACGAGGTGAGCGGCCTGCGCACCGCCCTGGCCATGGGAGCCGACTCGGCCACGCTCATTAGTGACGAGGTACTTGCCGGCTCCGACGCGCTGGGCACGTCCCGCGTGCTCGCCGCAGCCATCGAGCGGGCCGAGCCCGACCTGGTGCTGGCCGCCACCGAGTCCAGTGACGGCTACACCGGCGTGGTGCCCGCTCAGGTGGCCGAACTGCTCGGCCTGCCCTCGGTGACGTTCGCCAAGGAGATCGCGGTCGAGGGCTCCGCCGCCACCGTGCGCCGCCAGACCGAGGCCGGCGCCGACCTTGTCGAGTGCCCGCTGCCCGCGGTGGTGTCGGTGACGGCCGGAGTGGTCGAGCCCCGGTACCCGTCGTTCCGGGGGATCATGCAGGCCAAGAACAAGCCGGTCGACCAGCTGAAGATCGCCGATCTCGGCATCGCCGCCGAGCGGGTCGGCTGGGCTGGTGCGGGCCAGGAGATCACCGACGTTGCCGAGGCTCCCGAGCGGGCCGCTGGTGAGGTCGTGGTGGACGAGGGCGACGCCCACGAACGCATCGTCGCCTTCCTCGACGAACTCAAGGTCATATAGGAGGCTCCGCTATGGCACTTGACAAGATCTGGGTGTTCTGTGAGGCCGGCGACGACGGTGTGGCCACCATCACGCTCGAGATGCTGGCCAAGGCCCGCGAGGTGGCCGGCACCGTCGAAGTGTTCTGCGGGGGAGACGGCGCGGCCTGCGCGGCCGAGCTCGGTGACCATGGGGTCACCGCGGTTCACGCCACCGGCGATCTTGACGGGCGCATGAAGGGCGTGTCGGTCGCCTCGGCGGTGGCCGCGGCCATCTCCGACGGCGGTGTGGTCGCGCCCGACGCCATCCTGCTGGGCACCACCTACGACGGCCGCGACGTGGCCGCCCGGTTGTCGGTGAAGCTCGACGTCAGCGTGCTGTCGAATGTGGTCGACCTGCGCCTCGACGGGGACCGCCTGGTGGGGGTGGAGCCGGTGTTCGGCGGCACTCTCAACGTGACTTCCCGGTTCACCGGCGGCGGCCCCGACATCTGGCTGGTCCGCCCCAAGTCCTTCGAGCCTGCGGCGGTCGGCGGATCGCCCGCGGAGGTCGTGGACCTTCCCGTTCCCGACCTCGGCTCGACCGGCGGCGCGGTGGTCCAGGACCGCTTCACCGAGGAGTCCGAAGGCCCCAAGCTCGACGAGGCGGCCATCGTGGTCTCCGGCGGGCGGGGACTGGGCGCCGCGGAGGCGTACTCGCTGATCGAGGGCCTGGCCAAGCAGCTGGGCGCCGCGCCGGGAGCCAGCCGGGCCATCGTGGACGCGGGCTGGGTGCCCTACAGCTACCAGGTCGGCCAGACCGGCAAGGTGGTCAAGCCCACGGTGTACATCGCCTGCGGCATCTCGGGCGCCACCCAGCACCTGGTGGGCATGAAGGGCTCCAAGAACATCATCGCCATCAACAAGGACTCCGAGGCCCCCATCTTCGCGGTGGCCGACCTTGGCATCGTGGGCGACGTTCACAAGGTGCTGCCCAAGCTCACCGAGGCACTCGAGAGCCGCTAGCGCGGCGGGCGAGCGTGAAGGGCTTCGACCCCCGCTACCGGGACCTGCCTGACTACATCCTCGGCATCACCTACCGGATCTGGGAGGGCCGCGAGGTCGACGCCCTCGAGGAGCTCTACGCGCCCGACATCGTCGTGCGGTCACCGGAGGGGATAGTCAAGGGCAACCGGGGCGTGATCGCCGCCACACTTGCGACCCTAGCCACCTTCGGCGACCGCCAGCTCCTGGGCGAGGACGTGATCTGGAGCGGCGACGATGAGGCCGGCTTCCTGTCGTCGCACCGGATCATGTCGCTGGCTACCCACAGCGGCGACGGTGCCTACGGGCCGCCGACCGGCACCCAGCTGCGCTACCGCATCATTGCCGATTGCGCAGCCCGCCAGAACCAGATCTACGACGAGTGGCTGGTACGGGACCAGGGTGCGATCGTGCGCCAGCTAGGCCTGGACCCCAAGCGATACGTCGCGGAGCAGATCGATGCGGAGGGCGGACCCGGGGCGTGCCGTCGTCCGTTCCACCCGTCATTGGATGCCGCACCCGCCTACACCGGCGCGGGCAACGACCATCCGGCGGGCGACCGTTATGCGGACATGTTGGAGCGAGTGATGGACGGTGGCCTGGACGTGGTCGCCGAGCACTACGACAGGGCCGTTCAACTTGAGCTGCCAGGTGGCCGCACCGGCCACGGACGGGCCGAGGCCGACCGGTTCTGGCTCCGGCTGCGCAGCTCCCTGCCCCAGGCCCGCTTCGAGATCCACCACCGCATCGGACGCGACGACGACGGCCTGGGTCCCCGGGCCGCGCTGCGCTGGTCGCTGACCGGTGCCCACGACGGCTGGGGGGCCTTCGGCCGGCCCAGCGGCGCCGACGTCCACGTCATGGGAATCAGCCACGCCGAAATCGGCCCTCGCGGCCTGCGCCGCGAGTGGGTGCTGATCGACGAGACAGCCGTGTGGAGGCAGATCCTGCTGCACACCGGCTGACCTTCGGACGCCGGCCGCCTCGCCGAGAAGGCAAGTCTCGCGCGGCCTGTGGTTGCAACGATGAATACGTATACATAGGATCGTCGGATGGTCCGACCGGACCGCAAGCGCCCAGTCACATCAGTGGACGTCGCCGCGGCCGCAGGCGTCTCGCAGGCCACCGTCGCCAGGTGCTTCACAACCCCTGAGGTGGTGGCACCCGACACGCGCCTCAAGATCGAAGCCGCCGCGGACCGGCTCGGCTATGTGCCCAACGCCATCGCCCGCAGCCTCAAGTCCCAGCGCACCAACATCGTCGGTGCCGTCGTTCCCGCGCTGGGCGAGTACTGGCAGAACGTGGTGACCTACTTCTCTCGCCGTCTCACCGCCCGTGGCCGGCAACTGCTGCTGTTCAGCTTCCTCGACCACGCCGAGGTGAACGAGACCCTCGAAGCGGTCATGCAGTACCGCCTCGACGGGCTGATCCTGGCCTCCGCCAACATCGCCGAGGCCCAACTGGCCCGGATGCGACAGACCGGACTGTCGCTGGTGGCCTTCAACCATCCCGACGCGGCCGGGATCGTCCCCTCGGTGACTGTCGACAACGAGGCCGGCGCCTCAGAGCTGGCCCGCCACCTCGCCGGCCTCGGATGCACCCGAGTCCTCTACCTGGGAGGGGTGGCGGCGGCCTCTACCGATCGGGCTCGCTTCAGAGGCGCAGCCCGCACGCTCGCTTCCACCGGCGCGACCTGCAACTACATGGAAGCGGGCGCCTTCACCTACGACGCCGGCTACCGGGCCGCCGACACGGTGGTGAACCTCGACAGGCTTCCCGACGCGATCATGGTCGGCAGCGACGAGGTGGCCTTCGGGATGCTGGACGGCCTCCGCCGCCGCGGGCTGACCGCGCCGGCCGACGTGCTCGTGACCGGCTTCGACGGGCTGCCCCAGGCGAGCTGGGCCGGCTACGACCTGACCACGCTGGTTCAGCCGGCCGACCAGCTCGCCGAGCACGCCGTGGAACTCGCCTCAGGCGACGGCTCCGATTCCTCCGACGCGCCACCGCCGTCGGTGGTGGTGGCGGGCACGCTGCGCCGCGGCCTCACCACCCGCAAGGGAGACGCCGGCCGGGCGAGGCCAGGGTCGTACTCCAGACGCAACTGCGGCACCGAACCGAGTGCAGGCCGATGACAGCCGCTGCTGAACCTGCGTTGACGCTCGATCCCTCGGAGTTCGCGCGCCGGGTCATCCGGCCCGGCGAGTTCGTCGCGGACCGGTCGGCCTTCGTGGATGTGCGCCTGCCCCGCTCATCCGGCAAGGCGAGCTACTCGCTCATCGGGCCGGGCGTGTCGCAGAACCCCGACCAGGTGGTGAATCTCCCCGAGGCGCACGGCTTCCATGTCGGCGCGGCCTCAATGGGCCACGGAGTCGTCAACAACCAGCACATGCACTTCACGGCCGAGGTGTTCATCTGCACTCGAGGCGCCTGGCGCATGCGGATCGGTGAGCACGGCCAGCAGACCCTCGACATCTCGGCGGGGACGGTGTTCTCCGTTCCGACCTGGGTGTTCCGGGGATTCGAGAACATCGGCCCGGACGACGGCTGGCTGTACGCGGTGCTCGGCGGCGACGAGACAGGCGGGATCGTCTGGGCTCCCAGTGTGCTGAGGGCCGCCGCCGAGACCGGTCTGTTCCTCGGGCCTGACGGCACCGTCATCGAGGCCACCGATGGCCGGGCTCCCAAGAATTGCGTCGAACCGCTGGGGCCGTCGCAGCTGTCCTCTCTGGACAGCTACAGCGACACCGATCTGGCCGCACGGGCCGTGACGCTCGCCGACCTCGCCTGGTCGCGGCATGCCCTGCTGTCGAGCGTCTCCCTGAATGGCGCATCACCGCCGGTCGAGCTGGCGCCCGTCATCGGCCACGGCGTGACCGAGGACCGCCACCACCGGCCGCCGATCACCAATCCCCACGGGTTCAGCGTCGAGTGGTTGCGGGCCGCTCCGGGCGCAAGCTTCGGCTTGCACCGGCTGGCCGCGCCTCAGGCCGTGATCCTGACAGGAGGGCGGTGGGAGGTCTCCGTCAACCGCGGCGCGGACCGGCTGGCAGGGCGCCCCGAGGAGGGCTCCGTGGTCTCGGTGCCTCCCGGCGCGTGGAGAGACTTCGTGAACGTCGGCGAGTCGGAGGCGTACGCGCTGATCGTGTGCAACTCGCAGCAGCGTCCTCGAATCCTCTGGGACGAGGCGCTCGCTCAGTCGGCCGCTGACAACGGCTGGAGTCGCGACGCGTCCGGCTACCTGGCCCCTGCGTCACTGGTGTCGGGGGCTGCTCCATGAACCGCCCACCCGCCATGAGCCCCCGGTCCGTCATGGTCTCCGGCGCCAATGAGGCGTCGAAGATGTCCCAACAACAATCCCTCAGGAGGGAAGAGACATGAAAGCAACATCGCGCCGTTGGTGGCGAATCCTCGCCGCCTTCTGTGCCCTGACCCTCATCGCCGCCGCGTGCGGGGATGACGACGAAGCGCCGGCCCCGGCAGCCGACGCCGACACGTCCACGGCTGCAGCGACAGAGGCCGCCACCGACGAGGCCGAGATGGCCGAGGAGGAGATGGCCGAGCCCGAGGCCGAGATGGCCGAGGAGGAGATGGCCGAGCCCGAGGCCGAGATGGCCGAGGAGGAGATGGCCGAGCCCGAGGCCGAGATGGCCATGGAGCTCATCTCCGATGAGTGCCCGATCCCGAACCCCAGTGAGAACATCGAGATCGACCTGATGGGTTGGGAGTTCCCGATCGTGTCGCAGTACGCCGAGGAAGTGGCGGACTGCGAGGAGGGGAACTACTCCTTCAACTACCAATTCCTCGACTCGGTCGAGGCCCGCAACGCCATGACGCTGGACGCCTCCACGGGTGCTCCGACCTTCGAGGTCTACCAGGGCTCGAACGCGTTCATCGGTGAGCTGGCCAACCAGGGTTTCGTGCTGCCCCTCAACGACCTGATCGACAAGTACCGGGACGAGTTCAATCTCGACCAGATCGATGCTGCGTTCTGGGACATGGCCTCCATCGACGGCAACATCTACTCGATCCCCATGATCTCCAACACCATGCACGTCTTCTACAACGAGCCTGCGATGGCGGAACTGGGCATGTCGGTGCCGACAACGTTCGCGGAAGCGTTCGACACGTGCCAGCAGATCATCGCGAGTGGCTACGACATCGGATTCCTGTACATGCTCTCCGCCGGATGGGCATGGCAGATCGAGTTCGACAGCGTGCTCGGATCGCTGGGGGTCACCCCGATCGATCCCGTCAGCGGGCAGCCGAACTTCAACAGCCCTGAGGGAGTCCAGGCCGCGACGCTGCTGCGCGACATGTGGCAGACCTGCGCGCCCGACGCGGCCGGGTCATACAGCACCGATGACGTGCAGGCCGCCTTCCAGACTGGAGAGGCGATCCTCGGCCACACCTGGGCGTCCCGGGCCGGGGCCATGGACGACCCCGAGGCCTCGACCGTGGTGGGCGAGATCCAGTTCGCGCCCGCGCTCGGCACCGGTGGCGACACCGTGGCCGCGCCGGCCTACATCGACGGCTGGATGATCCCGGTCGGCACCCCAGAGGACATGGTCGAGCACATCTTCCTGGTGATGCTGGCCGCCACCGACCTCGAGAGCCAGGAGGCTGCGGCCGAGTTCGGCCTGGTGACTCGCACAGGCGTGTCCCATCCCAACGGCCCGCGCGACGCGGCTGCGGCCGAGGCGAGCCTGGTGCGGGGTCGCGGAGCCGACCTCACCCATCCGGCCGCCGGCCTGGCCCGGGCCAAGCTCGGCGAGGCGCTCGTGACGATCCTCGACGGCACGCCGGTCGCCGACGCCCTGGCCGCCGCCGAGGCCGCCTACCTGGCCGAGGCGTCCGAGCAGGGACTGCTCTAGCACTTGGATGACTGGGGGTAGGCGATGGGTTCCGACCCCGCCTACCCCCAGTCCCCCCAACGCGTAGGGTTCCCAAGCGGGAGGACACGGCCGTGAATCGACGAACGTTCTGGTGGTTCACCATCCCGAGCGTGATCGTCATGCTGGCCCTGATGGTGTTCCCGCTGATAACCACGGTCTGGCTGGGCTTCCAGAAGCTGCTCCTCCGAGACCTCAACAACCCCGAATGGGTGGGCTGGGACAACTACCGCGACGTGCTGTCGGACCCGGAGTTCTGGGCCGCGGTGCAGTTCACGCTGGTATTCGTCGTGGTAACCGTGCCGGCGTCGATGGTCTTCGGCCTCGCCGTGGCGCTGCTGCTCGACCGGATCGGGCGAGGGCGTGCCATCTACATGGCCGCGCTGCTGCTCCCGTTCATCGTCACCCCCGTAGTGGGGACGCTCATTTACGAGGACCTGTTCGAGCGGGGCGGACTGGTCTCCTGGCTGTGGGAGGTGTTCACCGACGACGCCTTCGCGGTCAGCGCCTCAAACGTCAAGGTGTTGATCGTGGTCCAGTACATCTGGTACGTCATGCCCTTCGCCATGATCACCTTCTTCGCGGGGCTGCAGACGCTTCCCGAGGAGCGGGTCGAGGCAGCGGCCCTCGACGGGGCCGGCTTCTGGCGCAACCTCTGGCACGTCACCCTGCCGCACCTGCGGCTGCTGGTGGTGTTCGTGGGCCTGATCTCGGTCATGGACGCCTACCGCGTCTACGACAGCGTGTTCGTGTGGACCGGCAACCGGTTCACCGAGGCCCACACCCTGGCGGTCTACAACGTCAGGATCGCCACCGCCTTCGACATCGGCCGGCTGGGCAAGGGCAACGCCATCGCGGTCCTCACCGTCATCGGCATCTTCGTCGTGCTCATACCGTTCCTGTGGCGCAGCTACCGCGACCAGATCGCGGAGAGGACCTGACCCGTGAAGCTCTCGCGGCCCTCTATCCGGCCATCACGGATCGCGCTCCACGCCGTAATGATCCTGCTGGTGGTGTGGAGCGTCACACCGTTCGTGTGGACCGCCCAGACGTCCATCAAGTTCACCCGCGACGTCGCCTCGAAGACCCCCGTGCTGTGGGGGTACGAGACCACGGCCAACGCCTACCGCAACTTCTGGCTCGACTCTGACGACGTGAACATGTGGGGCGTGCTGGCGTTCGTACTGGTGATCGCCGCTATCGCCGCTGCGCTGGGCCTGATCGGGCGCCGTGCCCGCCATGGTTGGCCGTGGTTCCTGGGAGCCACCGCGGTGATCTGCGTCGCGCTGTGGCGCTTCCCCCGATTCTGGGAGGCCAACGACGAGTACGACTTCCTGGTCAACAGCGTCGTCGTCACGCTTCTGACCATGCTCATCTCGCTGTCCATCGGGCTGCTGGCCGGATACGGCCTTGCCCGCTACACCGGCATCTCCGGCGCGGTCATCCTGATCGTCGCACTGGGATTCCGGGCGCTGCCCCGGACGGCGTTCGTGCTCCCGTACTTCTTCGGCGCCAAGGAGATCGACGAGTGGCTCACCAGCACCGGCGTCGGCTCCTGGAACTTCCCTCTGATCGACTTCCCCGGAATCGACACCCTTCAAGTCCTGGACACGCGGCTGGCCATCGTGCTCGCCCTGGTGGCCGTGAACCAGCCGTTCACCATTTGGATGCTGCGCAGCTTCTTCATCGAGGTGCCCAAGGAGATGGAGGAGGCCGCCATGATGGACGGCGCCACCCGGCTGCAGGCCTTCCGCAAGGTGATCATCCCCATCATGTGGCCCGCCATCATCGCGACGGGCCTGTTCACGATGCTGCTGGCCTACAACGAGTACCTGTTCGTGAGGGTGCTGGCCCCCACGGAGTGGACGCTGCCGGTGGCGATCGTGTCGCTGACCGGCGGCGAGAGCTCGCGCACGATCACCGAAGCGGCGGCTGCGTCGGTGTCGATCACCCTTCCCATCGTGATCGTGATCATCCTGTTCCAGAAGCACCTCGTCCGGGGTCTCGGCGCCGGCGCAGTCAAGGGCTGAGCAGCCGTGGCCGCGCACCTTCAGGAAGCCAAGAAGGTGGTGCTGGACTATCACGAGGCGCTGGGCGCGGCGTGCCGGGCAAGGGACGCCACGACCGGCGACATCGCCGAGGCGCTGGGGGCCGGTGTGTCCGAGGACTACCTCTGGCGTGGCATGCACCCCTTCTACGAGCAGCGGGGTGTCCAGGCTGTGGCCGAGGTCTTCTGGCAGCCGCTGGTGCGAGCCATGGCCCCCCTTCAACGCCGCTGCGACGTGTTCTTCGCCGGAGCCAACGACGTCGACGACGGGGCCACCACCTGGGTGTGCTCCATGGGCCACCTGATGGGCCTCTTCGACGGGCCATGGCTCGACATGCCCCCGACCCGGCGGGTGGCGCTGCTGCGCTACGCCGAGTTCAGCCGGGTCGCCGACGGCCGCATCGCCGAGACGGCCATGTTCTGTGACCTGCTGAGCGTCATGCGCCAGGCCGGCCAGTTCCCGTTGCCGCCCCCCACCGGCCAGCCCGGCTTCTACGTCGGCCCCCGTACGGGTGATGGCCTGCTCTACGACGAGCAGGACCCGGCCGAGGGCAAGGCCACCCTGGCCCTGGCCCGGCGCATGGCGGAAGACCTCAGCGAGGCCAACCGCATCGCTCGCGAGTCCGGTGAGGACCGGCTGCCCCACGAGGTTCTGGCCCGCTGCTGGCACGACGACATGCTCTGGGTCGGACCCGACGGCATCGGCGCCAGCTACACGATCGAGCGCTACCGGCAGCAGCACTCGCTCCCGTTCCGTTTCGGCCTGACCGACAAGGAGTTCCACGGCCATGTTGCCCGGCTGGCCGAGGGCCGCTACGCGGCGTGGTTCGGGTGGGCCAACGTGTCCCACCGGCCCCGCGGTGGCTTTCTCGGGCTGCCGGCCAGCGGTCCCGCAGAGATGCGGGTCGTGGATGTGTACCGCCGCGAAGGCGACAAGCTCGCTGACAACTGGGTGTTCATCGATCTGCTCCACTGGCTGTCCCAGCAGGGACTGGAGCCGTTGGATCGCATGCGTCACCTGCTCGGGATCAAGGAGTTCTGATGTCCACCGTCACCCTCAAGAACCTCGTCAAGGACTACCCCAACGGCTTCCGTGCCATCACGGACCTCAGCCTGCACCTCGATGACGGCGAGTTCCTGGTGCTCGTTGGTCCCTCCGGGTGCGGCAAGTCGACTGCTCTGCGGATGATCGCCGGGCTCGAGGACATCACCAGCGGCGACATCTACGTCGGCGACCGCCGCCTCAACGACGTCGCCCCCAAGGATCGCGACATGGCCATGGTGTTCCAGAACTACGCCCTGTACCCGCAGATGACGGTGGCCGAGAACATCGCCTTCCCGCTGAAGCTGCGACGCGTGCCCAGGGCCGAACGCGAGGCACAGGTGCGCCAGGCAGCCGAGATCCTGGAACTGACCGAGCAGCTCGAGAAGAAGCCCGCTCACCTGTCCGGTGGCCAGCGGCAGCGGGTCGCCATGGGGCGGGCCATCGTGCGCCACCCCGCGCTCTTCCTCATGGACGAGCCGCTGTCGAACCTGGACGCCAAGCTGCGAGTGCAGATGCGGGCCGACATAGCCGGGATCCAGCGCGAGCTGGGAGTCACGACGTTCTACGTGACCCACGATCAGGTTGAGGCCATGACCATGGGCGACAGGGTGGCCGTGATCAAGGACGGCATCCTGCAGCAGGTCGACACGCCCGAGGGCATCTATGGCAGTCCCGACAACGTGTTCGTCGCCGCCTTCATCGGGTCTCCCTCGATGAACCTCTACGAGGCCACCCTCGAGCGGCACGAGGAGGCCGGCGGTGACCGCTACTCGGTGGTCCTCGGCGACCAGCGCCTGGCGGTTCCCCCAGAGGTGTTCGCCGAGCGCCCCGCGCTCGCCGAACACCTGAACCGCCCGGTTGTCGTCGGTATCCGCCCCGAGCACCTCGAGGACGCCGCGGTCGTGGCTGACCACCCCGATGACCAGCGTCTCGACGCCACGGTGGACGTCCGGGAGGCGCTGGGGGCCGAGACGCTGGTCCACTTCAATCTCAGCGCCCCGAGCGTCGACAGTGGCGACCCCGACGCCCTCGACGAGCTGCGGGACAGCGGACGCTGCACCGCCCGCTTCTCGGCCTCGTCCACTGCGAGGGTCGGCGACCGGGCCAGAGTGAACGTGGATGCGCGGCACCTGCACTTCTTCGACCGCCAGACCCATCTCGCCATCAGATCATGAGCGCTCCGACGGAGGGTGCCGGGCGGATCCTCACCACCCACGTCGGCAGCCTGCCGCGCTCGGAGGCGGTGACCGCCGGTGTGTTCGCGATCGAGAACGAGGACGAGGTCGACATCGACGAGCACCACGCGACGGTGGCTGCCGCGGTGGACGAGGTGGTCGCCCGCCAAGTCGCCTCGGGTGTGGACCTGGTGAGCGACGGCGAGATGAGCAAGCTCAGCTACGCCACCTACATCAAGTACCGGATCAGCGGCTTCGCCGGTGACAGCCCCAGACGGGCGCCCGCCGACCTCGAGGAGTACCCGTCGTTCCTCCAGCGCCAAGCCGCCAGCGGCGGCACCCCCACCTACACGCGGCCCCGCTGCGTGGGGCCCGTGGCGCCCACCGACCGCGAGCCCTGCCGGCGTGACATCGCCAACTTCGCCGCCGCGCTGGAGCGTCACCGGCCCGAGGGCGGATTCATGAACGCGGCCTCTCCGGGTGTGATCGCGCTGTTCCAGCCTGACGACTACTACGGCGACCACGAGGAGTACCTCTACGCCCTGGCCGAGGCGATGCGTCTGGAGTACGAGGCCATCGTGACGGCGGGATTCCTGCTCCAGCTCGACTCACCCGACCTCGGGCTGGGCCGGCACATGATGTTCAAGGGCCAGCCCGACGAGGCCTACGAGCGGGCCGCCCGAATGGCAGTGGAGGCCCTCAACTGGTCGGTGCGGAACATCGACGCCGACCGGATCCGCCTGCACGTGTGCTGGGGAAACTACGAGGGACCCCACACCCAAGACGCGCCCATGGAGCAGGTGCTGCCCATCGCGCTGGCCGCCAAGCCCCGGACGCTGCTGTTCGAGACGGCCAACCCCCGGCACGCCCACGAGTGGACGGTCTTCGCGGAGGCGGACCTCGACGACGACCTGGTGCTGGCGCCGGGCGTGATCGACACCACCACCCACTTCGTGGAGCATCCCGAGTTGATTGCGCAGAGGATCGAGCGGTTCGCGGCGATCGTGGGGCGTGAGCGGGTGATAGCGGGGACCGACTGTGGGTTCTCCACCTTCGCCGGCTACGCGGGCATCGACCCGGAGATCGCCTACGCCAAGCTGGCCGCCCTGGCCAAGGGAGCCGAGCTGGCCAGCAGCCGGCTCTGGTGATCTCAGGACTGCGGGCCATGAGCGACGCCCATAACGCCAACAAGGCGCTGCTCAGTCCGCTGCGCGCCGCCCTCTATGACTACGACGACGACCGGGTCAGCGCGGCGCTGGACGCAGTGTTCGCGCCGGACGCCGAGGTTCACCTGGCCCACCCCTTCGAGGATCTCGACGGTCCCTCCGGCCTGCTGGGCGAGGCGCTGGCCCCGCTGCAGAGGGCCATGCCCGACCTCGAGCGGCGCGACACGATCGTTATGGCCGGCCCGGACCCATACGACAACGGCTGGGTGGGGTGCTGCGGGCACTACACGGGTACCTGGGTCGGGCCGTTCTGCGGCATCCCGCCGTCGGGCCAGCAGGCCGCCATGAGGTTTCACGAGTACTACCGGGTAGCCGATGGCCGGGTGGTCGAGATGCAGGCTCTCTGGGACCTGCCCGAGCTGATGATCCAGTCGGGGACGTGGCCCATGGGTCCGTCGCTCGGCCGCGAGTGGCACGTTCCTGGCCCCGCACCCGGTGACGGCCTCGTGCCGGGGCCCCGTGATCCCGCCCGTTCAGAGGCGAGCCTACGCCATGTCGTCGGGATGCTCAGCGACATGGTCAAGCACCCGGCAAGACCCGTCGAGGCGATGAACCTCGAGCACTGGTGGCACCCGAAGTTCAGCTGGTACGGGCCGGCCGGGATCGGGACCGCCCGCGGCGTCGACGGTTTCCGCCGCTGGCACCAGATCCCGTTCCTTGCCGCCATGCCCGACCGCGGCGGGGGCTACCACGGCGAGCACAGCTACTTCGCCGACGGTGACTACGTGGCGGTGACCGCGTGGCCGGGCATGCACATGACCGTCACCGGTGACGGGTGGCTCGGCATCGCTCCCGCCGGCCGGCGGATCGACATGCGCAGCCTCGACTTCTGGCGGGTGGAGCGGTCTCCGGACCCCGCCGGCGGCGAGGACCGGCTGCTGATCCGGGAGAACTGGGTGCTGGTGGACCTGCTGCACGTCTGGCACCAGTTGGGTGTGGATGTGCTGGCCCGCATGCGCGAAGTCAGCGCCTCGCGCCTGCGGAGCTAACCGCGAGGCGGGACCCGCCTCACGGACTAGACCAGCGGCCAGGGCCAGCGGTGGCCGTGGCCGTCGGACGGGAACCGTCCCGCGTCCAGCAGCGTCTCGGCCCGAGCCAGGGTGGCGTCCTGCTCCTGGGCCGTGAGCGCCGTGGCCAGGGGCTCGGGAAGGCCGGTGTCCCGCAATGAGCGCAGGGCCCGGCTCACCTCGTCGGGCAGCGGCTCGTTGGCGAAGTCCCAGATCACGGTGCGCAGCTTGAACTGGGAGTGGAACGACAGGCCGTTGTCGATGGCCCAGACGGTGCCGTCGGTGCCGAGCAGGCAGTGGCCCGACTTGCGGTCCGTGTTGTTGATCACGATGTCGAGCGCGCAGATGCGCTCCAGCTCGGGCCGGAGCCGCTCCTGTTCCACCAGTGTGAAGTAGTGCTCCTCGAAATCGGCGGGCATGAACAGCTGGAGCGACCCCTCGTCGAAGGGCAGGTCGTCGCGCACCACGGTGGGGGGAACCACGTCCCACCCGAGCGCGGCGTCCATCCAGAACGCGCCGGCCTCGCGGTGGGCCAGGCCGGAAGGGAAGTCCCACAGGGGCCGCTCACCCCGCACCGGCTTGTAGATGGCCTGAGCGTCGAGTCCCTCATGGGTCACGTCCACTAGGAAAGTCGCATTGGAGCTGTAGGGCATTCTCCCCCTCAACTCCACATCGCCGCTGGACAGCAGCGTCAGGGCACGGGCAGTCTCGATCGGGGGGCGGTCCCTGATCGGGGACTGGCTGCCGGCGCTCTCACCCGCGCTCAGTTGTGGCACGGGCACCAGTCTCTGTTGGACGGCTCCAGGGGCCGTAGGCAGAACGGGCACGGCGGACGGCCGGCGGCAACCACGGCCCGGGCCCGGGTCACCAGCGCCCTGACCTGGGGGCGGGTCAGCGTGAACCGAGCCGACGCTCCGGTGTCGTCGGGGTCCTCGACCAACTCCTCGGCCACGAGGATCACGAGACCCTCCTCTTGGTCGTAGGCGATCCCGAGGGCGCCGATCGTCCACGCCTCCACTACCGGTTCGCGCATGTCGAGGTCGTCAGGCGGGTCTGCTTCCTCGGCGTCGGGCAGCTCGTTCAGCACCCGTTCCAGGTACTCGGCCAGGGCGGCCGCCTGGCGCTTCTCGAACTTGAGCGACACCAGCTCGC
>VYCM01000148.1 GCA_009843915.1 Acidimicrobiaceae bacterium | reverse complement strand
TGCACTCGACCAGGCTGGGCGGCACCACCGCCACCACCTCGGACGGGTCGCGGGTCGAGCCCTCGAGCATGCGGAGCACCCTGGTCTCGGTCGGCGGAACCACCGGCAGGCCGTCGGACCAGCCCCGGTCCCATATCGCCTCCCATTCGTCCTCCAGGGAGGCCAGCTCGACCCGGCGGCTCTGCAGGCTCGAACCGGAGAACCGCACCGCCAGATCGCCGGCATGGGCGGGGTCCACGCTGAGCGATCCGCAGCCGGGCCGCCAGTCCGGAAGCCCGTCGCCCAGGCCGTCCACGCCCGCGAGCCGCTCCCATTCCGAGCGGGACCAGCCGACGGTGCGCTGCTCGCCGACGCCCTCGCTCACCTGCAGCAGCGTGGGCACGGTCTCGATGTCGTGATGCCAGGACAGGGCCAGATCAGCGTCGTGGTGCACCCAGTCGGCGTCGGCCGGGAAGTGCGGGTCGTCCTGGGTGACCACGGTCAGGCCGGCCCGCTCGTGGAGGTCGCCCAGCACGGGAGCCACTAGCTCGCAGGTTGGGCAGTCGCGCTTGACCACGGCCACCAGCCCTTCAGGCAGCGGCGGTGCCGGGGGGCCTCCGAAGCTCATCAAGCGATTGTGCCACTGTTACCCTCCGGATGCGATGACGAGCGGCGGCAACCATCTCTCCGACGGCCGCGAGTTCCGCCGGGTGCTCGGCCACTACCCGACGGGCGTGACGGTGGTGACCGCGACCTGCCCCGGCGGTCCGGAGGGACTGACCATCGGATCGTTCACCAGCGTCTCGCTGGATCCGCCGCTGGTGTCGTTCTGTCCGGGTCATGATTCCGACTCGTGGGCCCGGATGCGCGCTGTCGGCAGCTTCTGTGTGAACGTGCTGGCTGACGATCAAGCCGACCTGTCCAGCACGTTTGCCAGCAGGGCCGGTGACAAGTTCAGGGAGGTGACCACTCGGGTCGAGGCCACCGGCGCCCCGGTGATCGAGGGATGCCTGGCCTGGATCGACTGCCGCGTCGAGACTGTCCATACCGCTGGCGACCATGACATCGTGGTGGGCCGGGTCGTAGCCCTCGGCACCGCCGACGGCGCGAGCGAGTCGGCGTCCGGGCCGCTGGTGTTCCTCAAGGGCGGCTACGGCCGGGTGGCGGGGCTCTAGATGGCGATCTACGCGCTCGGCGACCTCGAGCCCCGCATCGATCCCACCGCCTACGTGCATCCGCTGGCGGTGGTGATCGGGAATGTCGAGCTCGGTCCGGAGGCTTCTGTGTGGCCCTACGCGGTGCTGCGCGGCGACGACGGCCTGATCCGAATCGGCGCCCGCAGCAACGTGCAGGACGGTGCGGTGATCCACTGCACCCCGAGTCATCCCACCATCGTCGGCGATGGCGTCACCATCGGCCATCAGGCCCATCTCGAAGGATGCACGGTGCTGGACGGGTCCCTGATAGGCGTCGGGTCGGTGGTGATGCACGACGCCCGCATAGGCCCCAACGCTCTGGTGGGCGCCAACGCCACCGTGACCGGTGGAACCGTCGTCCCACCCCAGGCCATGGCGCTGGGAACTCCCGCTCGCATCCGTGAGGACGCAGTCGATCCCGACCACAACGAGCGCAACGCCGAGGTCTACGCCCAGCGCGGCCACCACTACCGCGCCGAACTCCGCCGAATCGACTGACCGCCTGGGCGTCGCGATAGGGTGTAATCCCAAGCACCGGACCGCCGGGAGACTCCATGACCACTGCGGACATCGGCGTCGATCTCAGCCGCTACCAGCTCGGCTGGAGCGACGAGGAGGACTACGTCTTCAAGCCCAAGAAGGGCCTCAACAACGACATCATCACCGAGATGTCGTGGCTCAAGGGCGAGCCCCAGTGGATGCTCGACTTCAGGCTGAAGTCGCACCGCCGGTTCGAGCGCCGACCCCGCCCGACCTGGGGCGGCGACACCACCGGCATCAACTTCGACGACATCTACTACTACATCAAGCCCACCGACACGCTGGCCAACGACTGGGACATGGTCCCCGAGTCGATCAAGAACACCTACGAGCGCCTGGGCATCCCCGAGGCCGAGCGCAAGTACCTGGCCGGCGTGACCGCCCAGTACGAGAGCGAGGTGGTGTACCACCGCAACCGCGAGGACCTCGAGGCCCAGGGGGTGCTGTTCTGCGATATGGACACCGCCCTGCGGGAGTACCCGCAACTGCTCAAGCGGTACTTCGGCACGGTGATCCCGCCCAACGACAACAAGTTCGCCGCGCTGAACTCGGCGGTGTGGTCGGGCGGGTCGTTCATCTACGTGCCGCCCGGGGTGGAGGTGGAGGCGCCGCTTCAGGCCTACTTCCGCATCAACGCCGAGAACATGGGCCAGTTCGAGCGCACCCTGATCATCGCCGACGAGGGCTCCAAGGTCCACTACATCGAGGGTTGCTCCGCGCCCACCTACTCCACCGACTCGCTGCATTCTGCAGTGGTGGAGATCATCGTGGGGCGGTCTGCCCGGGTCACCTACACCACCATCCAGAACTGGTCCGACAACGTCTACAACCTGGTCACCAAGCGGGCCCGGGTCGAGGCCGAGGGCCACATGGAGTGGATCGACGGGAACATAGGGTCAAAGCTCACGATGAAGTACCCGGCGGTGGTGATGGTTGGGCCCAAGGCGTCGGGCGAGGTGCTTTCGGTGGCCTACGGCGGCCCGGGCCAGCACCAGGACACCGGGGCCAAGATGACCCACGCCGCGCCCGAGACCACCTCGAAGATCGTCTCGAAGTCGATCTCCTCGGGCGGAGGGCGCACGTCGTACCGGGGGCTGGTGCGGGTCGAGGACGACGCCTACGGCTGCAAGAGCCACGTCCAGTGCGACGCGCTGATCCTCGATGAGGACTCGGTGTCGGACACCTACCCGTACATGGAGGTCGGGTCGGGCGACGCCGTGATCGGGCACGAGGCCACCGTGTCCAAGGTGGCCGACGACCAGCTCTTCTACCTCCAGAGCCGGGGCCTCACCGAGGAGCAGGCCATGGGGCTGATCGTCAACGGCTTCATTGAGCCGGTCACCCGCACCCTGCCCATGGAGTACGCGGTGGAGTGGAGCCGTCTCATCGAACTGCAGATGGAGGGCAGCGTCGGCTGACGGATCCGCGCTGGGTTGGCGACGCGAAAGCCCGGCCGCCTGCCACAATGTCAGTCATGCCGATGCGCCAGGACTGCAAGTACTTCGAGTCGCGCACCTACCCCAACGGCGACACCGTGCGCAAGTGCGATCTGGACCTGGCGCCCGAGGCGCCGTGGCGCTGTCCCGACGACTGCCCGAAGTACACCCGCCGCATGGCCGACGTCAACTGGAGCTACGGCTCCCTGGTCACACCCGAGACCCCGCCCGAGCCTGAGAGCCTGGGCAGCGACGAGAGCATCGGGGCGCTGCTCGACGCGGCCGAGGACATCGTCAATGCGGCCGCTCCCGACGTGATCGCCGAGGTGGAGGCCGAGCGCCGCAAGCGTCGGCGCGCTCGGGGCCCGAAGGCAAAGGGTAAGAAGGGCAAGGGCGGCCGCGGATCCTCCTCCGGTGGGGGCGGGCTGGGGGAGCGCTTCCGCAGGCGGTACCGCGACGGCGGCTGATTACGAGTGAATCCCTTCACTACTGACGCGGCCCGCAGCCTGCCGGGCCCCGGCTGGCTGGCGGAGCGCCGAGCCGTGGCGGCCGAGCGCTTCGCGGCCGCCGACCCTCCCACCGCCGCTGCGGAGGAGTGGCGCTATAGCGCGATCGCTGATTTCGACCTGGCCGCCTACCAGTTGGCAGGCGCGGACGCATCCTTCCCGCCGGACGGGACGTGGGCGGGGGTTGACTCTGCCGCCAACGGCGCGGTTGCCGCGGTCCTCGACGTCGCCGACGGTCGCATCGTCGCCTCGAGGGGGCTGGACGAGTTGTCGAAGCAGGGCGTCCAGGTGGGACCGCTGGTCGATGCATCCGATGGCGCCGAGGTGCTGGGCTCGGTGGCCGACGAGGCCAGCGACTACTTCACCGTGCTGAACGACGCCTTCGCCGGGTGCCCGATCCTGGTGGACGTCCCCGCGGGAGTGACCGTCGAAGGCGTGATCGCGGTGCGCCACTACGCGGGAGGGGTCGGAGCGGCCACCTTCCCTCGACTGGTAGTGCGGGTCGGGTCCAACGGGTCGGCCAAGGTGCTCGACATGCAGCGCTCCGCCGGTTCGGCGCTGGTCGTTCCGGTGGTCGAGCTCGATGTAGGCCAGGCCGCCCGGCTCGGCTACGTGAACCTGCAGCAGCACGACCACCGGGCCTGGCAGATCGCGGCCCACACGGCGCGGGTGGAGCGAGACGCAGCCCTCGTCGCTGCGTCGGTAGCGCTGGGCGGTGGCTACGCCCGCACCCGGACCGACACCCGCCTGGTGGGCCGGGGCGCCAGCGGCGACCTGCTGTCGGCGTACTTCGGATCAGGCGACCAGATCCTCGACTTCCGCACCTATCAGGACCACGCCGCGCCCGACACCACGTCCAACCTGCTCTACAAGGGCGCGGTGGGCGACTCCGCCCGCAGCGTGTACACCGGGCTGATCCGGGTGCGACCCAACGCCCGGGGCACCAACGCCTTCCAGACCAACCGCAACCTGAAGCTCAGCGAGGACGCCTGGGCCGAGTCGGTGCCCAACCTGGAGATCGAGAACAACGACGTCCGCTGCAGCCATGCCTCGGCGGTCGGTCCGGTGGATCCCGACCAGGTCTTCTACCTGGAGAGCCGGGGTGTCCCGACACCGGTGGCCGAGCGCCTGATCGTGTCCGGGTTCTTCGACGAGGTGATCGACGGTCTGCCGGTCCCGTCCGTCGAGGACGCGGCCCGCGAGGCGCTGGCCCTGAAGCTCAACCAGATGTTGAAGGCCGCGGCGTGACGTGACCGCTCAGGCAGACTGTTCGAGATCGGAGACTCCACGATGACGACCCACGAGCTGTTCCCCCTGGACGAGATCGAGCCCGACTCGGCGCGGCGTGTCGAGGTGGAGGGCCGCGAGATCGCGGTGGTTCGCATCGGCGACGACGTGTACGCCATCGGCGACACCTGCTCCCACGCCGAAGTCTCGCTGTCGGAGGGCTGGGTGGAGCCCGACGACTGCGCCATCGAGTGCGTGGCCCACGGGGCCATGTTCGATCTGGAGACCGGGGAGCCATTGTCGCTGCCGGCCACCCGGGCCGTGCCCACCTACGAGGTGTCGGTGGTGGACGGAATGGTGGTGTTGAAGCTCGATGCGGGCTCGGGCCGGGACGTTTCGTGAGCACCCTTGTGATCGAGGGCCTGCGGGCGTCGGTGGCGGGCCGCGAGATCCTGACTGGCGTCGATCTGGAGGTAGCCGCGGGCGAGGTGCATGCGGTGATGGGACCGAACGGGTCGGGCAAGTCGACCCTGGCCCACGTGGTCGCCGGTCGGGGCGGCTATGACGTGCTCGGCGGCTCGGTCCGCCTCGACGGCACGGAACTGCTGGGAATGCCGGCGTGGCGGCGGGCCGAGGCGGGCCTGTTCCTGGCCATGCAGTATCCCACCGAGGTTCCGGGCGTCTCACTGCTCGACATGCTCACCGAGTCGGTGTGCACCCCCGAGGGGGCTGCGGTGGCTGAGCGGATGAGCGAGGAGGCCGCCCGCATCGGCTTCGAAGAGAAGTTTCTGGAGCGCCCCGTGAATGTCGACCTGTCGGGCGGTGAGCGCAAGCGCAACGAGGCACTTCAACTCGGCGTCCTCGGCCCCGCGTTCGCGGTCATCGACGAACTCGACTCGGGCCTCGACATTGACGCGCTGCGTTTCGTTGGCGCCAGGATCGAGGATGCCACCACCCATGACGGCCTCGGGGTGCTGGCCATCACCCACTCGAGCCGCGTGTTCGACCACCTGCGGCCTGACACCGTGCACGTGTTCGCGGGAGGCCGCATCCAGCAGTCGGGTGGTCCCGAGTTGGCCGACGAGCTGGAGGCCGAGGGCTATGAACGGTGGACAGGGGCCGTCCCGCAGCCGGACTCGGACGCGGGAACCACCCCCTTCACCGACCCCTTCGGAGACCCGTTCGCCGACCTGCTGACATAGACGTCGACACCCGGCTCCGATCGACGCCCAATATCATCGAGGCCCATGAGCAACAAGGATCTGCTGACCGAGGCCGAGATCGAGGAGTTGCTGGCCGCTCATCCCGAGTGGCGCCGCGACGGCAACGTGATGCGCCGCTCGTATCAGTTCGCCGACTTCCGGGCCGCGTTCGCGTTCATGGCCCATGTGGCGCTGATCGCCGAGCGGCTCTTCCATCACCCCGAGTGGTCCAACGTCTACAACAAGGTGGAGCTGGCCATCACCAGCCACGATGTGGGCGGCCTTTCGGCCCGCGACCGCGACTTCATCGAGCGCGTCGACGCGGCCGGCTAGGCGCCCTCGTCCGACTCGCCTCCCAGGTCGTGGTAGATGATCGCTACGGCGATCATGCCCACGACCGTGATGGCCGTTCCGACGACCGTCTGCACCAGTTGCGACACCAACTGGAACGTCAGCGCTGAGGACCCGGCCAGGGTGAACACCAGTCCGACCGCCAGGGTGATAGCCGTCAGCACCACGAAGACGAGCAGCATCCGACCCAGCGTCCCCCAGAACCGTCCCCGCACGAGGCGGGCACCATAGGCGAGTGATGGCGTGGCCGGCCCGACCGAGGCGTATGCGAAAGCCAGCGACATCACCACCGTGAAATAGACGGCGCCTACGATGAAGGCGGGGATCAGCGGTATCAGCAGCACAGGCGTCAAGACCCCCCCGACGATCACGGCAACCACCGCGATCAGGAAGATCGCGGCCACCTGGAGATCGAGGCCCATCAGCCGTGGGACCCGGCCCACAGCGTGTCTGAGCGCGTCCGACCCTGTCAGAGTCCGGCCTCGCAGGTCGTTCAGCGCGACGCGTGTCACAGCCGCCTGCAGCACGTTGCTCGCAACCCATAAGGCAACGATGCCCAGGACGATCGGCACGAAGTTCACGGGTGAGAGATCCACCTCCAGCGATTCGAAGTAGGCCGTCTGCTCGGGCGCCTCCGGATCGAAGTTGGGGTCGCTGACTCTGTCCCAGATCTCACCCAGCTCGCCCATCAAGATGTCGTTGCCGGCAATGAGCAGCAGCACCACCATGGCCGCTTGCGCAGCCAGGTAGATGAGGGCCGCCGCCGCGCAACCCCGCCACCGCCGCCGTGTCATCGAGAACGTGTCGGCCAACAGCCGCCCCGCCCGGCGCAATTGGCCCGGGCCCGACTCCGTCTCGCCTTCCGGCTGGCTGTGGCGGGGGGCCCGGTGCTCGGTCCACGTCGACCCGTCCCAGTAGCGGTACTTCGACTCGTCCTCGGGGTCGGTGTACCAGTCGGCCGGCGGCAGGTCGCTCACGCGGGCGACTCTAACGCAGCCGCCTGAGAACCCGGGTGGGATGGCACCGGCGTCGTGCGACACTGCCGGGCGTGGCGGATCACGCACCGGCAATGAGGCTGCACGGCGTCGTCAATGCTTCGCCGGATTCGTTGGCCGACTTCTCGGTGGCCACGACGGTGGAGGGCGCGGTGGCCCGGGCCGTCCAGCTGCTCGATCAGGGCTGCGTGGGCATTGACCTGGGCGGCGCGGGCTCCACGCAGTTCGCCGATCGGGTCGACGTCGAGGTCGAATGGCGACGCCTCGAAGGCAAGGTCCAGGCGCTGGCCCAGCTGTGCGAGGCACGCGGGGCGCTGCTCTCCGTGGACTCGTGGCAGCCGGAGATCATGAGACGGGCTCTTGACTGCGGCGCGACGATGATCAATGCGGCCGACGGGCTCCAGAATCCGGAAATGGTGGGGCTCGCCGCCCTGAGGGAGGTGCCGGTGGTGGCGCCGTTCGTCTGGGGCGCCGACCCCAAGGCATCCCGGCCGGTGACCGGCGATCCGGTCGAGGTGATCTGCGAGTGGTTCGACCGGTCGCTACAGCGCTGGGCGGGCGCAGGCATCGAGCGCAGCCGGCTGATCCTCGACCCGGGGACCGGCTTCGGTCCGCCCGACTGGGAGTGGTCCGACCGCTACCAGTACCAGAAGCGGGTCTACGAGAACCTCGACGCGTTGCGAGCCTTCGGGCTGCCGATGTACCTGCCCTTGCCGTGGAAGCAGACGGATCAGCACGACGAACTACTGGAGATCTGCATCCGGGCGGGCTTCGACTACGGCCGCTGCCACCGCCCCGACCGGGTGCTGGCGGCTATGCGCCGCCTGGGTACCGTCGCTCAATCGTGATGGCCGGGAATTGGCAGCGGTGGGTTCCCGTTTGGGCGTTCTGCGCTGCCAATTCGCGGAATGAGGGTGGGGGAGCGTGACCGGGCCGGGTGGCAGCCGTGGGACCGAAGCGGCCTCGGGCTACGACGCCGAGCGGGCCGCAGGACCCGACTGCCTGGGACGCAGCGTTCTGGTGCTGCCCGGCCAGCCCGCGCCTGCGCCGTGGGAGGCCTGCCCCCGCGTGCGGGCAGAGACCGAGTCGCCGGACGCGTCCACGGGTCGACGGCTGCGATCAGCGTGGCAGGGTCGTGAACGGTTGGTGATCGAGGTGGACGGCCCGCTGCCGGGCACCGAGCCCGTGCTGACCCGGCCGTGGTGGGAGTTGGGGTCGGGCTTCACACTGACCGACGAGGTCTGGCATCACCTGCTGACCGCCAACTCGGTGGACGCACGCGAACAGGGCCGGGTGCGGTTCGGCCCCTGTGAGCAGGCTCTGGCGCTCGGCGCACGAGCCGGGGCGCCGGGGGAGCGGGGCGACATCGTGTCGACCGCGGGAGATCCCGCCTGGTGCGACGGCGGTCCCCTGGACTCGTTCGGTGCCTCGGAGTTGGACGGCGCGGCGCTGATCCCGGCGGCCAACCTCGCCGCCGGTGCCGTAGGCGGGCTGCGGAGCTGTGAGCCCACCGCCGACCTGGCATCCGACCAGCGGCGGGCCGTGGGCCATCTCGGGGGAGGGGCCTGCATCGTGGCCCCGGCTGGATCGGGCAAGACCCGAGTGCTTACCGAGCGGGTCCGCTGGTTGGTGCGCGACCTCGGCGTGGCGCCGGCCTCGGTGTGCCTGGTTGCCTACAACGTGCGGGCCCGGGCCGAGATGCAGGAGCGCACCGCCGACCTACCCGGCCTGGAGGTGCGGACCCTCAACAGCCTGGCGCTGGCGGTGTGCAACGGCGCCGGACGATTCGCCCGGCCCACGGGCCACGACCGGGTGGAGGTCATAGGTGAGCGGGAGGTTCGGGACCTGCTGCACGTCCTGGTGGGGGAGCGAACTCCCCGCAAGCGCAGGCGGGCCATGACCGACCCGCTGGCTCCGTGGGTGGAGGCGCTCAGCGCGTCCCGGCTCGGGCTGCGAGACCCGGCCGAGGTCGAGCGGGACTACGCACCTGACGTTGACGGCTTCGCCGAGTTGGCGCCGGCCTACGCCGAGGCCCTCGATGAGCGGGACGTGGTCGACTTCGACCACCAGATCATCCGGGCCATTGACGTGCTGCTCACCGATCCGGCCGCCCGGGCCGCGGCCCGCCGGGTGTGCGGCGTGCTGCTGGTGGACGAGTTCCAGGACCTCACCCCGGCCCACCTGCTGATGATCCGCCTGCTGGCCGGCCCGAGAGCCGACGTGTTCGGCGTGGGTGACGACGACCAGACCATCTACGGCTACTCGGGCGCATCGCCCCGTTGGCTGATCGAGTACGAGCGCTTCTTCCCGGGCGCGGTCCGCCACCTGCTCGGAGTCAACTACCGCTGCCCGCCGGCCGTGGTCGAGGCCGCGTCCAACCTGCTGTCGCACAAGCGGCACCGCATCGCCAAGGAGATCTCGGCTCGCCCGGCCCGCGTCCCTGAAGCGGCCCCGCTGGACATTGATAAGCCTGACGGGGCCGGGTCGGAGGCCGGCGAGTCCGAGCCTGACGGGGCCGCGGGCCGGTCCTTGGCGGTCGAGGCGGCCGGTGACGGCGGCCTGGCGGTGGTTGAGCGGGTCCGGACGCTGATGGCGGCAGGCGCCGACGCCAGGGACATCGCCGTGCTGGCCAGGGTCAACAGCACCCTGTTGGCCCCCCAGATACTGCTGTCGGAGGCGGGGATCGACTGCATGACCCCGGTCGGCCCCTGGTTCTTGGAGCGCACCGGGGTGGCCGCGGCGCTGGCATGGCTCCGTCTGGCGACCACCGGCGCTGCTCGGCTGCCCGCCGACGCGCTGGCCACCGCCGCCCGCCGCCCGCCCCGAAGCATCTCGCCACGGGTGGTCGAGTGGATCGCTGAGCAGCACAACGTGGGCGCGCTGAGGCGCCTGGCCGGACGCATCAGCGATGAGCGGACTGCGGGGCGGGTATCGGACTTCGCGGGCGACATTGAGCGCGTCGGCGGGATGGCCCGCGACGGCGCCGACACCCTGCGGCTGCTGGAGGCGATCCAGCACGGCACTGACCTGGCGGCCAGCCTCGACGAGCGGCTGGACGCGTCGCGCCGCACGGTGGACCGCTCCGCCCACGGTGATGACCTTCGGGCTTTGATGTCGGTAGCAGCCCATTGCGCCGATCCGGCCGCGTTCGAGGACTGGCTGCGTCGCCGGTTGACCGATGGGCGTCACAGCAACGAGGTGGATGCCCGTCTCGGCCCTCCGAGATGGGGTCCGGGCGTGCGCCTTGCCACCGTGCACCGGGTGAAGGGCCTGGAGTGGCCCCACGTGATCGTGCTGTCGGCCACCGAGGGCCTGATGCCGCACCGCCTGGCCGGCGATCTCGAGGAGGAGCGCCGCGTCTTCCACGTCGCCATCACCCGCGGCTCGGAGTCTGTGCTGGTCGTCGCCGACGGCCCTAAGTCCCCCTTCATCAACGAGATGTCCTGGCGCTCCAAGTTGGAGCCTGCGGGCTTGCCCGCAGGAGATCGTTCCCGTCCTCGGCGTCCGGCACCGGCAGAGGCTGCTGCGCCCGTGCCGACCGGGGGTCGGAAGGCACCGGGTCGGCCATCTAAGCCCCCGCCCATCGACGAGGCGCTCGAGCCCGACGCCGCAGCCGCCTTCGAGCGCCTAAGGCAGTGGCGGCTGGAGCGCAGCAGAGCCGACGGCGTGCCGGCCTACGTGGTCTTCTCCGATGCCACCCTGCGCGAGCTGGCCCGCCGGCGACCCGCAACCGACGAGGGCTTGCTGGCCGTTCCCGGCATCGGTCCCGCCAAGCTCGCCGCCCACGGCGACGCGATTAAGAACCTCTTGGCTCGCGACTAGCTCGGGAGGCCGTTCGACGGTCAGGCGAAGGTCTCGTCGAGGGCCTGCACCAGCGTGTTCCACGACAGGGTGGCGCACTTGATGCGCACCGGGAACTTGACCACGCCCCGCAGGGCCTCCAGGTCGCCGAGCTTGACGTCGCCGGCGCCGTTGCCGCTGTCTCCGTCGTCGTCCAAGTCATCGCCGGTGCCGCCGATGCCGGTGCCGTGGATGGACATCATGTGCTTGAAGGCCCGCACGAGCCGCCGCACCTCCGCCACGCTGCGGCCCTTGATGGCGGTGGACATCATCGACGCCGACGACTGGCTGATCGAGCATCCTTGGCCGCCGGTGGACACGTCGGTGATCACGCCGTCCTGCACGTCCACGTAGACGACCACCTCGTCGCCGCACAGCGGGTTGAAGCCCACGGCCTGGACGGCCGGTGGCACCTCCAGTTCGCCGCGGTTGCGGGGGTTGCGGTAGTGGTCGAGGATGATCTCGCGGTACAGGTCCTCCAGCCCGGCCATGGCGCCCTCCCGCTACCGGGCGAAGAACTCGCCGGCGACATCGAGCGCATCGGCTAGGGCGTCCACATCGGAGGTGTCGTTGTACACGTAGAGCGACGCCCGGGTGGTGGCCGCCACCCCGAGATGCCGCATCAGCGGCTTGGCGCAGTGGTGGCCGGCCCGCACGCACACGCCGCGGTCGTCGAGCACCTGCGAGAGGTCGTGCGGGTGGATGTCCTGGAAGCTCATCGACAGCACGCCGCCCCGGCAGGCCGGTTCGGACGGCCCGTGCACCGCGAGCTCGGAGCCGTAGCGCTCCTCGAGGGTGCGCAGCGCGTAGGCGGTGAGGCTGACCTCGTGCTCGCGCACCCGGTCCATGCCCAGGCCCTCGAGGTACTCGACGGCCGCGCCGAGCCCGACGATCTCCGCGATGGGCGGGGTTCCGGCCTCGAACTTGTGCGGTATGTGGTTGGGCAGGAAGCCGTCCTTGCGCACATCCAGGATCATCTCGCCGCCACCGAGGAACGGCGGCATCGCCTCCAGCAGCTCGGCTCGGGCCCACAGCACCCCGATGCCGGTGGGTCCGCACATCTTGTGGCCGGTGAAGCCCAGGAAGTCGGCCCCCAGCGCCTGCACGTCGGTCGGCAGGTGGGGCACGTACTGGGCCGCGTCCACCAGCACCAGCGCTCCGGCGTCGTGGGCCGTGTCGGCCAGCCGGCGGATCGGGTTGAGCGTTCCGAGCACGTTGCTCATGGCGGTCACGCCCAGCAGCTTGGCCCCGTCGAGGAGCCGTTCCAGGTTGCTGAGGTCGAGCCGGCCGTCGGCTCCGACGCCGATCCAGCGCAGCTCGAAGCCCTTCTCGGCCGCCATGATGTGCCAGGGGACGATGTTGGCGTGGTGCTCCATCTCGGTGATCACCACGGCGTCACCCGGACCGAGGTTGGCCCCGCCCCAGGAACGGGCCACGAGGTTGATGGCCTCGGTGACGTTCTTGGTGAACACGATCTCGTCGGCCGACGGTGCGTTCACGAACCGCGCGACCCCCGCTCGGGCCGCCTCCATGGCCTCGGTGGCCTGGGCCGCGATCTCGTAAGCGCCCCGGTGGACGTTGGCGTTGATGGTCTCGTAGTAGCTGTTCATGGCGTCCAGCACGCTGCGGGGCTTCTGCGACGAGGCGGCCGAGTCCAGGTAGACGATGGGCCGGCCGTGGACCTGTCGCCCGAGCAGCGGAAAATGCGCCTTCGTCTGCGGCCCCAGCCGATCGCCGCCGGCGCTCACGAGGCGTACCTCTCGTAGCCGTCGCGCTCCAGCCGGTCCGCCAGATCGGGGCCGCCGCTCTCGACGATGCGGCCGTCGAGGAGCACATGAACACGGTCGGGCTGCAGTCCCGAGGTGAGGATGCGCTGGAAGTGGGTGATAGCCAGTACGCCAAGCTCAGGCCGTTCGGCCCGCACCTCCTGCAAGCCCGTGGCCACTATGCGCAGCGCGTCGATGTCGAGGCCGGTGTCGGTCTCGTCGAGGATGGCCATCTCGGGCTCCAGAACGGCCATCTGCAGGATCTCGTTGCGCTTCTTCTCACCGCCGGAGAACTTCTCGTTGAGGTGGCGGTCCATCAGCGCCGAGTCGATGGACAGGCGCTCCATCCACTCGACCATGGTCATGTAGGTCTCGATCGAGCTGACGTCGGTGCCCTTGCGGGCCTGGAGGGCCTGGGTGAGGAAGTTCCGCACCGACACGCCCGGGATCTCCTGGGGGTACTGGAAGGCGAGGAACAGGCCGGCCTTGCCCCGCACCTCCGGGGGCCAGGCGGTGATGTCCTCGCCCTTGAAGCGGATCGAGCCGCCGGTGACCTCGTACTCCGGGCTGCCGAGCAATGCCGCGGCCAGGGTGGACTTCCCCGACCCGTTCGGCCCCATCAGCGCGTGCAGTTCGCCCGCGCCGACCACCAGGTCCACACCGCGCAGGATCTCAATGCCGCCGTCGACAGTGGCCACGTGCAGGCCGTCGATCTCGAAGAGCGGTGCTGCGGGCACTCTCAGATCCTACGGCCCGCGGTGAGTGCTGCCCCCGTTCAAGGCAGGATCTGCCCCGATAGCTTGGCGAGCACGCCGCTTGGCCCGCACACGACGCGCAGGAGAGTCCCCACGTGAACTTCGCATTCACCGACGAGCAGGAGCAACTCCGAGAATTCGTCCGCAGCTTCCTCGAGGAGAAGTCGCCCGAGTCCGCGGTACGCGACCAGATGGACACCGAGCGCGGCTTCGACCCCGATGTCTGGGCCCAGATGTCCGATCAGATGGGCCTCCCCGCCCTGACGATCCCCGAGGCCTACGGCGGCCAGGGCTTCACCTGCGTCGAGCAGGTGGTCGTGCTCGAGGAGATGGGCCGGGCATTGCTCTGCGCGCCGTACTTCTCCTCCGCTGTGCTGGCGGCCAACACACTGATGCACTCCGGCGACGAAGCGGCCAAGCAGGCCCACCTCGGAGGCATCGCATCCGGCGAGACCAGGGCCACGCTGGCCTTCACCGAGCAGAACGGCCGCTGGGACGAGCCCGGGATCACCATGGCGGCCTCGCCGGACAACGGTTCGTGGAGGCTCGACGGCGTCAAGATGTACGTCCTCGACGGCCATACCGCCAACCTGGTGATCGTGGCGGCCCGCACCGCCGGCGGCGTCTCGCTGTTCACCGTCGATCCCGACGCGCCCGGTCTCACCCGCACGCCGCTGTCGACCATGGACCAGACCCGCAAGCAGGCCAAGCTCACCTTCGAGGGGGTGGAGGCCACCCTCGTCGGTGCCGAGGGGCAGGGCTGGCCGGTGCTGGAGACCGTGCTCGACCTGGCTGCGGTGGCTCTGGCGGCCGAGCAGGTGGGCGGCGCGCAGCGCTGTTTGGACATGTCGGTGGAGTACGCCAAGGTCCGAGTGCAGTTCGGCCGACCCATCGGCTCGTTCCAGGCGATCAAGCACAAGTGTGCCGACATGCTCCTGGAGGTCGAGTCGGCCAAGTCCGCGGCCTACTACGCGGGCTGGTGCGCGGCAGAGATGAACGACGAGCTGCCCCAGGTTGCGTCGCTGGCCAAGAGCTACTGCTCGGAGGCCTATTTCCACGCGGCGGCCGAGAACATCCAGATCCACGGAGGGATCGGCTTCACCTGGGAGCACCCGGCGCACCTTTACTTCAAGCGGGCCAAGAGCTCGGAGCTCCTCTTCGGCGATCCCACCTACCACCGGGAGCTGCTTGCCCAGCGCATCGGCCTCTAGAGCGGTGCACCCCGCGCCGTGATCTGGCTGATCGCTGCGGTCGGCTTGGCTGCCGTGGTGGTGATCGCCTTCGTGTCGGTGGGGATCGCGGTCGGACGCCTGGAGCAGGAGACCGCACCGTCGGTGTACCGGCTGGCCGAGGCGGTCGAGTACGTGGCCGACCGCCTGCCCGACGAGGTGACCGCCAGGATCAGCTACGACGATGTGAGGACGGTGCTGAGCTGGCACCTCGACTGGTTCGCGGCGGTGGGTCTGGCCACCTCCCACGGCCAGGAACTCGGCGACCCAGCGGTGGCCGTCGGCGACATGGCCGTGGCCGACACCGGCGCGGCCTGCGACGCGGTGGTGGCCCGATCACTGGAGGAGGGCGGGCCCGATCCGGTGGACGTGGTGTGCATCCTCGAGGCCCAACTCGCCTATCTGGCCGAGATCGGCGCAGTCAGCGCAGGCGAGCCTCCGGCCTGACCGCTGAGAGTCTTGCCGGCCCCGATGCTTGGATTGGGGGTTGGATTGTGGTTGACTGGTGCCACCAAGGAAAGGAGGTGGTCCAACTGAGTGCTTTATGCTTTGTGACCTTGGAGGTGGCTGGCCGCTAGCTACGGCAAGCTGGACCGACTGGCGAATCCCCGCCAGCTCCACCCCCGGAACCGAGTCGCCGGACCTTGTCACATCCGGCGCGGCATGAGCGGCTACTTGTAGCCGCGGTACCACATGGCTCGACCGGGATTTCCGGCAGAAACGACTAGTGGGGCGGGTCCTCGGACCCGCCCCACTGCGCGTCCGTCCACGCCGATACGGTGAGCCCGATGGACAGCCGGTTCACCGTCGACTCGAACGAGTTGACGGCCCATCTCGCCCGGCCCGCCCGGGCGCCGTCGGTGCAGCCGGCGGTGGTCATCGTCCACGGTTTCCCCACCGAGGCGGGGGGCGGGATCAACTCCACCATGACCATGCCCGCCCTAGCCGACCTGATCGCGGCCGAGACCGGCTTCGCCGCCCTCACCTACGCGTCGAGGGGAGTGGCCGGTTCCGCGGGCGATTTCTCGCTGGACGGCTGGCGGCGCGACCTGGCCGGAGCGGTCGACTTCCTGACGTCGGAGGTGCCGTGCGCTGGCGTCTGGTTGATCGGCTTCGGAACCGGGGGCGCGCTGGCGGTGGTGGTGGCCAGCCGCGACCAGCGGGTGCGGGGCGTGGCCGCAGTGGCCGCGCCGGCCGATTTCGAGGACTGGGCCCGCAACCCCCGCAAGCTGCTGGTCTGGGCCCGTGAGGTGGGCGTGGTGCGCGATCCGGAGTTCCCCCAGCGATTCGATCGGTGGGCTGCCGAGATCAAGGCCGTCCGAGCCGTCGAGGCAGCCGAGTCGCTCGGCGGCCGGTCGCTGCTGGTGCTCCACGGCAGCGACGATGAGACGGTCCCGGTGTTCGATGCCCGCGTCCTCGCCGATGCCCATTCCGGTTCCGACTTGCGGATCATCAGCGGCGCCGGGCACCACCTGCGCCACGACCCCCGGGCCGTCGCGGTGCTTCTCGGCTGGCTCGAGCGCCAGCGCCAGTCGCTGCTGGCCTCTGCGGCCGGCGCCGGCGACCGGAACGCGAACCTCTAGCGGCGAGCGGGGAATTGGCAGCGTTTTGCACCCTATGGGATGCGTTTTGCTGCCAATTCGCGCCGGTTGGGACGGCGGGGTGTTGGTTCTACCGGCTGGTGGTCAGTTGCCGTTGTCGAGCGGCAGGGTGACGGTGAACTTCGCTCCGAAGCCCTCCCGCGAGGTCACGCTCACGTCGCCGCCGTGGTTCAGGGCCACATGACGCACGATCGACAGCCCCAGCCCGGTACCACCCGTGCTGCGGCTCCGGGCCCGGTCGACCCGGTAGAAGCGCTCGAAGATACGGGTCTGCTCCATCGCCGGGATGCCGATCCCCTCGTCCGTGACCGACACGGTCAGGGCCTCCTGGTCGGCTTCGACAACCACATCGACCTGACCGCCGGACTCGCTGAACTTGACCGCGTTGTCGAGCAGGTTGAACACCGCTGACTCGAGATGCAGCCGCGACCCTCGTATCGCAGCGGCGGAGGTCCGGTTCGAGAGGATCACCTTGATGTCGTTCTGGTCGGCCGTCTCGGAGATCCGGTCGACGGCCGCGGCTACAACCGCTCCGACGTCGACCTGCGCGTCGGAGCGGCCGCTCTCGTCCTCCAGCGTGGCCAGGGTCAGCAGGTCGTCGATAGTGTTGGCCACTCGCTGGATCTCGATCTGCATCCGGCCCGCGAGATGGCTGGCCACCTCGGGGTCGGAGTCCGCAGCCAGCGAATCGGCCAGCAGGCTGAGAGCACCGATGGGAGTCTTCAGCTCGTGGCTGACGTTGGCCACGAAATCCCTCCTCACCGACTCGATGCGGTGATGCTCGGTGGTGTCGCGCACCAACGCCACCGCGCCGAGCATCTCGCCGTCGCGCTCGACCGGACCGGCTTCCACCTCGTAGCTCCGGCGGGGCTCGGCGTGCAGGTCGACGTTGGCCGTCACCCGCTCGCCGGTGCGCGCCCTCTCGAGCAGGTCCTTGATCACGCCGGCCACAAGAGCCTCGCCGTGGCGGGCCTGCAGCAGCTTGGTCGCGGCCGAGTTGCGGGCGACTACCTGTCCGGAGCGGTCGCACACGACCAGCCCTGACTGCAGCACGTCGAGGCTTGAGGAGATGCGCTGCTCCGCCGTCTCGGCCGACAGTCTCGCCGTCTCGGCGACACCGGCGCGCCGGTGGACGTCTTCGACGGCGTGGCGGACCGACCATCGGCGTCCGGGGCCTGTGTGGCTCGCCGGGTCCCGGCCGCGTGGCGATGTTCCGACCCCCCTGAGCCACCGGCGGAGGCGGACTCGCTCGATGGCGATGCCCACCATTGCGCCGCCCACCACCAGGAGCACTCCGATGATGAGCGAGGTCATCGGTATTCGATTCTAGTCGGCCTTGTCGTCGCTGTTGGAGGACGTCTCCGCCGACTCGGCCGCCAGTTCATGCGTTCTCGGCTCGTCTCTGGCTCGGTGGCGGGCCAGCCCGGCCCGCCATGGCATGACCCCGGAAACCATGTAGCGGACCCGGTCGCTGATGTTCACAGCGTGGTCGCCGATCCGTTCGTAGTAGCGGGCGATCAGGGCCAACTGCATCGACGGCTGGACATCGAGGTCGTGGGTGCGGCTCGACTCCAGCAGCGTCTTGACGAAGGTGCGGTGCAGGCTGTCGAGCCGGTCGTCGATGTCGTGAAGCGCACTGGCCAGAGCGGCGTCGCGCTCGGAGTAGGAGTCCACCGACAGCCGGATCAGGCGGATGGCCTCCTCGTTCATCTCCGCGATGAGGCCCCGCAGCCTGGGGGGCAGCTCGGTGCGGAACATGCGGCGGGCCCCCTTGCAGATGTTGCAGGCCAGGCCGCCGGTCCGCTCGAGCTCGCCGGTGATCCACATGGCGGCCAGAATCTGGCGGAGGTCGCCGGCCATGGGCTGTTGCAACGCCAGCAGGCTCTGGCACTTCTCCTCGACCTCGATGGCGGCCACGTCGATGTAGTCGTCGTCGTCGATGATCTGCTGGGCCTCGACCAGGTCGTACTTCAGCAGGGCGTCGGTGGCCCTGGCCACCGCGTCGCCGGCCCGGGCGGCGAGCTGGACGATCAGGTCGCTGATCTCGTCGATCTCGGCGTGGAAGCCCTTGCGAGTCTGTTCGGTCATGATCGTGGCCTCTGCCCTCTAGCCGAACCGGCCGGTTACGTAGTTCTCCGTCCGCTCGTCGGAGGGGTTGGAGAAGATCTTCTGGGTGGTGTCCACCTCCACCAGGATGCCGGTGCGAGTGTCGCGCTCGGAGTGGACGTCGGAGGTGAAGAAGGCGGTTGTATCGCTCACCCTCGCTGCCTGCTGCATGTTGTGGGTAACGATCATGATGGTGTAGTCCTGCTTGATCTCCTGCATCAAGTCCTCGATACGGGCGGTGGCGATGGGGTCGAGCGCCGAGCACGGCTCGTCCATCAGCAGCACGTCAGGGTCGACGGCGATGGCTCTGGCGATGCACAGCCTCTGCTGCTGGCCCCCCGACAGCCCGAGCGCGGAGTCGTTGAGGCGGTCGCTCACCTCCTCCCACAGGGCCGCTTTTCGCAGCGAGCTCTCGACTATGTCGTCGAGGCCTTTCTTCTGGCCGGCGACTCGCGGACCATAGGCAACGTTGTCGTAGATCGACTTGGGGAAGGGGTTGGGCTTCTGGAATACCATGCCGATGCGGCGCCGTACCTCGACCGCGTCGACCCTCTCGTCGTAGAGGTCCACCCCGCGGTAGGTGATGGTGCCGGTGACTCGGGCGTCTCTGATGAGGTCGTTCATGCGGTTGTAGCACCTCAGCACGCTCGTCTTGCCGCAGCCCGAGGGCCCGATGAGGGCCATGATCTCGTTCTTGTAGACATCGAAGGAGACATCGCGCACCGCACGGAAGCTGCCGTAGTACACGTTGACATCCCGCGAGCGGAACACCATGTCGCGTTCCGTCGCCAGCGACGGCATGGTCTCGGCCGGGCTGGCGTCGTTGTCGCCGGTGGCTGAACGCTCGACGGCCGGGCGTTCGATGGCCGAATGCTCGATGGCGGTCTCGGTGCCGTCCGACATCGTTCGATCAGCCTCGCTTCTTCTCGAATCGGTTCCGTAGTCCGATGGCTGCGGAGTTCATCAGCAGCACGAACACGAGCAGTACGACAATGGCACTTGCTGCGGCCGCGGTAAAGCCGACATCGCGGCCCGACTGCACGGTCCAGGTTGTGATCACGATCGGGAGCGCGGTGAACTGGTCGGTCAGCGCGCTCAGGTCGAGCAGCCCGGGGTCGCTGCCGAGCCGCCCCGAGATCGCGCCTACCAGTATCAGCGGCGCGGCCTCTCCCACGGCCCGGGCCATCGACAGCAGCGTGCCGGTGAGGATGCCGGGGGCTGCGTAGGGAAGCACTTGCGTGCGGATCATCTCCCATTTGGTCGCGCCCACGCCGTAGGCGCCTTCCCGCAGTTCAACGGGCACGGCCCGCACGGCTTCGCCGGCGGTGATCACCACGATGGGCAGGGCCAGTATGGCCAGGGTGATTCCGGCCGACAAGGTGGAGGAGCCGCCGGTGAGCCGGTCGAGGCCGAACAGGTTCCCCTTGACGAGCAGGGCGAGGCCGAGCAGTCCGTACACCACCGACGGTACGCCGGCCAGGTTGCGGATGTTGACCTCTACGAATTCTGTGAACCGGTTCCGAGGCGCGTACTCCTCGAGGTAGACGGCCGCACCGATGCCGACGGGGAAGGCGAGCACCGCCACGATCACCGCGATCCACAGCGATCCGTAGATTCCCTGGTGGACGCCGAGGCGGTCGTCGCCGGACTGCGAGCGCAGGGTGCCGCTGAGAAAGTCGCCCAGCCGGGTGCCTAGCTGGTCGGTGCTGTTGGTGACGACACTGATGATCAGTACCGCCAGCAGCGCCAGGGTCAGGAGCAGGCAGGCTTGCAGCAGCGTGCGGAACAGCAGGCCGCGGGTGTCGACGCGGCGCTTCTCGATCGAAGCGGCGATGGCGGCTCGGGACCTGTCATCGGAGAGGCGGCTCATCATCGTCGTGTCACCGTCTCTAGTACGCCTCGCGCACTCGGGCCACGAACCGGGCCGCGACGACGTTCAGGCCGAGCGTGATGGCGAACAGCATCAGTCCCACGAAGTACAGGCTCTGGAATGTGAGTCCCTCGCCCACCACGCTGTCGGTGCCCGATGCCAGTGACGCCATGGCCGCCGTCATGGTCAGGCTGCCCTCGAACGGTGAGTCCGTGAACCGGGCCGCGTCGGCTGCCCCTCCGGCCAGGAAGACCACCATCGTCTCGCCGATGGCCCGTGAGACAGCCACGATGAAGGCGGCCACGATGCCGGAGATCGCCGCGGGCAGTACCACTGTCGTGGCAGTGGTCATCCGGCGCGCGCCGAGGCCGGCGGAGGCCTGTCGCAACGAGTCGGGCACCGCGGCCATGGCGTCCTCGGAGATGGAGGCGACGAGAGGGATCGTGAGCACGCCCACCCCGATGCCGGCTGCGGCCAATGAACCGGCCCGGGCGGGGGCGAACTCGATCCATACGTTCAGCAGCCAGGCCCCCACCAGCGCGAAGATGGCGATGAGCACGGCGATGGCCCCGATCGCCACGATCAGCGACGAAGGCTCGGCACCGCTCCCGCGGTAGTGCTTGATCCGGTTGCGGGCGACGCCGGCCGCGATCACCGCGTACCCGGCCAGGATCACCACGCCGATCACCAGGAATGTGTTCTTGCCGATGCGTCCCACCAGATTGGGGGCGATCCAGGTGAGAGCGAAGAAGCCCAGGACCACCGACGGGATCCCGGCCAGGATCTCCAGCGCGGGCTTGAGCCAGGCTCGGACCCTGCGGTTGGCGTACTCCGACAGGTACACCGCCGCGCCGAGACCCAGCGGCCCGGCGACCAGCATGGCGATTGCCGTGACGATGATGGAGGCGATGACGATGGTGGGGATGTCGTAGAGCCCCCTCCTCGGGAACCAGCCCAGCTGTCCCCAAGTGTCCGCCCAGGCCACACCGGTGATGAACGTCCAGGCCTCGGAGACCAGGCTCCACACGATGAGGGCGCTCACCACCACCGTCCCCAGCGCGGCCATCAGGAGGCAGTACCGGACGATCACCTCGCGGCGTCGGCGGGTAGGCGCGATCTGCAGACTGTCAGCCGTCAGCGCCATGGGCTGGGCGACGCTCGCGTCGGTCACGGCGAGCAGCTACTCCGCTGACTGGTGGGAGTCGGAGCGCTCGGCACCGGCCGTCAACCGATGGTTGTGCGGCTGTGCCAGCGCTCGGCGGTCTCGGCGCGGGCCGCTTCGGTCAGGGGTACGTAGCCGACGTCGCCGACTGCGGTCGACAGCGCCTCTGAGACGTAGAAGTCCAGGTAGGCGACGATGGCGTCGTTGGCGGCGGCCTTGTCCGCGTTGACGTAGATCCACAGGTCTCGGCTGATGGGGTACTCGTTGGAGGCGATGGTCTCGCCTGTGGGGCTGACGCAGCCGTTCCCGCCGTCGACCTCGAGCAACTTCGCGCCGGTGGCGTTGATGGCGAAAGCGAAGCCGACCCAGCCCAGGCTGGTGTCGCTGGACTGGATGCCCTGAAGGATGACGTTGTCATCGCCGGAGGGGATGTAGTCGGTGCGGGTGGTGGCCTCGACTCCGGCTACCTCCGCGAGGTCCTCAAGGACGATCTCGATGAAGGAGTCGAAGGTTCCGGATTCCTCGCCCGGCCCGAATATGTCCAGCGGAGCGTCGGGTAGCCCGGGTGAGGCCTCGGCCCAGCTGGTGGTGCCCTCGCCGTTGGGGCCGATGAGGTCGAACAGTTGGTCGAAGGTCAGGCACTCGACGGCGTCGTTGTCTTCGCTGGTCATCACCGCGATGCCGTCCACGCCCACCTTGAGCTCGATGATGTTGTCGATCCCGTTGGCGAGGCAGGTTTCCTTCTCTTGGTCCTTGATCTGGCGGGACGCGTCGGAGATGTCGGTCTCTCCCTCGCAGAACAGCTTGAAGCCGTCACCGGTGCCGGGACCGTCCACGGTGACGGAAATGCCCGGCGCCACGTCCTCGAACAGCTCTGCCACCCGGATTGAGATCGGCTCCACGGTCGACGAGCCCGAGATGTTCACCGTGCCCGGCGTGGCTTCACCCGCGTCCTCGCCGTCCCCGCCGCATGCTGCGGCCACTAGCGCCAGGCTCACGAGAATCGCCGGCAGCCAGAGGAGCCGGCGCCTTGAGTTGCGCACTTAGATGTCCCTTCCGTGGGAAATGGCATGGCAAGCCCGCACCGGTTGCGGGCCGCAGGCAAGCTACGCGAGGCAAGGTTTCAGAAGGCTTCGGCCACCGTAAACCCGGGGTGAATACCGGTGAACGGCGAGTGAATTATCTAGGTGAGGCTGTCCAGTGCGTCCTGGAGGCGGCTCGCGTTGAACCCGCTGATCTTCTCGATCTGTTGCACGCCGGCGCCGTCGAGGAGAATCAAGGTGGGGTTGCCGGTGTTGTAGTGCCTCCACGCCTCGAAGGACTCGCCCCAAAGCATGTTGGCCGGACCGCCATAGGTGGTTGCGAAGCTCTTGGCCTGGGCAAGGGTGTCCGAGCCGCCCACACCGATGACGATGACTTTGCCTTCGTTGTCTCGGGCGAACTGCCCGACCGGCGAGGCCTCTCGCCGGCAGGTCGGTCAATGCGGGGCCCAGAACCAGAGCAGCAGGGGTGTCGAGCCGTCCACGAAGTCGCGGAGGTTGACGGTCGCTCCCGTGCGCACATCGATCATGTCCTGAGCCGGCACGTCGGTCTCGATGACCGGTGCTTCGGTGGTTGTGGGCGCGGCGGTGGTGGTCGCCGCGCCGGTTGTCGTTGGTGCTGCGGTGGTTGTGGGCGCGGCGGTGGTTGTGGGCGCGGCTGTCGTCGTGGTCTCGGCTGCGGCTTGGGCTGCGGCCTCAGCGGCTGCGGCTTGGGCCGCTGCTTCGGCCTCGGCTTCCGCGGCTGCGGCCAGGGCCTCGGCTTCGGCGGCTATGGCTCGGGCTTCCGCCTCGGCGATTGCGGCCTCCGCGGCGGCTTCGGCTTCGGCGGCGGCTGCCAACTCGGCGGCTTCGGCGGCGGCTGCCTTCGCGGCAGCTTCGGCGGCGGCTGCCTCGGCTTCGGCCTGGGCCTGCGCCAACTGCTGCTCGAGTTCGTCGACCACCTCGGGGTCCACGGTTCCTTCAGGCTCCGCTTCAGCAGCCGCCAGCGCGAGTTCGGCCTCAGCCGCTTTGGCGGCCGCGGCTTCGGCCTCCGCTTGAGCCGCGGCTTCCGCGGCTGCTTCAGCCTCAGCAGCGGCTTCGGCCTCCGCCGCGGCCTGGGCGGCTGCTTCGGCTTCGGCTTGGGCCGCGGCCTGGGCCGCTTCGGCTGCGGCGGCTTCCGCCGCGGCTGCTTCGGCTTCGGCTTGAGCCCGCTCGAGAGCGGCCTGATCCTCGGCGCTGGCGCCCGTGTTCCGGGGGCTGGCGTCCGGCTCATCCTCACTACCGCAGGCGGCGGCAGGCAGAGCGACGGCCAGGAACACCGCAAGAATCCGGACGGCGTACGGCATATTCATCACTCAGGTTAGGGCAGCAAGCTCGTCGCTGAGCCTCGCTGCGTCGAAGCTGCCGGGGCTGTCGTCGGCCAGGTTGCCGCCGCTGTCCAGTAGTCGCACGCTTGAGTTCCTACGAACTTCGAAGTGGCGCCAGCTCTCATTGGAGTCGCTCCACAGCATGGTGAAGGTGGTCCCGGTCTGGGACACGAATCGTTCGGCGTAAGCGAAGTCGTCCTGGGCGCCTATCCCCACGACCGTCACCTTGCCGGCGTTGTCTTGAGCGAACTGCTCAAGGGCCGGAGCCTCTCTCCGGCAGGTGGGTCAATGGGGCGCCCAGAACCAGAGCAGCAGCGGCGTCTCGCCGCTCACCAGGGATTGGAGGTTGACGGTCTCGCCCGTGTACACGCTGACCATGTCGAGGTCGGGCACATCTCCGGACGGGCTGGCAGGGGCATCGGAAGCCGCGACGTCGGTCCCAGTGGAAGCCGGCTCGTTGATGGTCGTGGCGTCGTCGGACCCGCAGGCTGCCGCCGCGAGGGCGACGATCACCGCGCACGTCAGGAGTCGGACTCTCATTCGTCCTTCCTCTTGCCGCGAGCCTTCTGCTCTTTCTTCCAGGCCCGCACCCGCTGTAGCGCTTCCGGGCTGTCGATGTCGGCCACCGATCGCGGCTCGCTGTCGGCGAAGGCTCCGGCCTGCGCCTCCCAGCCGTCGGGACGGACGCCGAAGCGCTTGGCGAGCACAGCGGTCAGGATCCGGGCCTTCTCGTCCCCGTAGCCGGGCAGGTCCCGCAGCCGCCGGAAGAGGTCCTCACCGTTCGCCGCAGCGTTCCAGACCGCCCCGGCGTCGCCGTCGTAGTGATCGGCAACATGCCGGCAGAGGGCCTGCATCCGTTTGGCCATTGAGCTCGGAAACCGGTGCAGCGCCGGCTTGGCCCTGACCAGGGCGGCAAAGTCGTCCGGGTCCAACTCGGAGATGTCCACCGCGTCCAGTTCGGAACCCAGCCGCTCGACCAGGCGATAAGGCCCCATGAAGGCCCACTCCAGGGGGATCTGCTGGTCGAGCAGCATGCCCAGCAGCAACGCCAGGGGATCGGTGTTGAGCAGGCGGTCGGCAGCGTCGTCGCCCGTGACCGCCAGAGTGCCTGTCCCGACCTGCTTCACCCGTTTGAGGATAGCCGTGCGCCGGTGTCGGGATGGCCGGGGTCGTCGCGGTCGACGTCGATGCCGTACCGGTCAATGGCGTCCGCGACCTCGTCCGCCGACGCCTCGCCCGATTCCATCAAGGCCGACAGCACGGCCAGCACGATGTGGACCCCGTCCACCTCGAAGAATCGCCGCAGCGCCTCGCGGGTGTCGGAGCGGCCGAACCCGTCGGTGCCCAGCACGTGCAGCGGCCTCGGAGTGAAGCGGGCGATCTGGTCCGGGACCAGGGTCATGAAGTCGGTCACGGCCACGATCGGGCCGTCGGAATCGGACAGTTGCCGGGTGACCATCGGAACGGCGGGCTCGTCAGTGGGATGCAGCCGGTTGCGGCGCTCCACGTCGATGGCCTCGCGCCGCAGCCGCTGGTAGGAGGTTGCGCTCCACAGCTCGGCCGACGTGTCGTGATGCTCGGCCAGCAGCGCCTGAGCCTCGAGCGCGGCTCCCACCGACGCTCCCGAGAACAGGATGGTGGCCGAGCGTTGGCGGCTCCCCGGGCCGTCGTCGAACTTGTACAGGCCGCCGGTGATGTCGGAGTCGGTCACGTGATCGGGACGGGGCGGCTGCTCGTAGTTCTCGTTGTAGATGGTGATGTAGTAGAAGACGTCGGTGCCGTCGGCGGCGTCCGGCGGGTACATCCGGTGCAGGCCCTCGTCGACGATGGCCCCCAACTCGTAGGCGAAGGCCGGGTCGTAGGACTCGCAGGGGGGCACCGTCGAGGCCAGTACGTGGCTGTGGCCGTCCTGGTGCTGGAGCCCCTCGCCCAGCAGCGTCGTGCGCCCCGCGGTGGCGCCGATGAGGAACCCCCGGGCCCGGGCGTCGGCTGCGGCCCAGATCGAGTCGCCCACCCGCTGGAAGCCGAACATGGAGTAGAAGGCGTAGAAGGGCACCATGGGCACGCCGAGGTTGGCGTAGGAGGTGGCCGCGGCCAGCCAGCTGGCCAGCGAGCCGCACTCGGTGATGCCCTCCTCGAGGATCTGGCCGTCGGTCGACTCGCTGTAGCTCAGCAGCAGGTCGTGGTCCACGGGCTCGTAGAGCTGGCCGTGGGGTGCGTAGATGCGGAACTCCCGGAACAGCGAGTCCATGCCGAAGGTGCGGGCCTCGTCGGGCACGATGGGAACTACCCGCCGGCCGAAGTGCTGGTCCCGCATCAGATCGCGCAGCAGGGCTGTGAATGCCATCGTGGTGGAGACCTCGCGCCCGCCGGAGCCCTTGCGCATGTCGATGAAGGGTCCGTCGGCGGGGAGCGTGATGGGGCGGCGGTCCCGCACCACCCGCCGCGGCACTGCCCCGTCGAGGGCGCGGCGGCGGTCCATCATGTAGCGCATCTCCTCCGAGTCGGGGGCCGGCCGGTAGTAGGGCGGGATCCCGTCGGCGAGGTCTGCTTCGTCGATCTCGTTCTCCATGTGCAGCCGCGTCCGCAGTTCCATCAGCTGCGATGCGGTCATCTTCTTGATCTGGTGGGTGGCGTTGCGGCCCTCGAAGCCCTCGCCCAGCGTCCATCCCTTGATGGTCTTGGCCAGGATGACGGTGGGCTGGCCCTTGACTTCGGTGGCGGCCTTGAACGCGGCGTACACCTTCTGGTAGTCGTGGCCTCCCCGGGGCAGGACCCGCAGGTCCTCGTCGCTGAGGTGCTCGACGAGCTTGCGCAGGCGGGGGTCGGGGCCGAAGAAGTGCTCCCGGATGTAGGCGCCCGTCTCCACCGCGTAGCGCTGGTACTCGCCGTCGACGGTGGTCGCCATCTTGTTGAGCAGGGCCCCGTCGGTGTCGCGCATCAGCAGCTCGTCCCACCGGGTGCCCCAGATCACCTTGATCACGTTCCAGCCCGCGCCCCGGAACACGCCCTCGAGCTCCTGGATGATCTTGCCGTTGCCCCGCACCGGGCCGTCGAGGCGCTGGAGGTTGCAGTTGACCACCCACTTCAGGTTGTCGAGGTCGCTGCGTCCGGCCAGCGCGATGGCCCCCAGGGTCTCGGGCTCGTCGCACTCGCCGTCGCCCAGGAAGCACCACACCGTGCTGCCGGACGTGTCGTCGATGCGTCGGTGGTGCATGTACCGGTTGAAGCGGGCGTGGTAGATGGAGTTGATCGGCCCCAGCCCCATCGACACCGTCGGGTACTCCCAGAAGTCGGGCATAAGCCGCGGGTGGGGGTAGCCCGACAGGCCGTTGCCGCCGACCTCCATCCGGAAGTTGTCGAGCTCCCGCTCGCTCAAGCGGCCCTCCAGGTAGGCCCGGGCGTACACGCCGGGAGCGGCGTGGCCCTGGAAGTAGATGTGGTCGCCGACCAGGCCGTCGTCCTTGCCCTTGAAGAAGTGGTTGAAGCCCACCTCGTACAGGGAGGCCGACGAGGCGAACGTGGACAGGTGGCCGCCGATCCCGTCGGCCGTCTTGTTGGCCCGGATGACCATGGCCGCCGCGTTCCACCGGATGAAGCGGCGGATGCGCCGCTCGACCTGCTCGTTTCCGGGGAAGAAGGGCTGCTCGGAGGCGGGGATGGTGTTGATGTAGGGCGTCGACGTGGTCGGCGGCACGCCCACCCGCTGCTCGTTGGAGCGTTCCAGGAGCTTGGCCACGATGTAGCGGGCTCGCTCCCGGCCTCCGGCCGCGATGATGGCGTCGAGCGAGTCGATCCACTCCTGGGTCTCGGCTGGGTCGATGTCCGGAAGTTGGCGCAGGAAGTTGTCGGCCACTGTCATTAAGGATGGCAGCAAAGGATGCATTCGCGACCTCGCAGCACCGATGCGCGACCATCAGGGCGTGGTAGCCGAACCCTTTCCCGGACTCGCCGCCGACTCTGCTGCCGAACCCGCAGCCGGAACCGTCGCGGAGCCCACGATCGTGTACACCGACGGTGCATGTCTGGGCAACCCTGGGCCGGGGGGCTGGGCTTGGGCGGTGCCGGGCGGGGAGTGGGCCTGCGGCGCCGATCCCGACACCACCAACCAGCGAATGGAGTTGCAGGCGGTATTGGAGGCGCTGCGGGAGCTGGACGGCCCGGTCGTGGTGGTGTCGGATTCCACCTACGTCGTCCACTGCTTCCGCGACCGGTGGTACGAGGGCTGGAAGCGACGGGGCTGGCGCAACTCCAACAAGAAGCCGGTGAAGAACCAGGACTTATGGAAGCCGCTGATCGATCTCTACCTGCGTCGTGCCGGCGAGGTCTCGTTCCGCTGGGTCAAGGGCCACTCCGGCGACGAGTGGAACGAGATCGTGGACCAACTTGCGGTCGGCGCGGCCACCGACCAGGTGTTCCGCCGCGGCCCCTAGGGATGCCGGGCTAGTACCTCGTCGAGAGCGGTGGCGATGTCGGGATGGGTGAACCGGAACCCGCGGCGCAGCAGCAGGGCGGGTTCCACCCGGGCGCTGCTGTAGAGCAGGGCCTCGGTGAGTTCGCGGCCCAGGCGGGCCCACAGAGCTGGCTTGGGTGTGGGTAGCAGCGTGGGGCGGCGCAGGGCCCGTCCCAGAGCCGCGGTGAGTTCACGGTTGGTAACCGGCTCGGGCGCGGTGAGGTTCACCGGTCCCTCCACATCCGTGGTCAGCAGCCACAGCAGTGCTTCGACCTCGTCGTGCAGCGTGATCCAGCTCATCCATTGGTGGCCGCTTCCGATGCGGCCCCCGAGGCCCAGCCTGAAGAAGGGGAGCATCTCGGCCAGCGCACCCCCCGACCGGCTCAGCACCACGCCGGTGCGGGGATGGGCGACCCGGATGCCGGCGTCGCGGGCCGGGTCGGCGGCCGCCTCCCAGTCTCGGCACACCTGGGCCAGGAAGTCGCGCCCGCCGCTGGACGACTCGTCGAGGCGCTCGTCGCCCCGGTCGCCGTAGTAGCCGATGGCCGACGCCGACACGAGCACGCCCGGAGGTGCGTCGAGACGGGACAGGGCGCTGGCCAGCAGGGCAGTGCCCCGCGTCCGGCTGTCGGCGATGCGTCGCTTCTGGGCGGACGACCAGCGCCGGGCTGCGATCGGCTCGCCGGCCAGATGCACAACCGCGTCAAGGCCCTCCAAGGCTTCGCTCTCGATCTGGTCGGCCCCGGGATCCCAGTTCACGGTGGATCCCTGCTGACCGGCCGCGCCGGCCGACCTCACCACCCTCACGGTCTGGTGTCCATCGGAAGTCAGACGTTCGACCAGGGCCCGGCCGATGAGCCCGGTGGAGCCCGTCACCGCTACGCGCATGGTCGCATCACTGCGGTTGGTCTAGCATCCCCGCGGCCCGGCCGGAGAGATCGAGGGCTGATGTGGATGAAGACCTGACACCCCCGGACCCCGGAGCCTTCGACGCCGGACAGGCCGGCGCCTCCGACACCGGTAGCCGCAGCACCACGCCTGCGGCACGGAAGTGGTCGATCCGGCCCGGGGTGGTCCTCGCCCTGCTGGTTGCGGCGGCCCTGATCGTCTTCGTTGTCCAGAACGACCGCGATGTGCCGGTCACCTGGTGGTTCGTCGAGGTGAACGGCCCGCTTTGGGCGGTGATCATCGTGGCCGCCGTAGCCGGAGCGGTGTTGACCGAGATCCTCGGCTGGGTGGTCGGCCGCCGGCGGCGCCGGCGGCGCCGCCGCTCGAAGTGAGCACCCGCAGGCTGATTCTCGCCGCGCTGCTGTGCGGTCTCGCCATCCTGGTGGCCTTCACCCTCCAGGTCCTATCGGGCAGATTCGGCTGGTTCTGAAGCCGGTAGGAACCGGTAGGGTCGCGCCATCATCCGGGAGGCCTTGTGAGCGACGCAGCACATGACGTGATCGTCATCGGCGGCGGGCCGGGCGGCTATGCCGCGGCCCTGTACGGCGCCAGCGCGGGCCTCGACGTCGCGGTGGTCGAGAAGAGCAAGGTGGGCGGCACCTGCCTGCACGTCGGCTGCATCCCGGCCAAGGAGCTCCTGGAGGCGGCCTCGGTGTACCGCACGGTGGCCAGGGCGGCCGAGTTCGGGGTGGGCGGCGTCGAGCCCAGCCTCGACTGGTCGGCCGTGCTGGACCGCAAGCAGCAGGTCATCGACAAGATGATGGCCGGGCTGTCGTCGGTGCTGGGACAGCGCAAGGTGACCATCTACGAGGGCATCGGCTCCCTCGGCCCGTCCAGCACAGTGCTGGCGGCCGGGGCCGACGGCTCCGAGCGCACGCTGTCCGGAGGCTCGATCATCCTGGCCTCGGGTTCGACGCCGCGGACCATCGGCGGCTTCGACGTCGACGGCGAGCTGGTGGTGACCTCCGACGAGCTGTTCTCGATCGGCCGGCTGCCCTCCTCGGCCGCGGTCATCGGCGGCGGCGCAATCGGCTGCGAATTCGCTTCGATGATGGGCGACCTGGGAACCGAGGTCACCGTTCTGGAGGCCCTTCCCAACATCCTGACCGGCTGCGACGTCGAGGTGGCCAAGGTAGTGAGACGGTCGTTCCGCAAGCGGGGAATCGAGGTGCACACCGGCGTGACGGTGCACGGTCATGAGCCTCGCCCGGACCGATCCGGCACCGTGGTCTCCTTCGGGGAGGGCAAGCAGGTCGACGTCGAGATGGTCGTGGTGGCCGTGGGCCGCCGGCCCCGCACGGAAGGCTTGGAACTCGACGCGGCCGGCGTGGAGTTGGACGACCGCGGCTTCGTGGTGGTCGACGGCCGCTGTCGCACGACCGCCGAGGGCGTGTGGGCCGTGGGCGACGTGGTCGACAGCCCGCAGCTGGCCCACACCGCCTTCGCCGAGGGCATGCTCGCCATCTGCGACATCCTGGGCGAAGACCCCGACCCTCTCGACTACCACGGCACGCCCTGGTGCATCTACTGCCACCCCGAGGTGGCCTTCGCCGGGCACACCGAGCAGAGCGCGATCGACGCCGGATTCGACGTGGTGACCTCGATGCACCGCTTCATGGCCAACGGCCGGGCCCAGATCCTGGGCGAGACCGAGGGCATGGTGAAGGTGGTCGCCCAGAGGAAGGCCGACGGCACCGGCGGCCGCATCCTCGGGGTTCACATGGCCGGGCCATGGGTGACCGAGCAGTTGGGCCAGGCCTACTTCGCGGTGAACTGGGAGGCGACGGTCGACGATGTCGCCCGTCTGATACAACCTCATCCGACCATGAGCGAGCTGTTCGGCGAGACGATCCTGTCGCTGACGGGCCGCTCGCTCCACGGGTAAGGACTGCTGATGGCCGACGTCATGATGCCCCAGCTGGGAGAGACGGTCACTGAGGGGACCATCACCCGATGGTTCAAACAGGTCGGTGATGAGGTCGCCCTCGACGAGGCGCTCTTCGAGGTGTCCACCGACAAGGTCGACACCGAGGTGCCGTCCCCGGTGGCGGGGGTGCTGGCCGAGATACTCGCCAATGAGGGCGACCTTGTGGAGGTCGGGCAGGTCCTGGCCCGCGTCGGCGATTCGGGAGATGCCCCGCCCGCCGAGCCGCCGGCCGCTGAGCCGGTGCAGGAGGTGGTCGAGCCGCCAGCCGCTGAGCCGGTGCAGGAGGTGGTCGAGCCGCCGGCCGCTGAGCCGGTGCAGGAGGTGGTCGAGCCGCCGGCCGCCCCCGAGCCGCCGGCCGCCCCCGAACCGCCGTCCGAAGCGGTTGAGCCGCCATCCGAGCCGGAGGAGCCGAAGTCCGCTGGGGCGTTCCGGGCGGCGGGGATCGTGCTGTCGCCGGTCGTGCGCCGCCTGATCAGCGAGAACAACCTCGATCCGTCCACCCTGACCGGCACCGGCCTCGGCGGTCGCATCACCCGCGCCGACGTCGAGCAGGCCATACGGGCCCGCGCCTCGGCCGAGGCTCCGGCTGCTGCCGAGGCTGAGCCCCCGCCTCCGGCTGCCGCGCCTGAGGAGCGCAAGCCTTCACGCCGGGCCAGACGATCGGCGGTGCCCGCAGTCGTGGTCCGCAGCGGCGACAGCGTGGTGCCCCTCAACAACATCCGGCGGCGCACCGCCGAGCACATGGTGATGTCCAAGCAGACGTCGCCCCACGTCCTCACCGCCATAGAGGTCGACTACGAGGGCATCGAGAAGGTCCGCCGGGCCGCCAAGCAGGCGTGGAAGGCGGAGGAGGGCTTCAGCCTCACCTACCTGCCGTTCATCGCCAGGGCCGTGGTCGACGCCCTGCGCGACTACCCGCATCTCAATGCCAGCTTCGGAGGGGACGAACTGGTGGTCCACGCCGGCGTCAACCTGGCCGTCGCAGTGGACATCGACTTCCAAGGGCTGCTGGCGCCGGTGATCCACGGGGCCGAAGGCAAGCGCCTCCGCCAGATCGCCCGCGACATCGTGGATCTGGCCAACCGGGCACGCAGCCGCAAGCTCGGACCCGACGACCTGGCCGGGGGCACGTTCACCCTAACCAACGCCGGCCAGTACGGCACGATGATGCAGTTCCCGATCATCAACCAGCCCCAGGTGGCCATCCTGAGCACCGACGGCGTGTCCCGCAAGCCGGTGGTGGTGACCGACAACTACGGCAACGAGTCCATCGCCATCCACTCGATGGGCGTGCTGGCCATGGCCTGGGACCACCGAGCGTTCGACGGCGCCTACGCGGCTGCGTTCCTCCACCGGACCAAGGAGATCATCGAGACCCGCGACTGGGAGGCTGAGATCCGCTGAGCTCCTCGCTGCTGGCCGCTGACCGGCCCGTACTGCGGATCCGCTGGCTCGGCCGTGTGGCCTACCAGGACGCCCTGGCACTCCAGCGCCGCCTCCACGGCCACTCCGCCGACGACCACCTGCTCATGCTCGAGCATCCCCATGTGGTGACCCTGGGCCGCCGGGGCCGGCGCGAGCACCTGCTGGTCGACGTCGAAGCGCTGGGCGGCTCGGTGGTGGAGACCGACCGGGGCGGCGAGGTGACATACCACGGGCCCGGCCAGCTGGTCGGCTATCCGATCCTCACCGTGCCCGGCCGGCGCGGCGGCGGGATGGCGGACACCGCCGCCTACGTGGGCGGCGTGGAGCAGCTGTTGATCGACGTGCTCGCCGACCTGGGGCTGGAGGCAGGGCGTCTCGACCGTCACACCGGGGTGTGGATTGACCCCGAGGGGCTGCGGCCCCGGAAGATCGCCGCCATCGGCGTGAGGCTGTCGCGGGCCCGCTCCATGCACGGCTTCGCGCTCAACGTCGATCCCGACCTGGAGTGGTTCGCTCGAATCGTGCCCTGCGGGATCACCGGTCTGGGAGTGACATCGCTGTCGGCTGAGGGCATCGACGTGTCGATGCAACAGGTCGTGGACCTCGTGGCGCAACGGGCGGCTGGGACATGGGGCGCGCACGGCCGCATCGACCGGGCCGATGTCGCCCACCGGGTGGCTCCGGCCGACATGGCCCAGTTCACCCGGGAAACCGCCGACGGCTCGGCGGATGCCGGTGCGCCGCCCGACGGCAGCCCCGCGGCCGGAGCCGCGGCTGAGGGAGTATCGCTGCGCCTGCTGGGCCGGCTGGAGGCTGCCCGGCTGGACGGCGAGAGCCACGAGCCGGTGCCGCTGCGGTCACGCAAACCGGAATGGATGAGGGTCCCGCTCAGCACCGGGCCGACGTTCCACGAGGTCCGCTCCACGCTGCGCGGCCTCGACCTGGTGACCGTCTGCGAGGAGGCCGGCTGCCCCAACATCTCGGAGTGCTGGAACGACGGCACGGCGACCTTCATGATCCTCGGCGAGCGCTGCACCCGGGCCTGCGGCTTCTGCCTGGTTGACACCCGCCGGCCTGAGGGTGTGGACCACGCCGAGCCCGACCGGGTGGCCGAGGCTGCCGTCCGCATGGGCCTCGACCACGTGGTGGTGACCATGGTGGCCCGCGACGACCTCGATGACGGCGGAGCCGAGGCGGTGGCAGCCACAGTCGCTGCCGTCCGCGGTCGGCTACCGCATGCCCGGGTCGAGACCCTGATCAGTGATCTGGGAGGCGACGCGGATGCCCTCCAGACGGTGTTCGATGCTCGTCCCGACGTGCTCAATCACAACATCGAGACCGTTGCCCGGCTGCAGCGGGCCGTGCGACCGTCGGCCGGCTATGCCCGCAGCCTGGCGGTGTTGGCCAGGGCAAAGGCGGAGGGACTGACCACAAAGTCGTCAATCATCGCGGGCATGGGCGAGACCCACGGCGAGGTCGTGCAGACCCTGGCCGACCTGCACGCAGCCGGAACCGACATCGTGACCATCGGCCAGTACCTGCGTCCCAGCGCACGCCATCTTCCGGTTGATCGCTGGTGGCCGCCGGAGGCGTTCGAGCGATGGAAGGAGATCGGCGAGTCGATGGGCATCAGCCATGTAGAGGCCTCGCCCCTGACCCGTTCCAGCTACCACGCCCGCCAGGCTGCCGACGCCGCCGTGGAGGCCGCCCCGGCACGAACCTAGGCTGCGCCCATGTTCACCGACCGGCTGAACAGGGCACGGGAACTGATGGCTGAGCAGGGCGTGGACGTGCTGCTGCTGTCGGTGGGGGCCGACCTGCCGTACTTCTGCGGCTATGAGGCCATGCCGCTGGAGCGTCTCACCATGCTGGTGGTGCCCCGCGACGGCGAGGCCACCCTGGTCGTGCCCCGCATGGAGGCTCCCCGGGTGGCCGAGCGTCCCGATGTCTTCGGGATGCGGCCCTGGGACGAGACCGAGGACCCGGTGGACATCGTGGTCGGCCTGGCCGGAGCCGCGACGGTGGCCGCGGTCGGGGACCACATGTGGTCCCGGTTCTTGGTGGAGTTGATGACGGTCATGCCGGACGCGGTCTGGAGGCGTGGCTCGGATGTCACCGCCCCGATCCGCTCAGTGAAGACGGCCGATGAGATCGAGCGTCTGCGGGCCGCTGGAGCCGCGGTGGACAGGATCGCGGGCCGGCTCCAGCGGGGCGAGATCGGGCTGGTGGGACGGACCGAGGCCGAGGTCTCGACCGAGTTGGGCCGCCAGATCGTGGCCGAGGGCCATGACCGGGTGAACTTCGCCATCGTGGCCGCCGGCGCCAACGCGGCCAGCCCCCATCACGAGCCCGGCGGCCGGGTGATCGGCACCGATGAGGTCGTGCTGTGCGACTTCGGCGGCACGATCGTGGGCGACGACGGCGTGGGGTACTGCTCCGACATCACCCGCTGCGTGTACACCGGTGCGCCGCCACGCGAGTTCAACGAACTGTACGAAGTCCTCTTCGAAGCGCAGGCTGCCGGCGTGGCTGCCGCTGCCGTGGGCACGCCCGCCCAGGATGTGGACCGGGCGGCACGGTCGATCATCGCCGCGGCCGGTTACGGCGAGTACTTCGTGCACCGCACCGGCCACGGGATCGGGACCGAGGCCCATGAGGACCCGTACATCGTGGAGGGCAACGATGAGCCGCTGGTGGCCGGCAACGCCTTCTCGGTGGAGCCGGGGATCTACGTGCCCGGTCGGTGGGGGGCCCGCCTCGAGGACATCGTGGCCGCCTCGCCGACCGGTCCGGACCCCCTCAACCGCGCCGACCACAACTTGGCCGTCGTCGCCTGAGCGGCCTGCCTCGCCGCCATGGTCGAACTCGACGCCGCCACGCTGCTGGTCGGCTGGGCCGCGGGCGGGTGGTTCTTCCTGTGGGTGACCACCCGCCGCCGCGAGGTCGGGCTCGGCTACGGATGGCTGATGCGTGGGGTGTTCCTGGCGCTGGCCGCCGGTTCTCTGGTCACCGCGCTACTGGCCGAGCCGACCTGGAGCCGCGAGGCGGCCACGATGGTCTTCGTCTGCGTCGGGCTGGTCGCCGGAGCGGTCTCGGTGGCGCGCCGGTCGGCGGGGGTGGCCGGTCAGCGGGTCCAGGTGGCCCGCCGGTCGGCCCGGGTGGCGGAGATGACCGGTATCGACCGAGCCGAGGCCCGCTTCGATCCCGATGCGCCCGAGTTCCCTCCTGTGTTGGATCTGGCGGCGGCCACGGTGGGGCTGCTGGCGACCCTCCTCGGCGCGATCGCGGCCGGGGGCTCGCTCGGGCTGGCGGTAGCTCGCACCCTCGTCGGCGCCCTGTTCTGCGGGGCGGTGCTGAGCGCGATGCTGCTGGGCCACTGGTACCTGGTCCAACCCGGCCTGGCCCGCGGGCCGCTGCTGCAGATGATCCGGGCCGCGGCGGTGCTCTGGGTGCCCGAGACGATCGTGATGCTGTGGCCCACGGGCATGGTGTCGGTGCTCAACGGCACCATCGACGACGGCTACAACGGCCTGCTGGGCTGGTTCTGGGTGGCCTCCACCGCCACGACACTGCTGCTGGTGGCGGTAGCGAGAGCCGCGCTGCGTGAGCGCCAGTACTCGGCGGTGATGGCCGCCACCGGCCTGGTTTACCTGGCCATCGTCACCGCCTTCGGTCAGGACCTGGTGGCCCGCATCCTGCTCGCGCCCTAAACTCAACTAGGCGGTGCGGAGGCCTGCGCGCCGGGTTCCGGCTACGCCGGGCCCGGGCCGATGCGAGGAGGCCAACAGTGCCGAGAGTGATCTGGAAGGGATCGATCAGCTTCGGACTGGTCACGATTCCCGTGCAGCTCTTCAGCGCGGTGAGCCGCAAGAACGTGCGCTTCAACCAGCTCGACGCCGAGACCGGCGCCCGCGTGCGCTACAAGAAGGTGTCGTCGGCCGACGACACCGAGTTGCCGCCCGAGCGGATCATCAAGGGCTACGAGCTGGCGTCGGGCGACTATGTCACCGTCACCGACCGCGAGCTGGAGGAGCTGGCCCCGGTCGCGGCCCGCACCATCGACATCGACGCCTTCATCGACCTAGCCGACATCGATCCCGTCTTCTACGACAGCGCCTACCACCTGGTTCCCGACGAGGCCGCGGCCAAGCCCTACAAGCTGCTGGCCGAGGCCATGGACGAGGCCGACAAGGTGGCCGTCTGCCACTTCGTGATGCGCTCGAAGCAGTACCTGGCCGCCGTCCGTCCCGTCGACGGGCGGCTGATGCTGTCGACCATGGTGTACGCCGACGAGCTGGTGGCGCCGGACGACATCGACGGCTTCGAAGGGCTGGACGGCATTGACGTGGACGAGCGGGAGACGGCCATGGCGCGCCAGCTCATCGCCGCCCTCGAGGCCGAATTCGAGCCCGACCGCTACACCGACTCCTACCGGGAGGCGGTGCTGGGGTTGATCGAGCGCAAGGCCTCCGGCGACACCACGGCCACGGTGGCACCGGCCGCGCCGACGTCCGACACCGTTGTCGATCTCATGGCCGCGCTGGAGGCCTCGGTCGCCGCGGCCAAGGAGGCCCGCAAGCGTCACCCCACCGGGGGCGAGGCCGCCGCGGAGCCGGAGGCGAAGCCCGAGGAACCGGCGAGGAAGATCCGCAAGTCGGCCTGAGAGGTCGAGCGGGGCGGGTCGCAGTTCGGGCGGATCAGTGAGCGCACCCGAGCGCGTGCCCGTGACCATCGATGGGCGCCGGCTGTCGGTCAGCAACCTCGACAAGGTCATGTACCCGCTGACCGGCTTCACCAAGGCGCAGGTGATCGACTACTACGTGCGGGTCGCGCCGGTGATGCTTCCCCACGTCGGCGACCGGGGCGTGACCCTGCGGCGCTGGCCCGACGGAGTGACCGCCGAATCGTTCTTCGAGAAGCGCTGCCCCAAGCACCGTCCCGACTGGGTTCCCACGTGCCGTGGTCCGGGCGACAGGGGCGGGCCGATCGAATATTGCCGCCTCGACTCCGTGGCCGCTCTGGCCTGGTCGGCCAACCTGGCCGCGCTGGAGATCCACGCGCCGATGGCCCGCTGCGGCGACCTCGACTCGCCCACCATGGTCGTGTTCGACCTCGACCCCGGCAAGCCGGCCACGATCGTCGAGTGCTGCCAGGTGGCCCTGCATGTCTGCGAGGTTCTGGAGTCGGTCGGCCTGTCCGGATGGCCGAAGACTTCGGGCAGCAAGGGGATGCAGCTCTACGTGCCCCTCAACCGGCCCCACTCCCACGATCACGCGGCCGGCTTCGCCCTGGCCGTGGCCCAACTGCTCGAGAAGCGCCTGCCGACGCTGGTGGTGTCCGTCATGAAGCGCAGCCTGCGGCCAAAGAAGGTGTTCATCGACTGGAGCCAGAACGCCCGCTTCAAGACCACCATCGCCCCCTACTCGCTGAGGGGCCTGGATCGTCCCACCGTGTCGGCGCCTATCACCTGGGACGAGGTGTCGGACGGCGCCGACGGTGAGCCGTTGACGTTCACCGCCTCCGAAGTCCTCGACCGGGTTGAACAACTCGGGGACCTGTTCGCGTCGACGCTCGCCGTCGAGCAGGACCTCCCGGCACCAGCATCGGGCTAGTCGGGCAGCCCATTAGTCTGACCGGATGCCGATCACAGTCCATGCAGTTCGCTCCGTGCCCAAGGCGGCCACCGCCAGTGTTTCACTTGTCACCGCCGAGGATGTCGAAGCTGGCATAGACGGTTTCGACGCGGCGGTCTTGGACACCACAGGGTTCAGGGGCAAGGCGGAGCAGGTCCATCTGCAGCCGGCCGGCGGCGGCTTCGCCGGGCTGGTCGGTGTGGGCGCGGCTGCCGAAGTCACCGCGGCCACCATCCGGCGAGCCGGCGCAGCGCTGGCTCGCTCATGCTCACGCCACGCACGGGCGGCGGTGCGCCTTCCAGCCGCTTCCGGTCTGGATGACGCCGCAGCCCGTCAGGCGCTCGCCGAGGGCGTGATCCTGGGTGGCTACCGCTACACCGTCTACAAGTCGTCCGCCGACGGCTCCGACGGCGGCGACGGCACCCCCAAGCTGGCCCGCGTCGACGTCGTGGGAAGCGCCTCGGCCGCCGCCAAGGACGCCCTGGCGCGGGGCTCCACCATCGCCGCGGGGGTGTGCGTGGCCCGCGACCTGTCCAACGAGCCCGGCGGCTCGCTCACTGCCCCGGCCTTCGCCCGCAAGGCGGCGGCCGTTGCCCGCAAGGCCGGGCTGAAGTCGAGGGTCTGGAACGAGGCCGAGATCAAGAAGCAGCGGCTGGGCGGCCTGCTCGGCGTCAACCGGGGCAGCACCAATCCGCCGCGCTACGTGGAGTTGACCTACGAACCCGAGGGCGACCCGGTGGCGACGCTCGCCTTCGTGGGCAAGGGGATCACGTTCGACGCCGGGGGCCTGTCCATCAAGACCGCCCAGGGAATGATGGCCATGAAGATGGACATGTGCGGGGCCGCCGCCATCATCGGGGCCATGTCGGTGCTCCCCGCGGTGGGCGCACCGGTAAGGGTCAAGGGGTACCTGCCCATGACCGACAACATGCTCGGCGGCGACGCCACCCGGCCCGGCGACGTTCTCACCATCCGCAACGGCAAGACCATCGAGGTGCTCAACACCGATGCCGAGGGCCGGCTGATCCTGGCCGACGCTCTGTCGCTGGCCTGCGAGGACGAGCCCGACGCCGTCGTCGACCTGGCCACCCTGACCGGTGCCTGCATGGTGGCTCTGGGACCGTCTATCGCCGGGCTGATGGGTAACGACGAGCCGCTGATCGATGAGATCCGCGCCGCTGCGGACCGCGCCGGGGAGCGGGTCTGGCCGCTGCCGCTGCCTGCCGACTACGCCAAGCAGTTCGAGTCGAACGTGGCCGACATGAAGAACATCGGCGGCACCCACGGCGGTGCGCTGACCGCGGGGCTGATCCTCCAGCAGTTCGTGGCGGACGGCATCTGTTGGGCCCACCTCGACATCGCCGGTCCGGCCCGGGCCGAGTCGGACGACGGCGAGATCTCCAAGGGCGGCACCGGCTTCGGCGTGCGCACCCTGGTCGAGCTGGCTTTGTCGTACACCTCGAGCAACTGAGCCAGAGGGCGGGACTCAGAGGCCGAGCTTGCGAGGCCGTGGCCCGAGCGGCCCGTGAGCGCAGCGAACAAGAGTGGGATTCAGAGCAGGTCGGTCAGGCTCAGCTCGTCGGCAGCCCGCTCGAAGCGCTCGAAGGTGGCCTCCAGCAGTCCCCGCTGGCGCTCGTCGGTGAGGTCCATGCCCGCGCCGGCGATCATCGGGTAGCAGACACAGAACAGCACCGCGCCCCGGTAGATGTCCCACATCCCGTCGAGCTCCGACTCGGGTGCCCCCTCCGATGCGAGGGCGCTCAGCCAGCGTTCGTACAGCCCCGGCTCGATCTCCGAGGCGGTGGCGGGGGAGAGGCTCCCGGTGACGAAATAGGCCAGGTCGCCGACCGGCATGGACTGGCCGATGACCTGGAAGTCGAGCAGCACGACCCGGCCCTCCTCGTCGAAGAACATGTTGTCGGCCCGGTAGTCGCCGTGGACCAGGGTGCTCGGCGTCGTCGCCAGCGACCCCAGCATCTCGGGCAGGGCCTCCACCCAGCCGTCGGCGACCGTCTCGACGACCCGGGGGACGCTCATCGCCCCCCGGACCTTGGCCCAGCCGTCGGAGAACACCGGCGGCAGCAGCATCGGGTAGATGGGATCGTGGATGGCCATCGCGGTGCCCCGCTCCACGATCGGGTCGGCCTTGCCCCACCAGTGGGCGTGCCAGGCGGCCAGCTCGTCCACGGCCTGCTCGGCGTCGGCCCGGCCCATGCCCCCGACCTGGCTGACGGCCCGGTACGAGCCCACGTCCTCCAGCACCAGCACGAACTCGTGGGTTTCGGGATCGACGGCGCCGAAGTGGCAGTGGGGAACCCGGATGGGACTCTCGGCGGCCAGCTCGCGGTAGAAGCCGACCTCGCGGATGTTGAGGCGCAGGATCTGGGCCGTGAAGCGGGCCGTCTCGTCGAGGCCGGGCATCTTGAAGACCACGGTGTCGGGCCCGTCGCCCTCGAGCGTGGCCCGGTAGATGGCGCCGATCATCCCGACCCCGGTCCCGATGTCGTCGATACCGGTGATCCGCACCGGCGAACCCATGGCCTGCGACAGCCATTCGTCGTCGATGTCGTCGATACCGGTGGGTATTCCGGGCTCCATATGCACCCCCTGACCGGTTTCGACGCTACATCACGGTAAGAGCTGAAGTCAGGCTGCCTCGGGGGAAGACCGTCCGTGATGGAGGTTCCATGCCCAGCGGACCGCCTCGGCAACGATGGCGGGATGGTAGTTCATCCGAGCCAGCAGTCTCTCCGTCTGTTCGTAGCTGTCACCGCACTCGATCAGGCACACGGCCAGCCGCCGGGCCCGCGACTGCTGCCGGCACACCTCGTCGCGACTCAAGTTGACCGCAAGGAACTCCTCATGGAGTCGCTGCATCGGTTCGGGCAGGCGCTGCACCTGGCGGTAGCTGAGTTGCGGCAGTCGAAGGCGGACGGCCAGGGTTGCTGACCCCACGGATCGGGCCGCTCGGAACCGGCAGGCTCGAGCAACCGTCTTGGACATGGCGCTGCGAGAGCCGCCTTCGTGTCCGATACCCAGGGTGCCGGCTGTTTCGCGCAGATTGACGGCCGTGCTTTCGGCGGCGTCGAGCAGGTTGGCGCAATGGCGCAGGAACCACGTGGTGGAAGGGCCCAGCGTTCCGAGCCAGAACTGTTCGACGTAGGTGGATCTCGGGTCGTGACCGGAGGCGTCGACGCGGTGGTCGATCCATGGAATCAGCGTGATCACCTCTGATTCGATGACCGCATGCGGGAGGTTGATGGACGAAGTCATGATGTTTCTCCAAGAAAGCGGGCGCTCGCGGGCGCCTTAGTTGCAAGATGTCCGGGGGAAGTGTCAATGTTTGAACATATGTTGACGGCCAATGCTTGTCAAACAGAAATCTTAAGCCATCTTTTCTGCTGATTTAGCAGGCGAAACAGATGGCTGTGCCGGCTCCGCTACCCTGACGGTGTGCTAGCGGATGCTGCGGCTGCGGTTGCCGCGGCCCGCCGAATGGTCGATGCCGCCGATCGCGTCACTGTCCTCACCGGGGCCGGCATCTCCACCGACAGCGGACTGCCCGACTTCCGGGGTCCGAAGGGACTGTGGACGCGGGACCCGGCGGCCGAGCGGGCCTCGAACATCAACGTCTACGTGTCGGATCCCGAGGTGCGCCGGAGCAACTGGGCTCGCCGAGCCGAGGGAGCCCTGTGGGGTGACGTCGAGCCGAACCGGGGCCACGAAGCGCTGGTGCACCTGGAGCAGCGGGGCAAGCTCCATCTGCTGATCACCCAGAACGTGGACGAGCTCCACCAGCGGGCCGGCAGCGATCCCGAACGGGTGGTCGAGATACACGGCACGACCCGCAAGGTGCAGTGCCTGTCGTGCGACTACCGCGACGACATAGAGGTTGCGCTGGAGCGGGTGAGGGCCGGGGAGCCCGATCCGCAGTGCCCTCTTTGCGGCTGGCTCCTGAAGGCGGCCACGGTGTCGTTCGGCCAGAGTCTCAACCCGGTCGACCTGGCCCGAGCCGAGCGGGCTGCCCTGGAATGCGACCTGTTCCTGGCAGTGGGCACGACGCTGGCCGTGTCGCCCATCAACATGACCGCCCCGCTGGCCGCGCAGTCCGGCGCCGGTGTGATCATCGTGAACGGCGAGCCCACCGAGTTCGACGCGCTGGCCGACGTGCTGGTGGGCGGATCCATCAGCGAAGTGCTGCCAGTGATTTGCGGTCTGGATCCCCTGGGTGGCTAAATCCTGACAAGACAGGTAGGGTTTCATCATGGCGAGCTTCAGAGAACTATTGGCGCAGGCCAAGGCCGAGATCCGCGAGGTCG
>VYCM01000074.1 GCA_009843915.1 Acidimicrobiaceae bacterium | reverse complement strand
GCAGCGGGTTCCCGGCGACGGTGGTCACCGAGGTCGGCAAGATCATCGATCCCACAACCGAGAAGGGCTAGCCCCGAAGGACGCCGGCATGGCACGCATCGATTTCCCCGACGGCGAAGGGCTGGAGCGCATCCGGATGTGGAGCCTCCAGCCCGATGTGGGCATGGCCATGGGAGCCGCTGCCAAGACGCTGTACACCAAGATCTCCCTCGACGTGCGGGTCCGTGAGATCGCTCGCATGAGGGTGGCTCAGATCAACCGGTGCCACATTTGAATTGACACCCGGTCTGCATCGGCGATGCAGCAAGGACTCGACGAGGACCTCTACCACCACGTCTCCGAGTACACCGAAATCGGGGCGTTCAGTGAGGCCGAGAAGCTGGCGGCCGAGACGGCCGAGCGCTTCTGCTGGGATCACGAGGCGATGATGAGCGACGAGGACTACTGGGCCCGCATGAAGGAGCACTTCACCGACCAGCAGATACTCGAACTGCTGACCCTGATCGGCTACTGCGTGGCCATGGGCCGGACCATGGCCATCCTCGACATCGCCAACGACTGCGCCATCAGCCAGACCCCCGACCCCACCGAGGACCCGTCCCACTACATCCACGGCTGAGCGACCAGGGGCCGGGGTCCTGGACCCGGAACAGGATTCAACCGACGTCCACCAGCACCGCGTCGGGCTCGACGGCCCCTGTCCAGCAGTACAGCAGTACGGTCGGCGTGGCCCCGAAGTCCTGGCTGTGCACCTGCCAGGGCACGAAGTGGACGGCGTCGCCCGGCCGGGTGGCGCGACGCTCACCGTCGCCATCGCGGAACGAGGGCTCGCCGACCAGCACGTGGTACAACTCCTCGGCCTCGTGCTGGTGGGCGGGATAGTGGAGGTTCGGACCCCACAGACCGATCCCGACCCTCACGTCGGGGTGCTCGACGATCGCGTTCGGGCCCAGCAGCTGCACGTAGCCGTAGTTGTCGAGGTAGTCCCGGCTCAACACGTCGAGGTAGCCGACGGTCTGGCGCCACGGCAGGACCGGCGCGAGACGAAGAAGCTCGTCCAGAACGGCGTTGATGGTGGCGTCGGCGCTGGGTTCGACCGCGTCGAGGTGCTGGACCACCGGCAGGGTGCGGGACTCGATGGTGGCGGGACAGCGGGCGTCGTCGAGCGCGTCGAGCACCGGAGCGACCATCGGGAACTCCGGGACGCTCGGGCGGCTCCGGTGAAACTCGGCGATCCGCCGGAGCAGCCCGTCGATCACGCTGGGGAACCTCGCCTAATCGTCATTGGCGACGGGCTCGAGCTCGAACAGGCGGAACTCGCGGTCGGTGACGGTTACGTACCGGGTCCAGACGGGGAACCAGGTCACCGCGGTCTGCCACCGCCGCTCGCGCTCGGGACCCTCCAGCAGGTGGGCCCGTACCCGGATCCGCTTGCCTCGGAACACGATCTCGGCATCGGGGTTGGCGATCAGGTTGGCCGTCCAGGCCGGATGGTGCTCGCGGGCGAAGTTGCTGCCCACCAGCAGGAAGCGGCCCCCTTCGAGCGGGACGGCGCCCAGCGGTGTCTCCCGTAGCCGGCCCGTCCTGGCGCCCGTCGTGATGAGCATGAGCATGGGCTGCGCCGGGGTGTCGAGCAGAGTGCGGCCCCCGGTGAGCCGGTTGATCGCCCGGTGGAGCGGAGGGAAGACGTGGGGGCCGATGACCCGGAAGGGCCGCGACACCAGCAGGCGGCCAGACCCGCGGAACCCCTTCGGCGGTGCCGGCGGCTGGCCGGGGTCGGATTCGCCTGTCCCGCTGTCCATCCGGCTGGACCGTACCAGCGAACAGTCTCGGTGCCCGGCAGCTACCACGCGGCCACGCCGATAGCGGAGGCCGCCACCACCGCGAAGCCGAGGGCCATCTGGCTGATGCCGATGATCTTCACGGGGGCGACCGGCCGGCGCCGGCGTACCTGCTGGACAACGACGACCGCGATCAGGACAGCCGCGCCGACGATGATCCGCCCGTCGAGAACCACGGCGACCCCCGCGACAACCACCGCCGCTAGGTCGCTGGCAAGGATGATGCCCGGCTGCCAGTCTCGACTGTGCAGGCGGTCGATCTGGGCCCGCACGTGGGGAATGGAAGTCGTGACCCGGGCCGCCAGGATCAGCCAGAGCCCGGCGGCCAGGCGGGGGTCGCCGTCACCGGCAATGACTACCGCCGCCACCACCGCGGCGATGGCGACGGCGCCGGTGAGCTCGGGCACGAGGCGGCGGCGTCGCGAGCGGATGTCGTAGGCGAGCTCCACCGCCACCAGCGGAGCCGCCACCACCGCGGGAATCCACCAGCGGCCGTCGTGGGCCGTGATCGCGGCGACCGCAACCAGGACGGCCAGGAGCGCCGTCTCGGCTGCCGCAACCCGCTCGGCCAGACGGGTGCGGGGGAGCCGACGGTACCTACGGCGGTCGACGAGGGCCAGCTCCAGCGGGGTCCGCAGCACGAACAACACGAGAGCGGCCGCCGCCAGGCAGGCCCCGGCCAGGCTCGGAGCGACCAGCAGCCCGAGCAGTCCGGGCTCGATGGTCAGACCCCACCCGCCGTGCTCCGACGGCATGGCAACCGCACGGATCGGGTTTCGGGTCCTTTCCACTCGCCCTCCTGTCTGGGACTAGGTCATCCGGCTAGCTCATTGATGGCGCATGACCTCGTCGAGCAGATCGTCCAGACCGGGGAGGGTCGACGCGTCGGTATCGATCACGATCCGCCGCAGAGCTGCCAGCGGCAGCGGTGGCTGGTACTCGTCGCTGACCGGGAAAGCCCTGCCGTATCCGGCCGTGGTCCAAGTGCCGTTGGCGGTGGAGATGAAGGGGATGACGGCGTCGATGGTCGTAGATCCCAGCGACGAGCCGTCGGCGAAATGCTCGACCGAGCTGCCGCCGTCGATTTCGGCAATCCTTAGCCCAAGCTCGGTGGCACCCGCAGGCCGGGGCACACCGAACCGGCGAAGCCCGCGGTCGGGCACCTGGATGAACGCCACCAGCTCAGGGCCCAGCGCCACCCACGCCCATCCCGCGATCCAGCTGCCGTGCTCGACGATCACACCGTCGCCGCTGCCGAGGGGGCTGACGAGTTCGGCCGAAGCCGTGAACCCGCCGAAGATCAGCGGCCCCGCCTGAAAGTTCAGCCGCTCCCCGGCGCGGAGTTCGTAGCGGCGCCGGTATCCGGCAAAGGGCATATGGATCAGGTGCGGGTTCTGGAGGTAAGCCGGTCCGTCCTGGAGCGGCAACACGCCGTTGCGCTCCGCCTCCGCATCCCAGCGGGCGCCCAGTTCGGCGAGGTGCTCGGGGTGGGTCGCGGCAAGGTCCGTCGACTCGGCGAAGTCCCTCTCCGTGTCGAACAGCATCCACTCGTCGGCCTGGAAGTCGACACTGCCGTCGATCATGTCCCGCTCGTACGGATTGAACTGGTTGACGTGGTTGGTCACGGCCTTCCAGCCGTCGTGGTAGATGGCCCGACTGCCCCAGCACTCGTAGTACTGCGTGGTCCGGAACTCGGGCGAGCCGGCGTCCGCGATCGACGGGACCAGCGAGACGCCGTCCACCGACATCTGCGGCACGCTGCGCACCGTCGCCGGCATCTCAACATCCAGCAGGTCGAGCACGGTGGGCAGGAGGTCGACGGCGTGGCAGTACTGGGAACGCAACCCGCCGGGATCCGGCACTGCGGACGGCCAACGGACGACCAGAGGATCACGGACGCCGCCTTCCAGGGTGTAGCGCTTCCAGCGCCGCAGGGGAGTGTTGCCGGCGTGGGCCCAACCCCACGGGTAGTGGCTGTAGCCGCGGTGGCCGCCCGCCGTGCGCACTGTGTCCTTCAACCGGTCGAGCGACTCGAGCCTCTCGTTGATCTGGGTCAAGTGGTTGGTCGAGCCGTGCGGACCGCCCTCACCCGACGCACCGTTGTCGGACATCACCATGACGATGGTGTTGTCCAGCTCGCCGAGTTCGGTAAGGCAGTCGATGATCCGGCCCAACTGCGCGTCGGTGTGGGTGAGGAAGCCGGCGAACACTTCCTGGAGCCGGGCGTACAGCCGCCGAGTGCCGGCGTCGATGCCGTCCCACGCTTCGATCCAGTCCGGTCTCGGGCTCAACTCGGTGCCTTCCGGCACCACGCCGAGCTCGATCTGGCGGGCCAGGGTGCGCTCCCGCAGCGCGTCCCAGCCGTCGTCGAACACACCCTCGTACGGCTTGATCCACTCGTCCGGCACATGGTGCGGGGCGTGGGGGGCGGCCGTGGCCCAATACAGCACGAACGGCCGGCTGGGCTGGTGCAGCCGCAGCTCGCGGATCATGTGAATGGCCTCGTCGGCCATGTCCTCGGTGAAGTGGTATCCCTCCTCCGGCGTCCGGGGCGGGTCGACATAGCTCTGGTCGCGGACCAGGTCGGGGGTCCACTGCGACTCCTCGCCGCCGAGGAAGCCGTAGTAGCGGTCGAATCCCTGCCCAGTGGGCCAGCTGTGGAACGGCCCGGCCGGGCCACGGTGGTCGCGCGGCGTGAGGTGCCACTTGCCGACGGCCCACGTCACCCAGCCGGCCTCGCGCAGCACGGCCGGAAACATGGCGGCCTCGGGCGGAACCACTCCCGTGTATCCCGGGAAAGGGAGGGGCAAATCGGGGAACACTCCCATGCCGACGCGGTGGTGGTTGCGCCCGGTGAGGATGCAGGCCCGGGTGGGCGAGCAGAACGCGGTGGTATGGAAGTTCGTGTACCGCAGCCCCTCGGCCGCCAGCCGGTCGATGGTAGGGGTGGCGATCGGGCTGCCGTAACACCCGAGCTGGGCGAAACCGCAATCGTCAAGCACCACCATCAGGACGTTGGGTCCGCCCGGGGGGAATGGACTCGGAGGACGCGACACCGACGACTCGGCCAGAGTGAAGCCGATCTGCATGTCAGGGTCGCTCATCGCTGCCAACGAACCTCCAGGGTACGTTTCTGACCTGACCTGACACAGAGAAGGTAGTCGCCATGCCAGAAAATACGGTCAGCGGAGAATACGCCGGTCCCTTCGATCCTGAGTGGACGCTCGACCGCTTGTCGCGAGCCGCGCTGGCCCGCCTGTGCCGTGAGTACATGGTGGTGTCGATGTACCACGATCGGGCGCTGATGCCCCACATCGCGATCTCGGCGGGGCAGGAGGCGACCATCCGCCAGGCCGACAGCGAGTGGATGGGGGCGAGCCCGATCTACACCGAGCGCAACAAACGGAACCTGGGGATCGTGGGCGACGGTGTGGGCGAGGCCTTCAAGGGATTCCAGTTCGACGTCGGCGCGCCGCACCACTTCCTGGACTTCCATTTCGAGGTGATCGACCACGATCTCGGCTACTTCTGGCTGCCGTTCTGCGGTGCGCACCACTACCTGCGGGAGCTGACCAGCAACGACCCGCAGCTGGTGACCAACATGTGCCATCACATGGAGGACCGCACCTTCGACGCCACCCTCGGGGTGACCAACCCGAAGCTGAGAGCGATCCCGGTGCATCGGCCGCCCAAGCCGGACGAATTCACCGGCGACCACTGCCGGTGGGAGGTCCGGGTGGTCGAGGACGAGCCCGGCCCCCGCGCCGGCGAGCCGTCCCTGGCGGTCGTGCGGCAGTCGGCTGCAGCCACGTTCACGTTCGAGTTGGGAGAATCTCGCGAGCCCGGCGGGATGGAGGACTACGCCGGGCCGATGCGGCCCGACTTCCGGCTGGAGGACCTGTCGCACGCGCTGCTGGTGAGGCAGGCCAAGGAGTTCGCGCTGGACGTACACCTGCTGATGCGGGCCGCCTACCTCTCGGTCGACGAGAACTTCGGTCCGGAACTACTCGACGAGATCGCGCCCCAGCACCGGGCTGCGATCGCCCCGGTCCTGGTGGCCCGCCTGCGGGAGGCGCTGGGCATCGAAGGCGACGATATGGCCGCGATCGGCAAGGTCCTTCAGGTCGACCCGTTCCTGGTCGACGACTACGTGGACTACTCGGTGGAGGTGCACGACGAAGCCAGCGGGTCTATCTCGTTCGGTGAGTGCGCCGGCATCGGCGACGACGTGTGCCGGAGCCCCCTCGACTGGATCGACGGGTTCATCCACATGGCCCAGGCCGTCAACCCCCGGTGCGTGGCGGCACAGACCGGCGACCGCTCATGGGACCTGCGCATCGATCCCAAAGCAGAGCCGGTCGAGCCCCACTGGCTGGCCGAGATGTGCGGCGGGGGAGGCCTGCGCACCTTCGACCTCACCGAACGCCGGGTAGAGCTCGGTCGTCGGGTTTCGTAACCGGGCAAGGTTGCCCACGATCCTGATGCACAGGCGTTGGCGTCGCCGACATTGTGTGGCGGCGATTCTGATGGTCGTCGTGGGCGCGTGCAGCACGGCCGACGACGAGCCGGCGATGACAGGCGGATCGACGACAGTCCAGTTCGAGGCCGCATTCGGATGTGAGGCGCTGGCCGACCGGTGGGCCGCGCTCCAGCAGGAGTACCTCGACAGGCTCGGGACGGCCACTGAGGTGGACCTGGCCGAGCCGAGCCCCGCGGTGGCGAGCGCGGGACAATGGCTGGGCAACGCCATGATCGAACAGACCCGGGACGCCACCGCCGTCGGCTGCGATGAACTGGTATCCGGATCCGCCGCGCTGTGCGCCCGCGTCGACGGACTCGCCGCCGTCGGCGCGGCCGCCGAGATCGCCCTGGAGCGCCTCCGGGGAAGCTGCAGCTAGGGCGTCCGACTACTGCGGTTGACAGAGATACCTAGGTTCGCGTCCGCCCACGACCAAGTCTCTCGTGCAGGTCGATGAGGCCGGTCCACACCGATTCCGGGATGGGGATGCCTTCGTGGCGACGTTGCTCGGCCAGGGCGTGCTCCCGCTGGCCGGGGATCTCCACCCGCTCGATTCCGGGTGCGGTGCGGGATGAGCGCACGTCGTCGAGTATCTCACCGACGGCCGTTCGGAGGGCATCGGGCGCCTGGTAGGAGGACGTGTCGACCAGGAGAATGAGCCAGTTGCCTTCCGGCGTGTCCCCACCGATCAGGGCCATAGCGATGATCTCGGCCACCAGACCCATGCCGTAGCCCCGGGCGCCGGCGAACGGCCGGATGGCCCCGCCGTCGAGATAGGCACCGGGGTCGGCGCTGGGGGTGCCGTCGGCGGTGAGCAGGTACTCGCCGTCGAGTTGCATGCCCCGCACCCGGGCGTTCATGACCTTTCCGCCCGACACCATGCCGGTAGCGAAATCGGCGATCACCGGCCCGCCGTCGCCGGCCGGGAACCCGAAGCAGTACGGGTTGGTGGGCAGCTTCGGGTCGATGCCGCCGTGGGGAGCGACCTGGGGCCACAGATCGCGCCGGCCGCCGCCGCACATGATGGAGAACATGCCTGCCGCGGCGGCCATCTCCGAGTAGGTGCCTAGCCGGCCGGTGTGGCCACAGTTCCGGACTGCGACCACCGACATCCCGGCGTCGCGGCACTCCTCTATGCCCAGCCGCATCCCGAGCGCGGCGGCAGGATGGCCGAAGCCGCCGTTGCCGTCGACCACGATGCGGCCAGCGGGATTGCGCGCCCCGCTGGGCCGGCCCTCGGGATTGAGGTAGCCGGTCTGGGCCTGCTTGGCGTACTGAGTGAGCCGCATCGTGCCGTGCGACGGCACACCGCACAGGTCCGCGCCCACGAGATGCTCCGCGATCTCAGCCGCGATGTCGAGGTCGCACCCCACGCGGGTCATCACATCGGTGGCGAGGGCTATCAACTCCTCGACGCCGACCACATGGACCGGCTCAGCCTTGGTCGCCTCGTCAGACACCCGCACTCCGTCCAGCGCGACGATCCTGATGCGAGGATCGCGTCTGATCCCGGCTCGTGTCAGAAATCGAAGCCGTTGGCGGCCACCGGGGAGGTCATGGCCATGTCGGGCGGGCCGGCCATGAGCGCCATCAGGGCCGGCATGGCCGCCTGCATGGCCTCGTTGTTGCCGTGCTGCTGGGCCGCCTCCATGCTCGACATGAGGGCGAAGAACCAGTACGTGCCGTCCTCCCCCCGGTGATAGGAGTACGACTCGACGCCGTCCACTGACTCGCTCGCCGCGACGATGGCCCGCAGGGCCTCGTCCATCTCGTCGCCCCTGCCCTCCTGGCAGGAGAATTTTGCGAACACTGAGACCTTCGACATGGTTCTCGTCCTTCTCTTGGAGAATCTTGGTGCCGGTATTGTGCCCTGGCCGCATAGTTTCTCGACTGAGATTCTTGAGGGCGACATAGAGGATCCGAGGTGGGACAGAACCAGCGATCACAGATCGAGATGACTGAGGAGGAGCTCGACCTCTTCATCGACCAGTCGCGCACCTGCACCATGGCCACCGTCGGCCCCGGCGGAATGCCGCATCTCGTGGCCATGTGGTACGCCTGGCTGGACGGCCATATCTGGCTGGAGTCCAAGGCCAAGGCCCAGAAGATCGTCAACCTGCGCCGCGACGACCGGATGTCGGTGATGATCGAGGCCGGCAACACCTACGACACCCTGCGGGGCGTGTCGCTGGAGGGCCGCGGCGTGATCGTGGAGGACCCCGATGAGCTCTGGCGGGTCGGTGTCGACGTGTGGGAGCGCTACACCGCTCCCTACTCCCAGGAGTTCGAGCCGTTCGTGGAGGCGATGTTGCGCAAGCGAGTGGCGGTGCGCCTCGACGTGGAGCGCGTTCGCAGTTGGGACCACCGCAAGCTGGGCATGGGCTCGACCGACGTCGGTGGCACAACCGGCCCCCACATCGACGGTCCCGGCCTGCCGGGCCCCGGCTGAAGCAACGTCGCCGCCGGAGCGCTAGGAACGCGGCATGGAACTCTCAGAGGCAGTCGACTGGGCGGCCGAGCGCAAGCTCGGGGTGCTCATCACCATCCGATCCGACGGCCGGCCCCAGTCGTCCGACATCGTCTACTACGTCGACACCGGAGTGTTCTACATCTCGATGACCGTCGGCAGGGCCAAGGCGGTCAACCTGAGGCGTGACCCGAGGGCCGTGCTGCACATCTCCGACGAGAAGGCGTGGTCCTACGTGTCGCTCGACGGGACGGTCGAGCTGTCGCCCCCCACCACGACACCCGGCGACGCCACCAGCGACGTCCTGGTCGACTACTACGAGCGGCTGGCCGGACAGCACCCCGACTGGGACGAGTACCGCCAGGCAATGATCGACGAAGGCCGGCTGGTGGCTCGTTTCACGCCGACCGGCGCAGCGGGCCTGATCCACGGCTAGACCGGAATGGCCGCACCTGACGAACCACGGCGCGGCGACATATTCGCGCTGGACGGCAAGGTCGCCATAGTGACCGGGGCCAGCGGGAGCCTGGGAGCGCGGTACTGCCGGGTGCTGGCCGGCCGGGGAGCCACCGTCGTTGCCGCGGCCCGCCGGCTCGACCGCCTGAAGGCTCTGGCCGTCGAGGTCTCCGGGGTGGTGCCGGTGGGTTGCGACGTGGCCGACGACTCGCAGCTCGAGCGGCTGGTCGAGGTGGCCGCGGAGCACGGCGGCCCCGACATCGTGGTCAACAACGCGGGCGTCACCGATGCAGTTGTTCGGGCCCATGAACAGGACCCGGACCAGTTCCGGCGGGTGGTGGACATCAACCTCACCGCCGCCTTCGTGCTGTCGGCGGCCGCGGCTCGACAGATGATCGACCACGGTCGCGGCGGAAGCATCGTCAACGTGGCCTCGATGCTGGGAACAGTGGCGTCGGGCGGCAACCACCAGGCCGGCTACGTCGCCTCCAAGAGCGGCCTCATCGGGCTCACCCGGGAGCTGGCTAAGCAGTGGGCCCCGGAGGGCATCAGGGTCAACGCCATCGGCCCCGGCTACTTCCGCAGCGAGTTGACCGAGGAGATGTTTGCGGCCGACGACGCCCCCGGTCTGCGCCATATCCAGCGCAACACCCTCATGAGGCGGGCCGGGGAGATCCGCGAGTTCGACGGGGCGCTGCTGCTGCTGGCCTCCGACGCGGGCAGCTACATCACCGGCCAGACCATCCTCGTGGACGGCGGCTGGACGGCCCGCTAGGCCGCGCCGGCCCGGCTGTAGGCGTCGAGCACCAGGCCGTGGAAGTGGTGCACGCCGTGCTCGGAGAGGCCCGAGCCGCCCGGATCGCACACGATTCGACCCTGGTCGAAGGCCGGGGTGCGCATGCCCCGCTGCACACTCTCGACTATGGCGATGTCCTCGGGCTGGAGCACGTCGTCCATGTAGCGGATCGACTCGGTGTCGGCCTCGGTCAGCTCCGACGTCTCGAAGTAGAAGTCGAGTGTCTCCAGGGTGCGCTCCGGCCCGGCCGGGACCATCTGCATGACGCTGAAGTTGCCCCGGCCCGGATAGCGCATCAGGCACGTGTTGGGCCAGAGCCACCACACGGCCAGGTCCTTTACCGTGGACCCGGACACGTCGTAGGCGGCGTTGTCCGAGTACCCGGCCCTGGCCACCTGGCTGGAGTAGATGCCGTGGGTGGTGACCTCGTAGGTGTCCATCTCCACCAGCGTCACGAAGTCCTTGTGGGCGACATGGCAGTGGTAGCACTCCAGGAAGTTGTCGACCACGTTCTTCCAGTTGGAGGCGATGTCGTAGTGGATGCGGCGCACATGGGTCAGGTCGTTCACGTCGGGCGCGTAACGGGCGATCTCCTCGCCAAGGCCCCCTGACTGCTCGGCCAGTGACACCGCCTCCGGGTCGAGGTTGACGTACACGAAGCCGCCGAACTCCTCCGCCTGAACCTCGCTCAGGCAGATGCTCGAGACATCGAACCCGGCCACGTCCGCAGTGCGCCGGGCTTGGGCGAGCCGGCCTGTCAACTCGTAAGTCCAGCCGTGGTACGGACACACGATGCTGTCGGTGCGTCCCGATCCCGCCAGCAGTTCGTGGGCCCGGTGCTGGCACACGTTGTAGAACGCCCGCAGCTCGCCGTCGCCGCCCCGCACCAGGGCGACGGGCATGCCCGCCACCTCCAGCGCCAGATACGAGCCCGGCTCCCGCAGCGACTCGACGTGGCACACCCACTGCCAGGAGCGGCTGAAGATCTGGCTCTGCTCGATCTCGAGCCAGCGGGGCTCGAGGTAGGCGTCGGCGTGCAGGGACATCGAACGCGTCGGATCGGGGTCGTAACCCGCGGCGATTCCCGAGGCGGAAGTGCTGTCGCCGTTGGAGGGCGCCTGGCGCTCGGATGCTCGGGCCTCGATGCTCGTCACGCGCCCCAATCTAGACGCAGGTCGTTAGCGTGCGGACCACACGGACACCCCGACACGAGGCCCAGACTTGAAGAACCCCGCGACGCCCGCCGGTCGACATCTCTGGACAGCGGTGCTGGCTCTCACCGTGCTCACTCTCATCGCCTGTAGCGGTGAAGACACGCCCGCCACACCCGCTGACGACGCCCCATCGAGCGAGACGGCCGGTATGGCAAGCGAGAACGGCAGCCATCACGACCATGGCAGGTCCGTCGAAGTGGCCGAAGGCCTGCCGGTGCCGACCATCGAGATCGATGTCTCCGAGGATCCGGTGGAGGGGTGGAACCTCCGCGTCCTCACCACCGCCTTCGAGATCGTGCCCGAGAACGTCTCCACCGCCCACGTCGACGGGGAGGGCCACATGCACCTCTACATCGACGGAGAGAAGGTGTCGCGGCTCTACGGCCAATGGCACCACATCGGCCCGCTCGCGCCCGGTGAGCACGAGGTACGGGTCGAACTGTCGGCCAACGACCATTCGACAATGGCCGTGGACGGCGACATCATCGACGCCACCGCCGTCATCGTGACCGGAGAGATGGACGGCCACGCCACGGGCCACGACGGCCCCGCGACGAGGGAGGCTCAGGAGCCGCACCCGTCGGTGAGCGTTGAGCTGGTGGACGACCCGGCCGGGGGCTGGAGCCTCCACGCGGTGCCCTCCTACTTCCGCCTGGCCCCCGAGAACGCCTCCGGCGACCACGTCGATGGCGAGGGCTACATGTACCTGTACATCAACGGCGAGGAAGTGGCCCGGGTCTACGAGACGTGGTACCAGATGCCGCCGCTGCCGGCCGGGACTCATGACATCTCGGTGATCATGCGGACCAACGACCACGCCCCGCTCACCAGGGGCGGTGTCGTGATAGCGGCGTTCGCCACGCTGGAAGTGTCCGAGGACGAAGCCACCATGCCGGACGGCCACGAAGCCAGCCCTGACGGCACACACGACCACCACGATCACGACCACGACCACGATCACGGATCGGCGGGTGAACCGACCCGGTACGACGCGGACTTGGCGGACGCCGTCCAGACGATCACGGTGGACGCGGTCGGCGGAGTGCCGGTGAGCGGGGTCCGCAGGGTCGAGGTCGATCTCGGCTCGGTAGTAGCCCTGATGGTGACATCCGACGCCGCCGAAGAGGTCCATGTCCACGGCTACGACATCCTGCGAGCCGTATCCGAAGGGAATCCCGCCCACTTCGCCTTCAGTGCGGCGATTCCCGGTGTGTTCGAAGTCGAGTTCGAGGGCTCGGGCCGCCTGCTGTTGCTACTCGAGATCTCCTGACAGGCTGCCGTGACGGGCGACTTCAATCCCAGCACGCCGGAGCTGCTGGCCGGCAACGCCGCCTTCGCCCGGGACTTCGAGGGCGCCCGGATGCCGGCGGCGCCAGCGCGCCGGCTGGCAGTGGTCGCCTGCATGGACGCCCGGATCGACGTGGCCAGGATCCTCGGGCTGCACGTCGGCGAAGCCCACATCATCCGCAACGCCGGTGGAGTTATCACCGACGACGTGATCCGATCATTGTGCCTGTCGCAGCGGCTGCTGGGCACGCGTGAGGTGGTGCTGGTGCACCACACCGGCTGCGGGCTCCAGTCACTCGACGAGCAACGGTTCCTGTCCGAACTCGAAACCGAGACCGGGATCAGGCCCTCATGGCCGTTCGAAGCGTTCACGGATCCCTATGACAACGTCGCGGAGTCGATGCGGCGCCTGCACTCCTCTCCGTTCCTGCCCTGCAAGGACCACATCCGGGGCTTCGTGTACGACGTCGCTGACGGCAAGCTTTATGAGGTAGGGGCGCCGGCCTCCTGACTGGACCAACCGGCGGCTCGGCTAGCGTCGGCACCATGTTCGACCTTCTCATCCAGGGCGGCGACGTGATCGACGGCAGGGGCGGGCCCCGGCGCCGGGCCGACATCGGCATCGTCGGGGACCGGATCTCGGCCATCGGGAACCTGGTCAACGGAGGTGCGGAGGCCGCGGCCGCCATCGACGCCACCGGCCTGGCGGTGACGCCGGGGTTCATCGATGTGCACACCCATTTTGACGCTCAGGTGTTCTGGGACCCGGACCTGTCGCCGTCGCCGCTGCACGGCGTGACCACTGTCATCGGCGGCAACTGCGGATTCACCATCGCACCCTTGGGCAACGATCCGGCCCACGGCGACTACCTGATGCGGATGCTGGCCCGGGTTGAGGGCATCCCGCTGGAGGCGTTGCAGCAGGGCGTGCCGTGGAGCTGGCAGACCACCGCCGAGTACTTCGACGCCATCGACGGCAACGTGGCCGTCAACGCCGGGTTCAAGGTGGGCCACTCGGCCCTGCGCCGGGTGGTGATGGGCGAAGACAGCGTCCTCCGGACCTGCACCGACGAGGAGCTGGAGGCGATGAAGGGGCTGTTGCGCGACGGCCTGGAGGCCGGGGCGCTGGGCTTCTCGTCGTCGTGGTCGCGCACCCACAACGACCCGATGGGGAACATGGTCCCCAGCCGGTACGCGGAGCGTGACGAGCTGACAGCTCTGTGCTCGGTGCTGGCCGGATACGACGGCACCTCCGTCGAGTTCAACCCCGCGCTTAGGCCGTTCGAGCCGTGGGCCTTCGACCTCATGGCCGACATGTCGGCCGCAGCCCGCCGGCCGCTCAACTGGAACGTGCTGGCGGTCAGCGCCCGCTCGCTGGAGACGAACCGGGCCGAGCTGGCCGCCGGGGACCAGGCCGTGGCCCGGGGCGGAAAGATCGTGGCTCTGACCGTGCCTCTCACGCTCTCACTGCACCTGAACTTCAACAGTGGCTTCGTGCTCGACGCCCTGCCCGGCTGGGAGGAGGTGATGCTCCTCCCCAAAGAGGAGAAGCTCCGCGTCCTGGCCGACCCGGCCGAGCGGCGCCGGCTCGACGAACTGGCCCAGGGGGACCATCCTCTGCGCCGGCTGGCGCATTGGGCGCGCAAAGTCGTGTTCCACTCCCCGGCGCCCGAGAACGAGGGCTGTGCGGGCCGCACGGTGGGCGAGATCGCCGAGGAGCGGGGCCAGGACCCCTGGGACGCGCTGTGCGACATGGCCCTGGCCGACGACCTGGAGACGTCGTTCGGCAATCCGGCCATGCCCGAGCCGACCGCCGACTGGGAAGCCAGGGTCGAGATCTGGCGAGACCCGCGGGCCGTGGTCGGTGCCTCCGACGCCGGGGCGCACCTCGACCTGTTCCTGTCGGCCAACTACGCAACCACGATGCTGAACGAGGCCGTGGTCAAGCGGGGACTCGTCTCCCTGGAGGAGGCGGTGCACCTCCTCACCGAGGATCAGGCCAACCTCTACGGCCTGGTGGACAGGGGAGTGCTGGCCGAGGGCGCCTACGCCGACGTGGTGGTACTGGACGAGAGCGAGGTCGGCTCAGGGTCCACCGAGTTCCGCTCCGACCTGCCCGCGGGAGCGTCCCGCCTGTACGCCGGGGCCACCGGCATCGAGCACGTGATCTGCAACGGCACCGAGATCGTCCGCCAGGGGCAGTTCACCGGCGCCCGCCCCGGCACCCTGCTGCGCTCAGGCACCCACACTACCGGCCCCAGCCTCGACTAGTTCCGGCAAGCCCGGCGTGCCGACCGCCACGAACGCTCAGTGCGGGTCGGGCATCTCGGCGGTGCCGTAGCCGGAGTCGACCACGCCCTCGGTGAAGAACGCCTCCCACATGACGCCGTCGGGGTCGGCGACCCAGGACTTGTGCTGGAGCTGGTAGCCGCACACCAGGTCGTCCTGGTCGGCCCGGGCCATGCCGGCCGAATCGATGTGCTCCCGCAGATCCTCCAACTCGGGATGAGACTCGACCTGGATGCCGTAGTGGGCCGAGCCCGGGGCGCCCTCGCCGTGGGTGTCAAGCGAGAAGTTCACCCGCGGGTCGTCGAGCATCCACTTGGCGTAGTCGGGTCGCCGCAGCGTGGGCTCCACGCCGAACAGCCGGGTGTAGAACCCGATCGACTCCTCGAGGTCGTCGACCTGCAGTCCGATGTGCATCCGCCGCACGGCTCGTCACCCGCCTCCGTCGTGAGCAGCCTCGGGTTCGACGACGACCGCGGTTCCGAACGCGAGGAGTTCGGCACCGCCGGTGACGACCATGGAGGTGGCGAACCGGGTTCCGACGATGGCGTTGGCGCCGAGTTCAGTGGCCTCGGCGACCATGCGGTCGAGAGCCTGCTCGCGGGCCTCGGCCAGCAGCTTGGTGTACTCCGCGATCTCGCCGCCGACGATCTGCCGACCGATGGCTTTTATGTCTCTGCCCAGATGGCGGGCGCGGATGGTGTTGCCCCGAACCAGGCCGAGTGTCTGCGTCATGCGATGCCCGGCGATGTGGGAGGTTGTCGAGACGATCATTTCTGAACCTTCCGGTAGGGATCGGTCTTGCGGGTGTGCATGCGGTCTATCAGCGCCGACAGGATGATCAGGCCGAAGGCCACGAGCGGGACTAGGCCGAGCAGAGCGCCGAACCGGACCGACTCGCCCTCGGTAGCGGCCTGCCAGATGAGGACGGCGACCAGCCCGACGGCCCAGACGACGGCCAGCGACCAGCCGGCGTACAGACAGATCCGTGACACGCCGCTGCGGGGTGTCTCGTCCCACTGGGTGTCGTCGGGCACCTGGAACTCGGTTGTCATCGTGGTCTCCTCGACTCGGCGATGTCTTCGATGTCGGTAACGAAGCGGTGGGCGTCGGTGCTGTGCTCCGCCACCTCGCCGATGGTCATGGCCTTGGCCGTCCCGCCCCGCAGCGCGGCCAGGGGGTCCGTCTGGTCACCAACGTACCCCAGCGCGAAGGCACCCTGGGTGTAGCCCATCATGCGCAGGAGGTCGTCGTCGAGGGTGCGGGCGATCTCCGGCGGGCAGGCCAGGTACTGGTTCTCCTCCTGGCGGACCCAGCCCACCGCGTAGGTGATGTTCACGCCCCGGCGCACACCGCCCGAGGTGTTGGCCCCAGCGCCGTGGAGCACCTTGCCCTCGTAGAAGAGCACGCTGCCTCGGCCCATCTCGGCCTGAGCACCGACCACCGCCAAAGCCGCCGCGTCGTCCATGCCGGAAGTGCCGGGCAGGATCCAGGTGGCGCCGTTGTCTGCAGTGAAGTCGCTGAGCGCCCACATGGTGTTGCACTGCACGTGGTAGTCCGGGCCGAAAGCGAAGAAGTCGAAGGCCATCTCATCGCGGTGGAGCTTCTGCCGGGTCTCACCCGGCTCGACCGAGATGATCTGGGTCAGGTGCAGCTGCACGGCGCTGGCGTGGCCCAGGAAGTGACCCACCGCCCCGACTACGAGCGGATGCATCACCAGCGGCCGGACCGACGGGCAGCGGGCCACCAAGGAACCGGTCCGGCGGGTGAAGCGCCCGTCGTAGGTATCGCGCCCGACGGCCGACGCCTCGATGTAGGGCATCGCTTCCGCTCCCAGCCGGTCCAGCAGGCCCGGGTCGGCCACATCGTCCACGATGGCGTAGCCGAAGCGCCCCAGATGGTCGCTGACCTCTTGCGGATCGACATCGGCGCGGAAGTGGTGCAGGCCCACGGCGGGCATGGTAGGGCCATTCGCCTAGCCTCGACCGCATGGCGCCGACAGCCGGCCTGCCGCCCATTCCAGCCGCCACCCGGCTTGTCATCCACGCCGACGATGTCGGGATGAACCACGGCGCCAACCGGGCCTTCGTGGAGCTGTCCCGTCTCGGCACCGTCACCGCCGGCTCGGTGATGGTGCCGTGCCCGTGGTTCAGCGAGATCGCCGAGCAGGCCGCGGCCGACCCCAGCCTCGACTGCGGCGTCCACCTGACCCTCAACTCCGAGATGACCCACTATCGCTGGGGCCCGGTCACCCGACCGGGGCCGGCGTCCGGACTCATCGACGGCCACGGGTACCTGTGGCCTGATGTGGCGTCGGTGCGCCGCCACGCCCACCCCGAGGCGGTCGAGGCTGAGTGGCGAGCCCAGATCGACCGGGCTCTGGCCGCGGGCATCGACGTCACCCACCTCGACGCGCACATGGGCTCGGCTCTCGCCCCGGAGTGGTGCGAACGCTATGTGGCCGTCGGGATCGAGTACGGCGTCCCGGTGCTGATCACCGGCACGCTGGGCGACTACGGACCGTGCAACCACCTGGCCGGCGTCGACCAAGACCCCTTCGATGACGCCGTGGTTGCCGCCCGATCGGCCGGGATGCCGGTGTTCGACCGGGTGCTGGAGACGGACTTCTCCCGGCCCCGCGGCCGACCGGCCGACTACCGGGCCTTGCTCGGTGACCTGGATGCCGGCCTCACCTACTGCGCCTTCCACCCCAACGCCCCCGGCGGTGCCGAGATCGAGGTCATCGAGCCGGACCAGTTCCATGTGCGCACGGACGAGTACGAGCTGTTCCGTACGGCCGGCTGGAAGGACTGGCTGGAGTCCCGCCTCTACGAGCTGGCCACCATGCGCGAGCTGCGCGACGGCTGGCGCGCCGCCAGGAATTAGCGACGCGGGCCGGCCCGGTTGGTGGCTAGAGTCACCCGCCGATCGCTGAGCCCTCGCCCCACGCGACGGACCAAGCCCGGGTCGGAGCGCCCGCACCAAGCCCGCTCCCTTCGCCGCCGCAGCTCTGGCGGCGGCATTCCCACGCCGAAAGGAGCACACCCATGCCCTCGCCCGTCCCCACGGCCGGAACCCTTCAGATAGCGGCCGCCCTGGTCTTCCACCTGCCGGGCGCCCGGCTGGAGTTGAGCAGCCCCAGCGGCCACCGCTGCTCGATCGGCCCGATGACCGATCCCCGATGCACCCTGCACCCCGCTGAGTTCCGCGAGCTGGTGGTGGCCGCCGGAGACTTCCAGCTGCTCGGCTCGCTGCTGGGCTTCGCCCTGGTGGACGAGCCGACGCTGACCCTCACCTCATCGGGCATCGACATGGGCCACCTCGGGGGCGGCCTCTACCGGGTAGTGGGCTGCGAGACCACGTCTTTCGCCTTCACCACGTCGCTGCCCGCATCCCGGGTGGACGACCTGTTGACGAGCCTGAACACGGCTCCGGCACCAGGATGCGCAGCCGACACTCCGGAAATCCCCGACGAGAACGGCATAGCGCTGTGCGTCAGCCTCGTCCGCGACGACGGGCTGGGCGTGACGCTGGTGGTGATCAGCCCCTTCGCCACCAAGGACCTTGCCCGCTGCGAAGCCGTTGCCAGAGCATCGGTGTCGGCGTGCCTGGTCGCCGAGATGGAGCAGCTGACCCGCTGCCTCGACGAGGCGGCGTCCTGAAGGAGACCTGGGATGCTCAGCCGTTGGGGAGCAGGACTGTGCGGGCCTCCGCTCCGGTCTTGAGGGCGTCGAAGGCGCCCTGCAGGCCGTCGAGGCCGGCGGTGCGGGAGATCATCTCGTCGAGCTTGAGCCGTCCCCGCAGGTAGAGGTCGGCCAGCATCCCGAAGTCCTTGCGGGGGCGGGCGCCGCCGGCCCGGATGCCGAGCAGGCTCTTGTTCTGGTGCAGGTCCAGGAACGGGTAGGTGACCTTGGCCCCCAGGTCCGGCACACCCACCGCGCACACGTTGCCTCCCGGGCGGGTCATCGAGATGGCCTGGGCCAGCAGCGCGGTGCTGCCCACCACCTCGAAGGCGTGGTGCACCCCCGCGGGGCACAGCGACTTGACCGCGGCCACCGGGTCGAAGTCGTCGCCCTCCGCCAGTACGAAGTCGGTGGCGCCGAACTCGCGGGCCAGGGCCTCCTTGGCCGCGACCTGGTCGATGGCGATGATGCCGGAAGCGCCGACCAGCCGGGCGGCCTGGATCACGTTGAGGCCCACCCCGCCCGCGCCGATCACGGCCACGGTGTCGCCGATCTGCACCCTGGCCCGGTTGAACACCGCGCCGGTGCCGGTCACCACCCCGCAGCCGATGAGCGCGGCCGCGGCCAGGGGCATCTCCGCAGGGACGGGGATGCACTGGTTCTCGCCGACCACGACCTGCTGGGCGAAGGCCCCGATGTTGGCGAAGTTGTAGATGGGCCGGCCGTTCTCGGCGAAGGGCTGGCTCAGCGACCCCAGCGCCACGTTGGTGCAGTTGCCCGGGTCGCCGCCCTCGCAGTCCGGGCAGTGTCCGCAGTTGCCGAACGTGGACAGGATCACGTGGTCGCCCACCGTGCAGTAGGTGACGGCCGAGCCGACCTCCAGCACCACGCCGGCGGCCTCGTGGCCGGGCACCAGGGGAGTGGGCATGTAGTACTTGCCCAGCACGCAGCTCAGGTCGCTGCCGCAAACCCCGGCCGCCCGGACCTCCACCCGTACCTGGCGGGGCGCCAGCGAACCCACCAACTCCAGGTCGCCGGAGAGGCGGACGCTGTCCTCGGTGGTGCCCTCGAGTATCAGTCCCTGCACGCCGCGGCCTCCTCTGCCGTGTAGCCGTCGGCCCCCAACCTACGGCCGGATCACATGTGGGCCTTCATGCGCTCGGCGGCGCCCCAGCGCTCGGCGCCGGCGATGGTGCCCTCCAGCATGGCCTTGAAGCGGCGATGGAAGCGGAACTCCTCGCCGAATTGAACCGTCTCCATATAGGGAACATGCGAGACCGACACCCAGAAGAAGGCGGCCCAGGCCAGGTCCTCGGCCAGGTCCTCGGCGCTCCACTGGGGCCCGCCGGCCGCGGCCAGCTCGCGGCGGTAGTGGTCCAGCAACTCGGACTCGCGGGCCAGGGTCTCGTCGTTGTGGCTGGCCATCAGCAGCCAGCCCAGATCCATCCCGGGGAACGACCGCATCGGCGACTGCCAGTCGACTATCACCGGGCCGTCGTCCCGGAACAGGACGTTGTCCAGCTCGTAGTCCTGGTGGATGAGCGTCCAGGGTCGCTCGGCGAAGCGCCCGAGCCACGCCGGGACGTCGGCCAGGAAGACATCCGCCATCGCGACGAGGTCGTCGGAGTGGTACTGCGGGTACTGCTCGCGCATGTTGCGCCAACACTCCTGGGTTCGCGGGATTCCCGCCAGCAGCGTCGGTGCATTCCAGTCGATCAGCCAGGCCTGATCGTTCAGCGACCCGTCCATCCAGTAGGCGCCGTGCATCCCGGCTAGGTCCCCGACCAGGGTGCGCATCCGCTCGAAGGTGGTGCCGTCGAGGATGTCGCCCTTGTCGGCCGGATGGATCCGCTCGATTACCAGGGTGGCCGCGTGGGTCTCGGGGTCGAACAGGTTGACGAAGCACGCGGGGATGGTGATGTCGGTGCGGGCTGCGACCTGGCCCGCCAGGTGGTCGTAGAAGCCGTGCTCGCGCTGGTACGACACCATCACCTGGGCGTTCTGGCGGGCGAAGTCGTTGTCCATGGGGCACTTGGCCACGAACTCGTCCGGCAGGTCGGTGTCGCCGGCGTAGCTGACGGACACGATCACCACCTCGCCCATGGCGCCCAGGAAGTCGTCCATGGGGCGCACCTCGACGGCTGATATCTGTGGCGGGGCGTGCCCCGCCTCGGTGAGCGCCCCTTGGAGCCACTGCGGGGTCATCGTCGCCACTGAATTGAGGATCTCTGTCATGGGTTCTCCCCGTTGTCCGGCACCCATTCAGGGGTGCGCTTGTTCAAGAAAGCGTCCATACCTTCGGCCGCCTCGTCGCCGGCGAACAGCTCGGCAGAGAGCCGCTCAGCCCAGTCGAGGGCATCGTCGAAGGACATCTCAGGGACTCGATAGACCAGTTGCTTGGCCGCGGCCAGCGCCGTCGGGCCTCCGGCCAGCAGATCGGTGACCACCGCTTCCACCTCGTCGTCGAGGCTCTCCGGCGGCACTGCTGCGTTGATGAGGCCCAGACGGGCGGCCTCGGCGGCGCTGAAGCGGTTGCCCCGCAGGAAGGCCGCGGCCGCCTCGGCCCGGCGCATCTTGGGCAGGCACAGCACCGAGATCATGGCGGGAGCCACCCCCACCCGCACCTCGGTGAAGCCGAACCGGGCGTCGTCGCGGGCGATGGAGATGTCCATGGCCGCGGCCAGGCCCAACCCGCCGGCCACGCAGTGCCCCGCGATACGTCCCACGTAGGGCTTCGGGGACCGGCGGAACCGCCCGAAGAGTTCGCTGGCCCTGACCACGACCGGGTTGTCGCCGACAGGGGCTGAGCTCTCCCGCAGATCGGCGCCGGCGCAGAACACCCGCCCCGCGTTGGTGAGCACCACCACCCGCACCGCCGGGTCGGTGTCGGCGTCGTCCAGTACCGCGGACAGCTCGGCCAGCAGCCGGCGGCTCAGGGCGTTTCGGTTGGCCTCGTCGGCCAGCCTGACGGTGACCACGCCACGGCCGTCCCGGGCCGTCTCGACCAGGCTCACGCACCGATCCTCTCACGCTCGCCTGTCTCCCGTTCCTGTTCGCTGCGCTCACGGGCCGCTCGGGCCCTGGGTCCATCGGTGGGCGGCCCGGCGAATGCCTGCGCCATGGTCAACCACTCGCGGGCACGCTCCCCGGAGACCTCCAGGGCAGTGTCGGACACGTGGCGGCGCTGGGTCACCACCAGGCAGAAATCGAGTGCCGGTCCCGTCACCGCGTCCTCTCCGGACGCGTCGGCGCCGCCCCAGTACCACACGTCCCCCGATGGGGCAGCCAGCTCCACCCGGACATCTCCCTCGGGCGGTGCGAGGCCCCGGTTGATGTAGGTCCAGGCCCGGGTGATGTAGCCGAGCTGGGCCACATGGCGGAGCCGGTGGGTGGGCTCGCGATGAGCGCCCACCGTGTCGCACACGTCGGTGCCGTGGGCCCACGCCTCCATGAGCCGGGCGGTGACGAAGGACTTGGCCCCCATCGAGGGCCCGTACCAGCTCACCCGGTCGCGCTCGCCGAGGGTGCCGGCGGCCGCGGCCAGCGCAGCCCGACCCTGCCGCCAGCTTTCAAGACGGTCGGCGGGGGGCAGGAGGCGGAAGTCGCCCAGGGTGAAGTCGTCTCCGGAGGTCTCGCTCACCAGCGAGGCCTCCATGAGCTGCTTGGCCTCGGCCGAGAACGCATCCGGATCGCGGATGGCCAGCGCGGCTGCGCCATCGAAGTAGCGCAGGTGGCCGATCTGGTCGGTCACCGACCAGCGGGGACTCGGGGTCGGCCGGTCCCAGTCGCGCTCATCCAGCGACGCCACAATCTCGTCGAGGCTTGCCTGCTCGTCGAGCAGATCCTGCAGCAGGTCGGCCAGGTTCACAGTCGGCGAGTCCCTTCCTAGGAAGTTACCGTCCTAGGAAGATACCGCGTGTGGCGCCGCCGCGGTAGCGAACCCTGCGGTTCCTGCCCACTCACGGTCTGAGGAGGATCTCCGGAACGGCCACGACCCGGGCCCGGAGCCATTCGCCGAGGCTCTTGGCCTGCGGATCCTGGCGATCAGAAGCGGCCACCCCGTCGCCGAGCAGACCGTGGACAACGAAGTTGAGCGACCAGATGTTGGGGAGCCGGTGCCGGTCAACCCGCAGCGGGGCCGTCTCCGGCAGCAGCTCGCGCACCCGCTCGGTGGTCAGGAAGCCGTCGAGCCACTCGAAGGCATCGGCGGAGCGGGCGAACACCCCCAGGTTGGCGTTGCCGCCCTTGTCCCCGGAGCGGGTGCCTGCGACGCGACCCAGCGGCGCTCGCACCACCGGGCCCCAGTCCCGGACGGCTGCGGCTGCTGCGGGGGACGGCACGGGCGGCACCGGCGCCACCGGAACGGGCACGGGGTCGACGACGGTGCGCTCGCCGTCGAGGAACGTCACGTACTGCGGAACAGTCTCGGCCGGCACGGTGGCCGGCCGGTAGACGCCGAAGGCGCGGGGCCGGGCCGCCGATCCTGCCGAGAACATTCCCGGGATGGTGGCCAGCGCCAGCTCGTTCGTGGCGTCCGACAGGGTGCGCCCGAGCCGGTCCTCGTCGTGGTCGAACACGGTCAGCCGCCACACGGCTACGGCCTCCTCGTTGGTGGCCGGATCCGTCTTGTCGGTGCGCACCACTCGCTCGGTGACCTTGGCGTAGTCGCCCGGATCGTGGGGACAGGCCCGCCAGAACGCGTCGTGCACCAGAGCGGCCTTGGCGTCGATGTCGAGTCCGGTGAGCGCGACGTTGATCTCGCTGCGGTAGCCGCCCAGCTGGTTGGTGGCCACCTTGAGGGTGGGCGGGGGCGGCTCGCCCCGCACCGAGTCGATCCGCACCCGGTCGCTGCCGGCCTGGGTCAGCCGGATGGTGTCGAAGCGGGCGGTGACGTCGGGGCCAAGGTAGCCGGGCGCATCGATCTCGTAGAGCAACTGCGCGGTGACCGTCCCCACGGTGACCTCGCCGCCGGTGCCGTCGTGCTTGCCTATCACCGACGAGCCGTCGGCCGCGATCTCGGCCCACGGGAAGCCGGTCCGAGCCATGCCCTCGACCTCGTTGAAGAACGAGTAATTGCCGCCGGTGGCCTGGGTGCCGCACTCGATGACGTGCCCGGCCGCCACCGCGCCGGCCAGGGCGTCCCAGTCGTCGACAGCCCAGTCGTGGTGCCAGGCGGCGGGACCGCAGGCCACCGCCGCGTCGGTGACCCGCCCGGTCACCACGATGTCGGCGCCGCGGCGCAGGGCCTCGGCAATGCCCCAGCCGCCCAGGTAGGCGTTGGCGGTGATGAGATCGGAAGTGTCGGCCATCGGCTCGCCTGTGACGAACGACCGGAGGGTCACCGCGTCGGCCGCGTCTGGATCCAGCCGCGCCATGAGGTCGTCGCCCTCCACACTGGCAATCCTCGGGCGCAGTCCCAGCCGCTCGGCCACATCGGCGACCGCCTCCGCGCAACCTCGGGGATCGAGCCCGCCCGCGTTGGAAACCACCTTGATTCCCGTGTCCAGGCAGGTCCCCATCACCTGCTCCATCTGCTTGACGAAGCTGCGGGCGTACCCCCCGCCGGGCCGCCGGGAGCGGGTGCGGGCCAGTATCAGCATGGTCAGCTCGGCCAGCCAGTCGCCGGTGAGGACATCGATGGGTCCGTCGTTCACCATCTCGGCCGCGGCTGAGAGGCGATCGCCGTAGAAGCCGGAGCAGTTGGCGATCCGGATGGGCTCAGCCACTCTCGGAGTCCTCTGCGGCTGAGGCTCCGGCCGCTTCGAACACCAGCAGCGGCGAGCCGTTGTCCACCTGGTCCCCGGGGTTGACCAGCACCTCGACGACTGTGCCGTCGCACGGGGCGCTGACGTGGTGCTCCATCTTCATGCCCTCCATCACCACCAACGTGGTGCCCCCGACCACCTGCTCGCCCGGCTCAACCCGCACCTCGGTGATCACACCCGGCATCGGGGCAGCGAACCCGCCGGCAGCCAGACCGCCGTCGGGAGCGCCGAAGCGGGGCACCACCGCCACCGTCACCGTCTCAGAGTCGCCGGTCAGGTGCAGCCGTTCGCCGTCTTCAGTGACCGCGTACCGGACCCGGCGTCCATCCCACTGCAGGTCGAGCCCGTTGGGCGACCACGTCGCGACGGTTGCTGCGGCCTCGACACCGACGACATCCGCCTGCTCGACGCCACCCACTCCGGGCGACCCGGCCGCCATGTCGGCCGTGGCCTCGACGGCGCCGGCAGCTGGTTGTTCGGCGCTCTCCTCAGGAGACCCGGCCGTGGCCTCGACGCCGTCAACGGCTGGTTGTTCGGCGCTCTCGGCCCGGGCGGTGAAGGAACCGTCGCGCTGGGGCCGGTACGAGACGCGCACTTCGACGGGGCCGGCGGCCGTTTCGACCGCCAGTTCCGCCCGCTCGGGTGGGAGGCGACCGTGGCGCCACCCGCTGGGCATCCAACGAAGCGTCCGGGCCTCCTGTCGCTCGGCGGCCTGGAGCCACATGGCGGCGGCCACCGCGGTCTGCCGGCATTCGGCCAGCGTGAGGGTGGCAGCCCGGCTCGGATCGATCCGCTCGATGAAGTCGGTGGTGGTGTCACCGGCGAGGAAGGCCTCCGAGCGGAGCGCGGCCACCAGAAAGTGACGGTTGGTGGTCACCCCGCCGATGTGCAGGCGCTCTAGGGCCAAGGCCAGCCGCCCGGCCGCCTCGGCCCGTGTGGGCGCGTGAGCGATCACTTTGGCCAGCATCGGGTCGAAGTCGAGGCCGACCTCGCTGCCGGCCTCCACGCCGCTGTCCCACCGGACCGCCGGCTCGGCAGGGGGCGAGAACGCGGCCAGGGTGCCCACTGCGGGCAGGAAGCCGGACGCGGGGTCCTCGGCATAGAGCCGGGCCTCGACGGCGTGGCCCCGATAGGCGATGTCTGCCTGCCCGTATCCCAGCGGCTCGCCGGCAGCAATCCGCAACTGCTCGCGGACCAGATCGATGCCGGTGACCTCTTCCGTCACCGGGTGCTCCACCTGCAGTCGGGTGTTCACCTCCAGAAAGAAGAACTCGCCCGTGTCATCATCGAGGAGCAGCTCCACCGTTCCCGCCGAGATGTAGCCGATGGAGGACGCCAGCCGCACCGCGGCGTCGCCCACGGCAGCCCGCAGCGCATCGTCCACCGCGGTCGACGGCGACTCCTCGATGATCTTCTGGTGGCGGCGCTGGATGGAGCACTCCCGCTCCCCGAGATGCACGACGCTGCCGTGGGCGTCGCCCAGAATCTGGACCTCGATGTGACGGCACCGGCGTAGGTAGCGCTCGAGGAACACGGTGTCGTCACCGAAGCCGCCTAGTGCCTCGCGCCGGGCCGCGGCCACCGCCTCGGCGAGGTTGGCGGGATCGGACACGAGACGCATGCCCTTGCCGCCGCCGCCCGCGGCCGCTTTGACCATTAGCGGGAAGCCGACGTCTCCCGGGTCGCCAGGATCCTCGGACGACGGCAGCGTGGGAACCCCCGCGGCCTCGGCTGCGGCCTTGGCCGCCAGCTTGTCGCCCATGGTCTCGATTGCTTCCGGGCCTGGGCCGACCCACACCAAGCCCGCGGCAGTCACGGCCCGGGCGAAGCCGGCGTTCTCGGCCAGGAATCCGTAGCCGGGATGAACAGCATCCGCGCCGGCCTCAACCGCGGCGGCCACCACCGCGTCAACCTCGAGGTAGCCGCCGGGCAGCCGCACAGCTACGTCGGCCTCGGCCACGAAGGGCGCATTCGAGTCGGCGTCGGCGAACACGGCCACGCAGCGCATGCCCATGGCCCGCGCCGTGCGGAACACCCGGCGGGCGATCTCGCCCCGGTTGGCGACCAGCAGCGTGCCGATCCCCGTCACACCCCGCTCCCACCCGAATTGGCAGCAGACTGCCCCCTATAGGGCACAAAACGCTGCCAATTCCGCCTCAGACCGAACACCCGCCGCGAACTGGCAGCAGAATGCCCCCCATAGGGCACAAAACGCTGCCAATTCTCGGGAGACGGGCTCACAGCCGGAACACCCCGTAGCCCTCGGCGCCGGTGATGGGCCGGTTGCCCACGACCGACAGGCACATGCCCAGCACGTTGCGGGTGTCTCGGGGGTCGATGATCCCGTCGTCGCTGATGGCACCGGTGGCCCGCAGCGCCAGCGAGCCCCGCTCCTGGATGGCCTCGGCCTGGGCCACGATGCGGGCGTCCTCCTCCTCGTCGAAGGGCTCGCCCTTGCGGGACGCCCGGGCCCGTCGCACCTGCGACATCACCCCGGCGATCTGCTTGGGACCCATCACCGCGATCTTGGCCGTGGGCCACAGCCAGGTGAAGCGGTTGCCGAAGGCCCGCCCCGACATGCCGTAGGTCCCCGCTCCGTAGGACGAGCCGATGATCACCGTCAAGTGGGGGACCGTGGAGTTGGTCACCGCGTTGATCATCTGCGAGCCCTTCTTCACCATGCCGTCGGCCTCGTAGTCCCGCCCGACCATGTAGCCGGTGATGTTCTGGAGGAACACCAGGGGGACGTCGATCTGGTTGCAGAGCTGGATGAAGGTGGCGGCCTTCTGGGCCGAGTCGGGGTAGAGCACGCCGTTGTTGGCCAGGATCCCCACCGGGTAGCCGCAGATCGACGCCCAGCCGCACACCAGCGTCGTTCCGTAGCGGGCCTTGTACTCCTCGAAGCGGGAGCCGTCCACAACCCGGGCGATCACCTCGCGCATGTCGAAGGGCTGGCGCAGGTCCCGGCTCACCAGCCCCAGCAGCTCCTCGGGATCATGGACCGGCGGATCGGCGGCCATGGTCGGGCCGGGATGGGGCTTGCGCCGGTTGAGGTGCGAGACCACCTCGCGGCACATGCGGATGGCGTCCATCTCGTCGGTGGCAAAGTAGTCACCCAGACCGGAGACCTCGGCGTGGAGGCGGGCGCCGCCCAGGGTCTCGTCGTCGGACTCCTCACCGGTGGCCATCTTCACCAGCGGCGGCCCGGCCAGGAAGATCTTGGACTGGTCGGCTACCACGATGTTGTAGTCGGACAGGCCCGGCTGGTAGGCGCCGCCGGCCGTCGACGACCCGAACACCACGCACACCGTGGGTATGCGCATCTTGGACAGCTCGATCATCTCGTAGAAGAACCGGCCCGACTCCGCGAAGTGGGTGGTCTGGACCCGGCTACTGCCCCCGCCGGTGAACTCCGAGCCGCCCTCTTCGCGACCGCCGAGGCGGAGGTCTGCGCCGGCGGACTCCACGAAGCTCACATAGGGGATGCGGTTGTCGCGGGCGATCTCGAGGGCACGCATCCACTTCTTGCTGGCGTAGGGCGTCAGCGCGCCGGCCAGGACGCTGGGGTCGTTGCCCATGATCACGCACTCGGTTCCGCCGATCACGCCGACGCCGACCACCATCCCGCCGCCCATGGTGTAGTCGGAGTGGTAGGCGGCCAGCGAGCTGATCTCGAGGAACGGGCTGTTGGGGTCGATCACGTTGGCGATGCGCTCCCGGATGGGCAGCTTGCCTCTCGACCGCAACCGCTCCATCGACGCCGCGCCGCCGCCTGCATCGGCCTCGTCGAGCAGTTCCTCGATCTCGGCGAGCTGCTCCAGCACGTCGTCGCGGTTCTGGCGGAACGCCTCGCTGTCCGCGTTCACGGCCGTCGGCAGCGCGGGTGCCAGCAGCCGGGGCAGGCCGGCAGCGTCGCCGGCGTCGATCTTCACCGCAGAGAAACTACCGCCGCCCGCCTCCAGCACCGGCCCCGCGTCCGCGTGTAGCGGTGACCGTGTCCGGCGCGAACGCCCATGAACAAGTGGCCTAGCCTTCGGGCATGGGTGTCGCGGTGCCGTTTCCCGAGACGCAGCCGGCCGGCTACGAGTGGTTCGACGACGAGCCTGCGTTCGACCCGGAGCGCCATCTCCAACTCGAGGAGCCCGAAGAGGTCGTCATGCTCGCGGACCTCGGCTACGACCAGGCCGAGATCGCCACCAAGGCCACCCCGGTGGCCGCCTCCTCACCGTTCCGGATCCTGAGCGACGAGGGCGCGACCGTGATGCTCGGCGTTGCCCGGCGGCTGCGTAGCTTTGCCCGACCCGCCGGAAACCGCATCGAGCGGATGAGCCGGGGCGGCTGCTACCGGTCGCGGTGGCTGCGCGATCTGTGCACCAGCAGAGAGGTCACCGACCAACTGGAACGCATTTACGGGACCGCGATCGCGCCCCATCCCATGCCCGTTCACCTGGGCCACATCAACTACGAACCGTCAAGCATCGACACGGCCGTCGACAAGTGGCACCACGACACCCTTCCGCTCGACTACGTGATGACGGTCACCGATCCCGCGCTCGTTCCAGGCGGGCGATTCGAGTACTTCCTGGGCACTAAGCACGAAGCTGCGACGCTAGCCGCCCAGGATCGGACCCCACCGCCGGAGCGGACCGCGGTGCCGGAGTTCGGTGGTCCCGGTTATGCGATCGCCCTGCACGGCGACATGGTGGTCCACCGGGCCGCGCCACTGGCAGCGCTGACCGAGCGGATCTCGATGGTCAACGGCTATATCGCGCTGGACACCTCTCGCGATGACCAGAGTCGCACCGCCGATCTGATCATCGTGGACGACCACGAGTCGCTGTGGACTGAATGGGCCAAGACAGCGGCATGGCGGGCTCGCGGGCAGCTCCAGTCGCTAATCGACGAACTCGAGTTCACCAGTGACCGCGACGCCGTCATCGCGGCGCTCGAGTCAGCGGTCGGCGATGTGCGGCGGGCCATAGACGAGATGCGAGCCGGCGAGAGGATGACCGAGCACTACGGCGGGTGAGACTGGGCCCCGTGCCCCGGGACCGGTGGGGGATCGCTGCGGCGGTGCCATGATGGGCGCCATGAGCGACACCGTCGACACCGGCGTAGTGGACTTCCACTTCGACGTGCTCTGCCCGTGGGCCTACCAGACGTCCAGGTGGATCCGGGACGTCCGCAGCCAGAACGGGCTGGAGATCAACTGGCGCTTCTTCAGCCTGGAGGAGATCAACCGCTTCGAAGGCAAGAAGCACCCGTGGGAACGGCCATGGTCATACGGCTGGTCGCTCATGCGCATCGGCGCGGTGCTGCGCCGGGAGAGCATGGACCAGCTCGACGCCTGGTACGAGCGCTCGGGCCGGGCGCTTCACGAGGAGGGGCTGCGAGTTCACGAGCCCGACGTGGCCCGGGCGCTTCTGGACGAAATAGGCCTCGACCCGGCCACAGTTGACGAGGCCCTCGAGGACACCACCACCCACGACGTCGTCAAGGTCGAGCACGACCGTGTGGTGGCGGCGGGCGGCTTCGGCGTGCCCACGCTGTTCTTCGGCGATCAGGCTCTGTTCGGACCGGTGCTGATCGACCCGCCGTTCGGGGATGAGGCCCTGCGGCTGTGGGATGCGGTGACGGCATGGCTGGAGTTCCCTCACCTCTACGAGATCCAACGGCCCAAGTCCCGTGACGACGAACGGGAAATCGCGGAGGTTTTCCGCCCCTATGTCGAGGCACGCGACTGGGTGAGCATCAACCGGGGCGAGGTCATCACCTTCGACCGGTCGTAGTCCCGGCGGGACTGGAGATGGACGCAGAGCAGATCGAGCAGCTGCTGGAAGCCGCCGACCTTCCCAGCCTGCTGGCCGCGCTGGCCCACGCCACCGGCGATCCCGGCATGGCACCCGCAGACCTGTGGCTGAACCCTGATCTGGCCCTCCAACCCGACGGCGGCTGGGACGAGCAGCAAATGGAGAAGGCTCGCGTGCTCGCCTCCTCCGGCCTTCAGCGCCTGATTTCGTCGCGAACCGGCGCCGACGGTCCCGCCGACGAGTTGGTCGGGTCCCTGATCGACTGGCTCACCGGCGCCGACCTCGACGACGGCTACCGGAGGATGCTCGCCGAGGAATTGGCCGTCAGTGGGGATCTGCGGGTGCCCGAACCGATCAGCGGGGACGGCTGGCCGCCCACCGATGCCGACCACCCGGTAGCCGTGATCGGGGCGGGGATGTCGGGCATCCTGGCCGCCCACCGGCTCAAGCAGGCCGGGGTGGACTGCGTGGTTCTCGAGAAGAACCGCGACGTGGGCGGCACCTGGCTGGAGAACACCTATCCCGGCTGCCGGGTGGACGTGTTCAACCACGTGTACTCATACGCCGGAGAGCAGCGTCCGGATTGGCCCCAGTACCACTCAAGCCAGCCTGTCCTGCTCGACTACTTCCAGGACTGCGCTCGCCGATGGGGCATCCGCGACCGCATGCGCTTCGGCACCGGAGTCGACGCGATGTCCTGGGACGAGCGGGCACGGCGCTGGACCCTTCAGCTCGACGGCGGGGAGGCCATCACGGCCGGCGCGGTCGTGTCGGCGGTGGGTCAGCTCAACCGGCCGCTAATGCCAGACATCGAAGGGATCGGCAGTTTCGCGGGGGAGAAGTTCCACAGCTCCTCGTGGCGCCACGACATCGACTGGGACGGCCTGCGGGTGGCCGTGATCGGCACCGGGGCCAGCGCTCTGCAGTTCATCCCGCACCTAGCCGAAGAGGCCGCCTGCGTCACGGTGTTCCAGCGCACGCCGCCGTGGCTGATCCCGCGGCCCGTCTACCACGAGCCGCTGGCCGAGGGCTTACTGGAACTCTTCCGGCTGATCCCCGGCTACGCCCACTGGTTCCGGCTGCGGCTGTTCTGGTGCACCCACGAGGGCACCGTCGGTGCGCTGCGACGCGACCCGGCCTGGGACGGACCGCTTGATCAGGCCGTGAGCCGCCGTAACGAAGAGACCCGCCGCCTGCTGACCCTCTACCTGAGGTCGCAGTTCGGCGACCGCCCCGACCTGCTCGAGAAGGTCGTGCCCGACTACCCGGTGGGGTCCAAGAGGGTCGTGCTCGACAACGGCATCTGGGCCAGCACGCTCAAACGGCCCAACGTGGAGCTGGTCAGCGACGGCGTCGAGCGAGTCGAGCCGGAGGGTGTGAGGGGAGCCGACGGGCGCCTGCACCGAGCCGACGTGATCGTGTTCGGCACCGGCTTCCGTGCCTCGGAGTTCCTGATGCCGATGCGGGTGGCGGGGCGAGGAGGAGCCGACCTGCACGAGACGTGGAATGGCGACGCCCGTGCCTACAACGGCGTCTGCGTCCCCGGATTCCCCAACCTGTTCTGCCTCTACGGACCCAACACCAACATCGTCGTCAACGGCAGCATCATCTACTTCGCGGAGTGCGCGACCCATTACGTGGTCGAGTGCCTGCGCCTCCTGGCTTCCCAGGGCGCGGCGGCCATGGACTGCCGGACCGACGCCTACAACCGTTACGCCGCAAGGATGGACGAGCACAACTCGCAGATGGCTTGGGGCATCTCGCCGGTCAACAGCTGGTACAAGAGCCCAAGCGGCCGGATCGCCCAGAACTGGCCGCTGCCGCTGATCGACTACTGGCGCCAGACCCGCGCCCCGAGCCCAGCAGACTTCGAGCTGATCTAGGAGTGCTCAACCGGTGTTGCGCATGCCGGCGGCCACTCCGTTGACGGTGAGCAGCAGCGTGCGAAGCAGCAGCTCGTCTTCAGCTGAGCCTCCGGCCCGCCCGGCCCGATGCCGGGCCAGGAGATCGGCCTGCAACACGTTGATCGGGTCGAGATAGGCGTCACGCACCGCCAGCGTGCGGCGCAGGATGGGCAGGTCCTCGAGCAGGCCCCGGCCGGTGAGCGAAGTGACTTCGGCCACCGTCCGGTCGTACTCGGCGCAAACTGCGTCGAAGTGGCAGTGCAGGGTCGGTTCCACGAGTGTGGCCACGTAGTGGCGGGCGATGGCCAGGTCGGTCTTGAACAGGGTCATCTCCACGTTGGACACGAACGTGCGGAAGAACTGCCAGGACTCGTACATGTCGTGCAGCTCCGACCCCATGCCGGTGGAGCGGGCCGCGGCCAGCCCTGTGCCGACTCCGAACCATCCGGGCACGATCTGGCGGGACTGGGTCCAGCCGAACACCCAGGGGATGGCTCGCAGCCCGTCGATCCCCTCGTCGGCGCGGCTGCGCCGGGCCGGGCGGGAGCCGATGTTCATCTCGGCCAACTCCTCCACCGGAGTGGACGATTGGAAGTACTCGACCAGGCCGGGGGCCTGCAGGAAGGCCCGGTAGGCGTCGTAGGCCGCGCCGGAGGCGACCTCCATCACCTGGTCCCACCGCCGGGTCACTCCGGGGTCGTGGCGGGGCGACCGGTGGGCCATCGACGCCTCGACCACAGCCGTGAAGGCCAGGTCGAGGTTGCGGTGAGCCAGCCGGGGCAGCCCGTACTTGTCGGCTATCACCTCGCCCTGCTCGGTGATCTTGACCGAGCCGCGCACCGCACCGGGCGGCTGGCCCAGGATCGAGGCATGGGTGGGTCCTCCGCCCCGCCCGACGGTGCCTCCCCGGCCGTGGAACACCGTTATCTGAACCCCGGTGGCGTCCGAGACCTCCGCGATGGCCCTCAGCGCCTTGTGGATCTCCCACTGCGACGTCGTGATCCCGCCGTCCTTGTTGGAGTCGGAGTAGCCGACCATCACTTCCTGGACGCCGCCCCGCAACTCGACGAGGCGCCGGTAGGGCTCCAGTGCCAGCAGGTCCCGCAGTACCGGCCCGACCGATCGCAGGTCGTCGATGGTCTCGAACAGGGGCACGAACCCCAGCCGGGCCACTCCCGCGGTCAGGTCGACGAGCCCGGCCTCCCGGGCCAGGACAGCCGGCGCCAGTACGTCGTCGACGCCCCGGGTCATGGACACGATGTAGCTGCGCACGATCTGGTCGCCCCGCAGGTCCATCTGACGGCGCAGCACCCGGAACAGCTCCAGCACGTCCTCGACGCCGTCTCCCAGGGACCGCCCGCGCGGCGCCAGCGGCCGGGGGCCGGCCAGCTCACCGGCGAGCAGCTCGGTTCGCTCGGCTCCCGAGAGCCCGCCGTAGTCGATCCCCAGCGGCGCGAACAGGCGGGCCAGGGCCCGGTGGTGACGCTCGGAATGCTCGCGGATGTCCAGTGTGGCGAGGTCGAATCCAATCATGGCCACGATGCGCCGCACGCGGGCCAACCGACCGTGGGCCAGCAGCCGGCCGTGGTTGGCCTCCAGCGATCGTGCGATCACGCCCAGATCGTGGGCCAGCTCGTCGGTCGAGCGGTAGGCGCCGGCTCCCGGCACCGGCTGGTCCGTCTCGGTCAGGCGCCGGTGGACCACTGCCAGCCTCTGGCGGTAGGGCTCGCCCGCGCTGAGCGTGTCGAACCGGGCCGTGACGTCGGGAAACTGCTCGTGGTCGGCCGTGAGATGCTCGGCCAGCTCCTCGGAGACGCCGCGGACCGCCAGGCCCACGCTCAACTCCGACGACAGCCCCTCGATCTCCTCCACCAGGATGCGCAGGGCCCGGTGACGCTGGAATTCGAGCACCTCCACGGTGGTGGCCGGGGTGACGTTGGGGTTGCCGTCCCGGTCGCCGCCCACCCACGAACCGAAGCGGATTGGCGACCGGTCGGGATCGAGTTCCCCTCCCACAGACTCGAGCACGGAGTCGATGTCGTCGAGCAGTTCGGGCACACCCTCCACCGCGATCTCGGTGAGGAAGTAGAGGATCGACCGGGCCTCGTCCACGGGGTCGGGACGCTGCCGGCGCAACTCGTCGGTCTGCCAGATGGCGTCGATCAACTCGTCCACCCTGCGGTCCACCCTGCGGCGGGCCGTGTCGTCGGCCCCGGCATGGGCCCGCTGCTCGATCAGGCTGGAGATCTCGGCCAGCTTGTCGAGGATCGATCGGCGCGACGCCTCGGTCGGATGGGCGGTGAATACCGGTCGCAGCTCGGCCGAGTTGACCGTCGCGACTATCTCGTCGTCGGCGTAGCCCATCTCTCGCAGCCGGCCGACCATCTCGCCGAAGCGGTTGGAGCCAGCGGCTCGCTTCTCGGTGAGGTCGTCGATTCGGTGCACCTGCTCGGCGGTGTTGGCAAGGTGGAAATAGACGGTGAAGGCCCTGGCCAGCAGGCCGGCCTCGGCCACGTCCACATCGGCCAGCAGTTCGGCCAGCGCCGTGCTGTCCTCATCGCTGCGGCGCAGGCCTCGGGCCAGGCCGCGTACCTGCTCCACCCGTTCGAGCAGTCCGGGACCGTGTTGGCGGACCAGCGTGTCGCCAAGCTGGACACCGATACGCCGGATGTCGCCGCGCAGGGCGGAGTCGAGCTCTCCGAGCGGCCCGTCGGACACCTTCCAACTCCTCTATGCGGCCGCGCGGGTGCGGCGCAGGATCGGATCGGCGAGCCTCAGGCCCCGGTCGACTACGTCCAGGACACGAGGCGCAAGCCCCGGCGTGTCGCCGTCGACGAGGTTGCCCATCACCTGGAGGGTGACGTTGGCGACCGCCTGGGTGCCGACGGCCATGCGCAGGCCGTTGCGCAGGATCCAGGGGTGGCCGATGAGGAAGCTGAAGCGCCGCCCGGTGCGCAGGAACCCGTCGAAGCGCTCGCCGATGATGCGGTCGTAGGCGTTGGGAGCCGCCGCCGGGCCGGCCAGGAACAGATCGGCCAGGAGCATCCCCGACTCCAGCCCGTAGTCGATGCCCTCGCCGTTCATCGGGTTGATCAGTCCGGCCGCATCGCCTACTGCGGCCCATCCGGGTCCGTGGCGACGGCCGACGCTCATGGGCAGCCTCCAGGCCCGGGGCCGCTCCAGGAAGTCGCCGAGTTCCCACTCCTCAGCCACCAGATCCCGGTAATCGCTCAACAATTGGTTGAGGTTGAGCTTTCGGAAGCCCTTCATGGTGGACATGGAGCCCGCGCCGATGTTCACCGTGCCGTCGCCGGCCGGGAACATCCAGCCGTAGCCGGGAACCCATCCGCCCTCGGCTCCCCGCAGGGTGAGACAGGCCTCGAGGTGCCGGTCGGCGTGGCGAGGGCTGGGGGCGTAGGTGCGGATGGCAAGACCGAAGGGCTCCGACTCGACCCGTTCGGCGCCGAGAGCGCGGGCGGCTGCGCCGGGTGCACCGGCAGCCAGCACGACCAGGTCGGCCGGCCAGCGCCCTTTGTCTTTGGCGCTCTCCACGCCGACGACTGTGCCGTCGTCGGCCAGGGTGGGCATGACCTCGGTGTTCCACACGATCTCGGCACCGGCCTCCTCGGCCGCCTCGACGAGATGCTTGTCCAGCGCCCGGCGGGGCCACACCGCTCCGTGGGGGCCGAACCGATTGTTCGAGGGCCACAGCAGTTCACGCCGGGTGCTGCCCGCGATCATCCGCAGTCCGTCGATGCGGTGAGCGCCGTCGAGGGTGATGCCGAGCTCATCGAGAGCCGCCACGGCCCTGGGAGTGAGGCCGTCTCCGCACACCTTGTCCCGACCGGGAGACCCCTTCTCGAAGACCGTCACCCGGGCACCGCCGCGAGCGGCCCTGATGGCTGTCGCCGCCCCGGCCGGACCGGCACCGATGACGGCCACATCCCGCCGAACCGCTCTCATCGTGCCGCTTTGTCTCTAATGGGCGTGGGGTCCGTGGTCCTGATGGCCGTGATGGCCGTGGTCGTGGTCCCGGTGGCTGTGATCGTGACCGTGACTATGACCGTGACTGTGACCGGTTCCGTGGTGGTCGTGCTCGTGGTGGTCGTGCCCATGGCCGTGATGGCCGTGATCGTCGAGCACGATGAAGTCCTGATCGTGGTCGTGGTCGGCGTGGTCCCCGAGCAGCCGGTCTCCGAACGCCTCCCGGAGCCGCTCCTCGGTGAGCATCTCATCGGGGGTGCCGGCGGCCACCAGCCGGTTGGCCAAGAGCATCACCGAGTCGCAGTGCCGGGCCTCGTCCAAGTGGTGGGTGGTGATGATCACGATGGCCCCCCGGCTCGAGTAGTCCTCGATCACCTCGAGGATCCGCTCCTGGCTGGGGATGTCGAGGCCGGTCACCGGTTCGTCCAGCATGAGCACGTCGGGCTCGCCCGCCAGCACCTGGGCGATACGCACCCTCTGCTGCTGCCCGCCGCTGAGATCGCCGAAGCTCCGATTGGTGAACTGGTTGACGTCGAGCTGCTCACCGGCGCGGCGCATGGCGGACCGATCCTCGCCCCGCAGCCGCCCGAGCAGGCCCCGCTTGCCGTAGCGGCCCATGGCCAGCACCTCGCCCGCCGTTATGGGCATCCAGCATGCCGGGAGATGCTGGCACACGTAGGCCAGGTTCTCGGACACGCCGCTGACAGTGCCCGACGTGGGCTTCTGCAGCCCGGCCAGGCACTCCAGCATGGTGGTCTTGCCCGAACCGTTGACCCCCATGACCGCGGTGGCCGTGCCCGGCTCGAAGGAATGAGTCACTCCTTCGAGGGCGGTGACCGCATCGAACTTAACTGTGAGGTCTTCTACCTCAACGGCGCTGACCACGCCCCCAACGGTATATTCGCAGCATGTCATCCGCCACCACCTCGATCACCATGGAAGACGACGGCGATGTGGCTTCCAACGGCGGCCCTGAGCAGGCCGGAACCTCGGACCCCGCTGCCGGCATCGCGCCCGGAAGGGTCCGCATAGACCAGTACGGTCTTGACCTCGGCCCGTGGCTGCACCTCGCCGAGGAGAGATCCCGGCTGGCCTGCCCGTCGTTCGCCCATATCAGCGTCGCTCCCCAGGGCGCAACGCTGGGCGCCGAGGTGAGCGGGGTCGACCTGGGGACCGAATTGCCCGACGAGGTGGTCGCCGAGATCCGGCAGGCGCTGCTCGACTACAAGATCCTGGTGTTCCGCGACCAGCCCATCACTCCGGCCCAGCACGTTGCCTTCGCCCGCAGGTTCGGGGATCTCGAGATCCACCCGTTCATCACCGGCAACGCCGAGCACCCCGAGCTGGTCCGCTTCGAGAAGGGCGTCGACACCGGCGGATTCGAGAACGGCTGGCACCATGACGTCACCTGGCGCGAGGTTCCGTCGATGGGCGCGATCCTGCACGCCATACAGGTCCCGGCCACCGGCGGCGACACGTTGTTCTGCGACATGGGAGCGGCCTACGACGGGCTGGACGGCGACACCAAGGAGCGCATCGACGGCTTGTTCGCGATCCACGACTTCATGCTCGCCTTCGCCCACCAAGTCCCCGACGGCAAGCAAGAGGAGTTCCGAGCCCGCTACCCGGAGGCCCGCCACCCGGTGGTATGCACCCATCCCGAGACGGGCCGCAAGCTGATCTTCGTCAACTGCTACTTCACCTCCCACATAGACGGGATGGAAACCGGCGAGGGCGTCGAGTTGATCAGGCACCTGGCCGACCAGGCCAAGGTGGTCGAGTACCAGTTCAGGGTCCGCTGGGCGCCCGACACGGTGGTGTTCTGGGACAACCGCTCTGTGCAGCACTACGCGGCCAGCGACTACTACCCCGACATCCGGATCATGGAACGGGCCAGCATCGTAGGCACACGCCCCGCTTGAGCGCGAGCCCCAGCCCGGGGTCGCGCCACGCCCCGCTTGAGCTGATCTACTGTGGCGCCGATGGCGCCCAAGACCGACTGGAACCCGTTGCTGCGGGGCGAGTTCGACAAGCCCTACTGGCGCGAGCTGCAGGACTTCGTGCGGTCCGAGCGGGACCGGCACCAGGTGTTCCCGCCCCACGACGAAGTCTTCGCGGCCCTGCACCTCACCGCGTACGCGTCGGTGAAGGTGCTGATCCTGGGCCAGGATCCCTACCACGGACCCCGGCAGGCCCACGGGCTCTGCTTCTCGGTGCGCCCCGGAGTCACCAAGCCGCCGTCTCTGGTGAACATCCTCACTGAGTTGCACGACGACATCGGCGCTTCTGTCCCAAGTCACGGCTCGCTGGAGCACTGGGCCCGCCAGGGGGTGCTGCTGCTCAACGCCACCCTCACCGTCCGGGCCCACCAGGCGGCCAGCCACCAGCGCAGAGGCTGGGAGACCTTCACGGACGAGGTGATACGAGTCGTCAACGACAAGGGTGAGCGGGTGGTGTTCATCCTGTGGGGCGGCTCGGCCCGCCGCAAGAAGGCGCTGGTGGACGCCAGCCGGCACACGGTGATCGAGTCGACCCATCCGTCGCCCCTGTCGGCCTCGGGCGGATTCTTCGGCAGCCGTCCCTTCAGCCGGGCCAACGAGGCCCTTGTCGCGGCGGGGCGAGAACCCGTGGACTGGGCGATCCCGGAGCTGTCGTAGCCGGCAACTACGGTACGACCATGGACGCGCCGGAGTCAGTACCCGAGAGGGCAGGCCAGCCGCACCTGTGGTTCATGGCCGACAGTCCCGCTGGGCCGGTGTTCGTGGCCCACTCGAACGGCTGGGTGTCCGGTCTCCAGATCACCCCCAGCGGCCACGAGCCCGACCCCGGACGGTTCGTCGACTACATGCGCGACGAGGTGGGCACCGACGTCGAGCCCGATCCCGATCCTGATCCGAAGCTGGTGGCCAGGGTGAGCGAGGCTCTCGCCACCGGCCGCACCGACGTGCCCGTCGACCTGTCGTCGCGCTCGCCGTTCCAGCAGGAGGTCCTGCGGGCCACCGCCCGCATCCCCCGGGGCGAGGTCCGCACCTACGGCGAGCTGGCTGCCGTCGTGGGACGGCCCAGGGCCGCCCGCGCCGTGGGCACGGCCATGGCCCGCAATCCGGTGCCGCTGCTGGTCCCGTGCCACCGGGTGGTGCCCAGCAGCGGGGGAGTGGGCAACTACGGCAACAGCCCCGAGACGAAAGCCAAGCTGCTAGCCAACGAGGGCGTAGCCCTCTAGCGGCGACTATCCCGCGGGCGCTGCGGCCATGCCGGGTGCCAGCATGGCCATCAACTCGTCGACGAACTCGTCGGAGGCGTCACCGGTCACGACCCGGTCGGCCCGGTGGCCGCTGGGCTGCACGTAGGCGTCGTGCATGGGTGCGACGGTGGCCGCGAACTGCCGGCGGACATGGTCTTCGGGGCGGCCACGCTCGGTCACGTCGCGATGGATTCGACGATGCAGCCGCACGTCCTCGGGCACGTCCATGAAAATCGAGTAATCGAGCCGTTCTGCGACCTCCTCGAAGGCCAGCAGCAGGATGCCCTCCACCAATAGCAGGGGAGCGGCTTCCACCCGCTCGAAGTGTCCGGTCATGGTGTGGGTGGAGAAGTCGTAGACGGGCACGTCCACATCGATGCCCTGCTTGAGGGCGTCGAGGTGCTGCAGGAACAGTTCGCCGTCCAGGGAGTCCGGGTGGTCGAAGTTCCCGGCCCGGCGCTCGGCGAAGGACAGATGGCTGAGGTCGCGGTAGTAGGCATCGAAGGCGAGGACACTCACCTCACCCGGGCCGAGGCGCGGAACCAGTCTCCTGGTGAGGGTTGTCTTGCCCGCGCCTGAGCCGCCGCAGATCCCGAAGACGAACACGTCCACGGGCCGACACCATACCGGGCCGGCGGTGCTGGCATCATGGCCGGCGTGGCGTTGCAGGAGTCCCGGCGATCGGACATCAGCCCGTTCTACGTGATGGAGGTGATGCGGGCTGCCGAGGAGCGCGAAGCAGCCGGTGGCGAGGTGCTGCATCTCGAGGTGGGCCAGCCGTCCACCCCGGCGCCCGCCGGCGTAATCCGGGCCGCCAGGTCCGCGCTCGAATCGGACGTGCTCGGCTACACCACCGCCGCGGGGTTGGAGTCGTTGAGGAGACGGATCTCCGAGCACTACGACTCCTGGTACGGCGTCGACGTCGACCCCGGCCGCATCGTCGTGACCTTCGGTGCCTCGGGGGCCTTCGTCCTGTCGTTCCTGGCCGCCTTCGACGCCGGCGACCGGGTCGTGGTGTCCTCCCCGGGCTATCCGTGCTACCGCAACGCGCTGCAAGCCCTCAACGTGGAGGTCGTGACCCTTCCGACCTCGGCCGAGACCCGATTCCAGCCATCACCGGACCTGCTGGAGGATCTCGTCCGCCGCACCGGTTCCGTCGACGGCTTGGTGCTGGCCTCTCCGTCCAACCCGTCGGGGACGATGCTCGACGGCCGCGCACTGGCGGCCGTGTCGGACTGGTGCACAGCCCATGGAGTGCGCCTGGTGGCCGACGAGATCTACCACGGCATCACCTTCGGCGACCCGGCCCCCACCGCGCTCGGCCTCAACGCTGACGCGCTGGTGGTGAACAGCTTCTCCAAGTACTTCTCGATGACCGGCTGGCGCCTCGGCTGGGTGGTCGCTCCCGACGATCTGGTGGAGCCCGTCCGCCGGCTGGCCCAGAACTTCTTCATCTCGGCCCCCACCCTCTCGCAGATAGCCGCGGTGGCGGCCTTCGACTGCCACGAAGAGTTGCAAGCCAACGTGGCCCGCTACGCGACCAGCCGAGCCATCCTGCGTGAAGGGCTCCCTGCGGCCGGGATCGACCGCCTGGCTCCCAGCGACGGAGCGTTCTATGTCTACGCAGCCGTGGACCACCTAGCCGCCGACAGCCAGACGCTGTGCAAGCGCTGGCTCGACGAACTGGGAGTGGCGGTCACTCCAGGCATCGACTTCGACCCGGCCGAGGGCCACCGCTACGCCCGGTTCTCCTACGCGGGCGCCACCGAGGACATGGCCGAGGCGATGCGCCGGCTGGGGGAGTGGAGCGGATAGGCGAAGAGCCCCGCGTCGGCTTCGACTGCACGATCCGAGCGATAGCGATGTCAATGCATTTCAGTGTGCAAGATGTACGCTCATGGTTGGCCGGAGCCGTCCGTCTGAGAACCCAATTGACCACTGAGCCAGACGGGCGGCTCCGGTTCGCCGACGCCTACCGTAGCACGGCGTGACTCAGGCGCCGAGTCTGACCCGGGCGTCCGCCGAGCGCTGGAGGAGGTAGGCGGGGACAGCCACACCGTTGACGACGGCCTCTCCCGAACCGGCGCCATCCCCGGCCTCGTCGTCGGCTGGTCCGTCCTGCGGGCCTGCGTCCGCGGCCTCGGCTGCCGCCAGCGCGGCCTGCTCGGCCTCCTCCGCCTCTCGATCGCGGGCGACCAGGTACCTCTCGTAGTCCTTGGTGCGTACCAGGTCGTCGTGATCGATGTGGCCCACCACCCGGCCGTCGACCAGCCTCACCCAGTAGCGGTTCCAGGTGAACCCGTTGGCCATGGCCACCTTGCCCTCGCTGCCCTGGGGAACGCCGGGCAGCTCCGACACGAGCCTCACCTTCTCGCCCCGCTTGAGCGTGCGGGCCTGCAGCTGTGACGTGGTGAAGACCTTGGGCGGCATCGGCCCACACGGTAGCGTGACCCCGTGGCACCCGACGACCTATCCGCCCCGCCCGACCAGTCGTCCCCACTCACCGCCGACGACCTCGGTTACCGGCCCTTCGACGCCGACAACCACTACTACGAGGCCCTCGACGCGTTCACCCGCCACGTAGACCCCCGCATGCAGTCCAGGGTGGTGCAGTGGGTGGACATAGACGGCCGCAAGCACCACCTCGTGGGTGGCAGGCTGGCTCGGGCCGTGACCAACCCGACCTGGAACCCCATCGCCAAGCCCGGAGCGCTGCGCGACTACTTCAGAGGCAACCCCGACGGCCGGAGACCGGCCGAATTGCTGCGCGACCGCGAGCCGCTCCCCGGGCACTACATGAACCCGCAGGCCCGGCTCGATGTGATGGACGCTCAGGGACTGCAGGCCATCTGGCTGTTCCCCACTCTCGGCGTGCTGTATGAGGAGTTGCTCCGCCACGACGTCGACGCGGTGGTGGCCATGATGGGCGGCTTCAACCGCTGGCTGCACGACGACTGGGGTTACAACTGCTCCGAGCGCATCTTCGGCGCGCCGTACATCGCGCTGGCCGACGCCGCGGCTGCGGCCGCCGAGGTGGTGCGGGTGCTGGGGCTGGGCGCCAGGATTCTGGTGATGCGCCCGGCCGCGGTCACCACCCGCACCGGCCAGGTGTCGCCGTTCCACACGATGTTCGACCCGGTGTGGCAGCTCATCGACGACGCCGGCGTGACCGTGGTGATCCACGCCTCGGACTCGGGCTATTCGTCCCAGGGCTACGCGGAGGACAAGTTCTCAGCCAATCTGGGCAGCGGCCTGATGGGCGCTCCAAACCTGCGGGCCTTCGCCATCGAGCGGGCCGCCCAGGACTGGCTGATGCAGTCGGTGTTCGAGAAGATCTACGACCGCTTCCCGAACCTGCGGGTGGCCTCGGTGGAGAACGGCTCCGACTTCCTGGCGCCCATGTTCCGCAAGTTCTCCCAGATGGCCAGGAAGAGCAGCGGATGGTTCGACGACCACCCGATCGACACCTTCAAGGCCCACGTCTGGGTCAACCCGTTCTGGGAGGACGACGTCAATGAGGTCACCGCCCTGATGGGCGCCGAACGGGTGATCTTCGGATCGGACTGGCCTCACATCGAGGGGATGCCCGAGCCCCTCGACTACTTGGCCGATCTGAAGGGCTTCTCCGACGCCGACCGCCGCGCCATCATGCTCGACAACGTCGCCTACCTGAACCAGCCCCAACCCACCTAGGACCATGACCGACACCGTCTCCGCCCCATCCGAGGTCGACGCGGCCACCGTGCGCGCCGAGGTCGAGGTCTTCTGCGACGAGCACTGGGACCCCGACGCGACCGTCGAGCAGTGGTGGAGGCTGCTGGCCGGAGCGGGTTACGCCCACCCGATGCTGCCGCAGGGCGCCGGCGGGCTCGGCTACGGGCAGGACCAGGCCGCGCTGGTGTCGCTGGTGCTGGCCG
>VYCM01000138.1 GCA_009843915.1 Acidimicrobiaceae bacterium | reverse complement strand
GCGGCGGTGTTGAGTGCTGAGGAGGCGCTGGCCGATCTGTTGGAGGGTGCGTCGGCGGCTGAGTTGGATGCGGCCGAGGCGGCGGTGTTGAGTGCTGAGGAGGCGCTGGCCGATCTGCTGGGCGGCGCGTCGGCGGCTGAGTTGGACGAGGCCGAAGCTGAGGTGCAAGCCGCCCTCGAAGCGCTCGACGCCATCGAGAACCCCAGCGAGGCAGACCGCATGGCGGCCAGAGCGGAACTCGCCAACGCCAAGGAGGCGCTGGAGGACCTGTTCGAAGGGCCCACCCCGGCGGAGATCGAACTGGCCGAAGCCGCGGTGCTGGCCGCGGACGACGCACTGGCCGACTTGATGGCCGGACACTCTTCCGAGGAGATCGAGGCGCTGGAAGCCTCGGTGGCGAGCGCGGAGGCCTCGGTGGCCAGCGCCGAGGCCGATCTGGCTGAGCTGGGTGCCGGGCAGAACTCGCTCATCGTCATGTACGGCAGCACGCCCGCCTACCGGACCATGAAGCTCGGGCTGTCCGGCGACGACGTGCGCCAGCTAGAGAAGAACCTTGCCGAATTCGGTCATGGCAACGAGGACGGCTTCGCGATCGACGGCGTGTTCGACGAGGCCACCGGGGCGGCGGTACGCAGTTGGCAGGAGGCCAACGGCCAGGACGCTGACGGGATGGTCGGTGTGGCCGACATCTTGTTCGTGGCAGGGCCGGTGCGCGTCGGGTCGTGGTCCCAGGGCATCGAAGTGGGCCAGCAGCTGGCGGCCGGAACTGCCCTCGCGACGCTCACCGTCATTCAGGCACCCGTCGACGGCCAGATGTCTACCACCCAGCGAGTCACCGCCCGGGTACCCCTCAGTGACCGGGACCTGGTGTCCGAAGGAATCATCGTCAATGTCGAGCTGCCCGATGACACCGATATCGCAGGCACGCTCACCTCAATCAACCCGTCGCCGGTGCTCGACGAACAGACGGGCGAGAACGCGGTCGAGGTGACCATCCTTCTGGCCGAGCCCGCCTCGGAGGTCTGGATCGGAGCGACCGTCGACGTCGAGATCACCGAGACGCTCATCGAGGACGCCCTCGTGGTGCCGGCCACCGCCCTGCTGGCCCTGGTCGAGGGCGGCTACGCGCTGGAGGTTGTGGCCGTGGACGGCTCGCTCCGCCTCATCGGCGTGGAGACCGGCCTGTTCGTGGACGGGGACGTCGAGGTCCGCAGCCCGGAGCTCTCGGCCGGAATGTCGGTGGTGGTCCCGCGGTGAACCGCCCCCGGGAGAATCTCGCGGCACCCGAGCCGGAGGCGCCGGCCATCGAGCTGCGCGAGGTCACCAAGCAGTATCCGGGCTCGCCGCCGGTGACCGCCCTGGACCGGGTCTCGGTGCGGATCACCAGGGGCGAGATGGTGGCCGTAGTCGGTCCCTCGGGCAGCGGCAAGTCCACCATGCTGCACGTGATGGGCACCCTCGACAATCCAACCGGCGGCTCCGTGCTGATAGAGGGAATCGACACCTCGGTGCTCGACGACAACAGCCTCGCCGCCATCCGCGGGCGGCGGGTCGGCTTCGTGTTCCAACGCTTCTTCCTGCTGGCCGGAGTCCCGGTCATCGACAACGTGGCCAACGGGCTCCTGTACGCGGGTGTCGCCCGGACGGAGAGACGCGAGGCTGCTGAGGCAGTGCTGGATCGCGTCGGTCTCGGCCCTCGGATGTGGCACCGACCCGAGCAGCTCTCCGGGGGCGAGACCCAGCGGGTGGCTGTGGCCCGGGCGCTGGTGCATGATCCGGCCTTCGTCCTGGCCGACGAGCCCACCGGCAACCTCGACTCTGAGGCCTCGCAGTCGCTGATGGACCTCTTCGCGTCGCTGCACGGCGAGGGACGCACCATCGTGGTCATCACCCACAACGAGAGCATCGCGTCAGCCCTGCCCCGCTGCCTGAAGATCCTCGACGGGCGGCTCGAGCAGGACACCGAGGCGCTGGCCCGATAATGGCTCCCGTCGCCCCCAGCCGGCTGGGGCTCTGGGAGGCTGTGCGGGTCGGGCTGCGGTCCCTGGCTGCCCGCAAGCTCCGTTCGGTGCTCTCAGCCCTCGGCATCGCCATCGGTATCGCTTCCCTGGTGGGCGTCCTGGGCCTGTCGGAGTCGTCGAAGTCAGCCTTGCTGGATCAGATCTCCGCGCTGGGCACCAACTTGTTGACCATCGAGGCCGGGACCGGCTTCGGCGCCGGCGATGCCGCGCTGCCGGAGACGGCCCTCAAGCGGGTCGGCCGTGTCGCCACCGTCGAGGCGGCTTCGGCGGTGTACTCCATCGACGTCGGCGCGTACCGCAACGAGTTGGTGCCTGCGGACCGCACCGGCGGCATCCAGGTCTTCGGCACCGACCCGGGCCTGGTCCGCACCCTCAACGGCGGCGTGGCCCACGGCTCGTTCCTCACCGCGGCGACCACGTCCTATCCGGCCGCGGTGGTGGGCTCGGTCGCGGCCGAGCGCCTGGGGATCCGGAATCTCGACCAGCCGGTACTGCTCTATGTCGGTGGACGGTGGATCGAGGTTCAAGGAGTACTGGAGCCCTTCGCGCTGGCTGCCGACCTCGACCGAGCTGTGCTGATCGGGGACAGTGCGGCCGAGAGCTACTACGAAGTGGATCTGGCCCCGTCGCGCCTCTATCTGCGCGTCGATCAGGAATACCTCGACGAGACCCGCGGCGTGCTCGGCGCGACCGTCGATCCGGAGAACCCCGAGGAGGTTCAGATCAGCCGGCCGTCAGACCTCCTGGAGGCTCAGGCTGCCGCGGAGAGCTCCTTCACCGGGTTGTTCCTAGGCCTGGGGGCGGTGGCGCTGATCGTCGGCGGCATCGGTATCGCCAACGTCATGGTGATGGGAGTGGTCGAGCGTCGCGGCGAGATCGGTCTGCGCCGTGCCATCGGCGCGACCCGGGCCCACATCCGCAGGCAGTTCCTGACCGAGGCGCTCACCCTCGCATTCCTGGGAGGCGCCTCCGGAATACTCCTGGGGGTGGCCGTCACCTACGCGTACTCCGCCGTTCAGGGATGGCGGGTCATTGTGCCTCTCGCAGCGCTGTTGGGTGGGATCGCCGCCTCACTGGCGATCGGGGCGATAGCCGGTCTCTATCCGGCGATCCGAGCCGCTCGGGTGTCGCCCACCGAGGCTCTACGGTCCGCCTGAGCCGACGAAGGCCCGTTGGGATCCGGCCGTCTCACCCCGGCTTCATGTTCCGGAAGATGGCCTCGAAGGCGTGATGCTCGGCGATGCGGCGAGCGATCACCGTGTTGGCCTCCGACAGATGCACTCGGGTATCGAGGTCCAGCCGGTCGGTGAGGGACTGCTCCAGCCGGTCGGTGAGCAGCGTTCGGAGCACCGGGTCGAGGTCCTCTTCAAGGAGGTCTTCGATCTGCGGGCCGAGCACGTCGTCGAGCACGTAATCGACCGACTCGTCGATGTCTAGGTCGGAGTCGAGCGCCCCGCTGGCCTGTTTGGCGCCCGCGTAGGCCACGTAGTTGGCTGCGGTGCCCTTCATGGCCAACCGTGCGGCCTCCTTGCTCGCCTCCTTGGAGCCGACCATGCGGGCCACCTTGGTCACCCTGTCCACCACCTTCTTGGCCCCCCGCAGGCCTGATGACGACAGCCCTGGCAGGGGAACCAGGCCCAGAGCGAACAGCGAGGCCGTGCCCCATTCGCCGTGCAGCGAGTAGTAGATCGACCGAGCCCCGTCGATGACATCGCCGATGACGGGCACGAACGACAGGCCATCGAGCACGCCGCCCAAGCCGACCCCGCCGCTTGAGGTGTGGTCGGCGCGGTCGTCGAGCACCTGCCGCACGGCGCTCGCCTCCTCCGCCGTCAGGCTGTAGTCGGCGAGAAAGGCTTCGAAGTCGGCCCGGCTCATGGATCCATCCGATGCGCCGTTGCCAGCCGCGTCGATCGTGGCGGCGTGGGGCAGCAGTGCCGTCCACGCCGCGGTCTTGTCTAGGAAGGCGTCGATGTCGTCGCGGCTCATCAGGCCGTCGCGGTCGTCCGGATCGAACGAGAACTCGCCGGTGTGGACCCCGTCGAGGTAGTCGTCGTTGTGCTTGGCCGTCTCGACCTGATCGAAGAAGCGGTCGTGGTCGAGCAGCCAGCCCGCGGCCGCGGCAGTGGCCGAGTCGGCGGAGTGGACCGCCCATCGCAGGTCGCGGCGAGAGAGCAGGCCGTCGGCTTTGTCCGGGTTGCCGCGCGACTCGATCATGGTGAAGTGCTCCCGGATGCGCTCCATCGCGCCCAGACCCTCGTTCATCTCCGGTCCTCCGGACAGCACCAGGCGAGTGCGCTCCTGAAGGTCCAGGGCGCTGTCTCGAAGCTCGCCGGCCACCCGGCGGGCACCGCCACCGATGTCCGGGAGAGGGCTTCCGAGCAGCGATGCGGCCTCCGCCAGCGGACTCTCCAGCGCCTGGGCGTCCCAGTCGAGGTCGTTGGCTGCGGTCTCCATCCGCTGGCGCAGTTCCTTCGCCCGCTCGGTGTCCATAGCCATCAGATCTGACATGAAAAGTAATGTAATCCCATGTCAATGGAAATAGCAATGCACGAATGAAGCAATCTGGGCGGGTTCGGGGCAGGCTGGGAGCGTGAGCGTCGGTCAGGTGTCGGACTTCTTCGCGGTGCTGGCCCTGGGGTCGCTGCTCATCGGCTGCTGGGGCGCAGTCGCCGCGCTGGCTCCGGGGGCTGCGGCCCGCGCCCGCCTGCTTCGGCCGGTCCTGCTGCCGCTGGCGCTGGTGATCGCCTCGGTGTCGACCGCCGGGAGCCTGTACTACTCCGACGTCGCCGGATACCCGCCCTGTGAGATGTGCTGGTACCAGCGGATCTGCATGTACGCCCTGGTGCCGGTGCTGGCGGTGGCGCTGATCCGGCGCGACCGGCGGGGCAGCTGGTACGGGCTTCCGCTGGCACTGGCCGGCCTGGCGCTGTCGGTGTACCACTACCAGCTGCAGTTGTTCCCCGATCAGGGCTCGACCTGCGACGTGGCCGCTCCCTGCACGTACCAGTGGGTGGACAGCTTCGGCTTCGTGTCGATCCCGTTCATGGCCGGCAGCGGCTTCATTGGGGTCGCCGGTCTGCTGCTGCTTTCGCTACGGTCGGGCCGATGAGCAACCGGCCCAAGGTCCACAAGTCCCGCAGCGGTTCCCGTTCGTCCGGCAGCCGGGCCGGTTCCGGTTCGAATCCGCTGCTGAAGTGGATGATCGTCGGTGTCGTCGTGCTGGTGGCGGTGGCCGTAGGGGTCGCCCTGCTCGCCAGCCGGGACGCGGAGCAGGCGCAGACCGACGTGGCCCAGGTGTCCGACGTCAGCATCGAGGGCGCGCCGCTGCCGCGGTTCGAGGGTGAGGAGCCTGATCCCGCCATGGAGATGCGAGCCCCGGCCTTCGCAGCGACGACATTCGACGGCACCGAGGTGAGCGTGCTGCCCGGTGACGGCACGGCAAAGGTGATCGGCTTCTTCGCCCACTGGTGCCCGCACTGCCAGCGGGAGCTGCCCCGGATCGCCGACTGGATGGCCAACAACCAGCTGCCCGCCGGCGTCGCGGTGATCGCGGTCAGCACCGCCGTCGACTCCGGACGCCCCAACTACCCGCCGTCGACCTGGTTCGAGGAGGAGCAATGGCCCGCCGTGGTCGTGCGCGACTCCGCGGCCAACGAGATCGGCGAGGCTTACGGCCTGGGGGGCTTCCCCTACACGGTCGGGATCGCCGCCGATGGCAGGGTCGTGGCCCGCGTCGCGGGAGAGCTCAATGATGAAGCCTGGGAGTTCCTGCTTGAGTATGTTGCGCCCGCTCCCGGCTGAGACCGGCATCAGAGCTAGTCGTCCGAAGCTCCCGTCGTAGTCTGTGGTGATGACTGCCGAGCGCCTGCCGTATCTGTGCGAGCGCCTGCAGCCCTTCGGCGGGGCGTCGGTGTTCGCGGAGATGTCGGCGCTGGCGGTGCGCACGGGCGCCATCAACCTCGGCCAGGGCTTCCCCGACACCGACGGGCCGGCTGCCGTGGCCGAGGCCGCCATAGAAGCCATCGGGGGCACCTTCAACCAGTACCCGCCTGGCATCGGCTACCCGGTGCTGCGTCAGGCTGTGGCCGAGCACCAGAAGCGGTTCTGGGGCCTGGAGTTCGATCCCGACACCGAGGTGCTGGTCACCGCGGGCGCCACCGAGGCCGTCACCGCCTCGATCCTGGCTTTGACCGGACCCGGCGACGAGGTGGTGATCTTCGAGCCCTACTTCGACATCTACCCGGCGGACGTCTCGATGGCCGGCGCCACGTACCGCCTGGTGCAGCTGCGGCCGCCCGCCTACACCTTCGATCCCGACGAGCTGGCTGCCGCCTTCGGCCCCCGCACCCGGATGCTGCTGCTCAACTCCCCGCACAACCCCACCGGCAAGGTGTTCAGCCCGGACGAGCTCGACATCATCGCCCGCCTGTGCGTCGAGCACGACGTGATCGCGGTGACCGACGAGGTGTACGAGCACCTGGTCTTCGACCAGGACGCCCATGTGCCGCTGGCCACCCGGCCCGGCATGGCCGACCGCACCGTCACGATCTCGTCGGGCGGCAAGACGCTGTCGTTCACCGGATGGAAGATCGGCTGGGTGTGCGCCCGCCCTGAGCTGGTGCGGGCGGTGCAGGCGGCCAAGCAGCTGCTCACCTACGTGAGCGGGGGCCCGTTCCAGCCCGCGGTGGCGGTCGGGCTGCGTCTCGGTGACGAGTTCTTCAACGGCCTCGCCGCCGATCTTCAAGCCCGGCGCGACCTGCTGTGCGATGGGCTGTCAGCCGCGGGCTTCGCGCCGGTGGTGCCCCAGGGCACCTACTACATCACCGCCGACATCCGCCCCCTCGGCGCGTCCGATGGCCTGGAATTCTGCCGCTCGTTGCCCGAGCGGTGCGGGGTGGTGGCTGTTCCCGTCCAGGTGTTGTGCGATGACAAGGCGATGGGCGCGCCCTTCGTGCGCTTCGCGGCATGCAAGCGGCCCGAAGTGCTCACCGAAGCCGTCGAGCGTCTGGCCGTGCTGGCTTCCCGCTGAGTAGCGGGCTGAGCCGGCCTGGCATCAGGGGGCGGCGGTGAAGCGGTCGCGCAGCTCGCGCTTGAGGAACTTGCCGTTGGCGTTGCGGGGCAGGGGCTCATCGAGGAACCACACGCGGCGGGGATGCTTGAAGCGGGCCAGGCGGCCTCCGAGATGCTCGGCCAGCGCGGCCTGGTCGAGCTCGGCGCCCGGGGCGAGTACCACCGCGGCGGCCACCTCCTCGCCCAGACGCTCGTCGGGCAGGCCGAACACGGCGACCTCGGCGACCTCGTCCAGCTCGTAGAGGGCGTTCTCCACCTCCGAGCAATGGATGTTCTCCCCGCCGCGGATCACCACGTCCTTGATCCGGTCCTTGATGAAGATCCACCCGTCGGCATCGATTTCGGCAATGTCGCCGGTTCGGAACCAACCGTCGACGATGGCCTCGGCGGTGGCGTCGGGCCGGTTCAGGTAGCCCTTCATCACGTTGGGGCCCCTCAACAGCAGCTCACCCCGCTGGCCGGGGTCGAGCCTCGCTCCCTCCTCGTCGACGATCTTGGCCTCCATGCAAGGCACCAGCGGCCCGACCGACGACGGGTTGGCCACGTAGAACTCGTTGCTGATGGCGGTGGCGACGCCGGCGGTCTCGGTCAGCCCGTAGCCGACGCCGGGGCGTCCCTGGGAGAGCCCGTCGTCGATCCGTCGCACCAGGTCGGTGGGGATGGCCGCGCCGCCGCCGCCCATCGAGCGCAGCGACGACGTGTCGGCGTTCTCCCAGTCGGGATGCTGCAGCATCTCCCGGGACATGCTGGGCACCCCGGTGAAGACGGTGACCCCCTCCCGCTCGATCAGCCGTAGGGCCTCCGCAGCATCCCAGCGGTACATCATCACCAGGCAGCCCCCCGCGATGGTGACCGTGTGCAGCACGCAGTTGCACCCGGTCACGTGGAACAGCGGCACCGGCAGCATGGCGATGACCGGCGGAGCCTCCGGCGGCGGCTCTTCGTGGCCGGAGCGTGCCATCCGCTGGGCTCGGGCCGCGTCGCCGCAGGCGGTGAGGAAGACCATGTTGAGCAGGTTGTGAACCACGGCGCGGTGGGTGAGTTGGGCGCCCTTGGGGGTGCCGGTCGTGCCTGAGGTGTAGAAGATCAGGGCGTCGTCGTCGGGGTCGATGTCGGCCTCTGGCAGGGTTCCGGGCGCGGTCGCAGGATCGGCTACCTCGTCCCAGATCCGGGCTGCCGCCGGTAACTCGCCGTCATGGCGGGTGACGATGAGCGGAACATCGTCACGGGCCGATCCCAGCCTCTCCAGTCGCTCGCCGTCGATGATCAGCGCGACCGGGTCGGAGTCGTCCAGCGCGAACTCCATCTCGGGTCTGGTCCACCAGGAGTTCATGCCCACGACCGCGGCGCCTACCGACATGGCAGCCCAGTGCGACAGCACCCACTCGGGGTAGTTCCGCATCGAGATGGCCACCCGGGTGCCGCGCCCAGCACCGTGCTCGGTCCGCAGGTGACGGGCCAGGGCACGCACCCGGGCGTGTGCCTCGGTGTAGCTGTAGCGCTCGTCGCCGTACACGAGGTAGTCCTTGTCGCCGTGGGCGGCCGACATCGCCCACACCGCCCGCATGTCCGGTATGGCGTTGTCGTAGACCCGCACGGAAGCGCCGTTGACGTCCCGCACGGTCCAGCCGAAGGGCGCCCCGGGGGCAGTCAACGTCGCGATGGCCGCGTTGAAGTCGTCAACGAGTTCGGAGGCGGTCGGATCAGAGCTCACGGAGCGATACTACGGTCGCATCCACAGGCCGACGTAGGCATCGCCGAGTCCGCTCGCGACCACCGCTGTCGTACCCTCGTTGCGTGGACGGGACGCTGCGCATCGGGTCTGAGGTAGCGGCCGCGCTTTCCTCGGGTGCCCCTGTGGTCGCGCTGGAGTCGACCATCTTCTCGGAACTGGGCCTGCCCGAGCCCGCCAACCGCGAGTGCTTCCAGCGGGTGCAGGCTGCGGTGTGGACCGCGGGTGCCGTACCGGCACTGTGCGGTGTGCTCGACGGCCAGGCCGTCGTCGGCGCGAACTTCGCCCAAGCCGAGCGCCTGTTCGGCGGCTCGGTGAAGCTCGGCGCCCGCGATCTCGGACCGGCCGCGGCCGCCGGTCTCGATGTTGGGGTGACCACCGTGTCGGCCACGGTGACGCTGGCCGCCGCCGCGGGCATCGAGGTATTCGCTACCGGCGGCATCGGCGGCGTCCATCGCGGCGTAGACCGCAGCGGCGACGTGAGCGCCGACTTGGAGACCCTGGCCCGCCACCGGGTGGTGGTGGTGGCGTCGGGGGTCAAGTCCTTTCTTGACGTGTCGCTCACCTTCGAGCGGCTGGAGACGCTCGGGGTGGCCGTGCTGGGCTGGCGCACCGACCGCTTCCCGGCCTTCTACGTGCGCGACGGCGGACTCGAGCTGACCAGCATCGTCAACAACGGTCAGGAGGCGGCGGCCGCGTTCCGGGCTGCCGGCGCTCTCGGGCACCCGGGCGGGATGCTGATAGCCAACCCGGTACCTGCCTCTGCGGAACTCGATGTTGCAGAGGTCGATGAAGCAGTCAAGGTCGCTGAGGCTGCCGCCCGCCGCGACGGGGTGTCGGGCGGTGACGTGACTCCGGTGGTGTTGACCGCTCTGGCCGCGGCCACCGGTGGGGCGGCCGTTCAGGCCAACCTCGCGCTGGCCGAGTCCAATGCAGCCGTGGCTGCCGAGATATCTGTGGCTCTGGCCCAGAACCCGGTGGTCGGGCGGGGAGGCGGCTCATGAGCGACGAGCTGTTGCTGCGGATCATCACCGACCCGGACGTGATCGCTGATCCCTACCCGCTGTTGCGGGAGCTGCGGGAGACGTCGCCGGTGCACAGGACCGGGTTCTCCGACTTCTGGATCCTCACCCGCTTCGAGGATTGCCGGGCCGCCTTGCGCGATCAGCGGTTGGGCAGTCCCGAGCCCGGCGAGGAAGCGCCCTCGCTGCTATCGCCCTCACGCCAGCGCAGGGCGGACGTCCCCCGCTCGCTGCTGTTCCTGAACCCTCCCGACCACACCCGGATCCGGTCGCTGGTGAGTCGGGCGTTCACCCCCCGCCGGGTCGAGCGGCTGCGACCCATCGTCAGGGCCATGACCGAGGAACTGCTCGCCCCGATAGCTGAGGCACAGGAATGCGACCTGATCGACGCGCTGGCCTTCCCGCTGCCCGCCAACGTGATCAGCGAGCTGGTCGGGGTGCCGGTGGCCGACCGGGACTGGCTGCGGCCGCTGGTGTCGGACCTGGCCGCCACCCTCGAACCGACCCGGCAACCCGGGGAGGCCGAGCGGGCCGAGGCCGCCTCCGCGCAGGTGAACGGCTACCTGCACGATCTGATCGACCGGCGCCGGGCCGAGCCGGCCGACGACCTGTTGTCGGGGCTGATCGCGGCCAGTGACGGCGAGGATCGCCTCACCCAGCCGGAGGTGGCTGTCACGGTCTCGCTCATCTACGCGGCCGGCTTCGAGACCACCATGAACCTGATCGGCAACATGGTCCACACCCTGATGCGCCATCCCGATCAGCTGGTCCGGCTGCGGGCCGACCGCTCGCTGGTGCCGTCCGCGGTGGATGAAGTGCTGCGTTTCGAGCCGCCCGTGCAGATCGACGGTCGCTACGTCAGGGCCGACACCGAGATCGGTGGTCACGCCATCCCCCAGGGTCACGGGGTCCTGACGCTGCTGGGAGCGGCCAACCGCGACCCGGCCGCGGTGGACGACCCTGATCGCTTCGATGTCGGCCGGAGCGAGGTTCCGATGCTGTCGTTCGGGTCGGGCATCCACTACTGCCTGGGCGCGGCGCTGGCCCGCCTGGAGGGCCAGGTGGTGCTGCAAGCGCTGCTGGACCGGTTCGGAACATGGACGCCCCTCGACGACAACCCGCCCTGGAAGCGGAGGCTCACTCTCAGAGGCCTGGCCAGCCTCCCCGTCGCGTTCTCCTAGCCCCAGCGTTCTGTGAGCAACCGAGCTGCTCTGGTCGGCAATTCTGCTCACAGAACGGGCGGCGGCAACGGGGGTCACCGGACGCGAGCGGCAGGTGTGGAAGGCTGCGCGCCGTGAAGGGCGTCGTCGCGTGAGCACGCTCACCGACCGACTCTGGGAGCGGTTCGGCCGGTTGACGATCGACCAGATCCCGCCCGATGTGCTCGCGGTCGCGCACCAGTGCATCCTCGACTGGTTCGGGTGCGCGTTGGCCGGCAGCCAGGAGCCGCTTTCTCGGATTCTGCGCGAGGAGCTCGCCACTGACGCCGGCGCCTGCTCGGTGATCGGGACCGACCGGCGCGCCGACCCGGGTCGGGCCGCCCTGATCAACGGCGCGGCCGGGCATGCGCTCGACTTCGACGACTCGTCCGCCGTCATGCTGGGGCACCCGTCCGCGCCGGTGCTGCCCGCGGTGCTGGCTGCCGCCGAGCAGGACGGACGCTCGGGTGGCGACGCCCTGGCCGCGTACGTGGTGGGCGTGGAAGTCCAGTCGCGCATCGGTATGGCGATCGGCCACGAGCACTACGCCAAGGGGTGGCACACCACGTCCACCGTCGGAGTGCTCGGCGCGGCGGCCGCGGTGGCTTGGCTACTGGGGCTCAACACGGAGGGTTTCGGCACGGCCATGGGCATCGCAGCCAGCAGCGCGTCGGGGCTCAAGGCCAACTTCGGCACCATGACCAAGCCCCTCCACGCGGGTCAGGCCGCCGAGCGGGGCCTGCTCGCAGCCCGGCTCGCGTCACGGGGCTGCACGGCCAGCGGCGACGCCGTCGGCGGAGCCCAGGGTCTGGCCGGCGCGGCCGGCAACGGCGCACTCGACCGCGACCGGATTGAGGAGTGGTGGAACGGCTGGGCGACGACCCAGGCGCTGTTCAAGCACCACGCCGCCTGCCACTGCACCCATGCAGGCATCGAAGCCACGACATCGCTGCTGGACAACGGAGTCGAACGCGACGAGGTCGAGCGGGTAACGCTGACTGTGAACCCGTCGATCCTCGACATGTGCGGCATCTCTAACCCCGTCACCGGCCTAGAGGCCAAGTTCAGCCTTCGGGGCACTCAGGCCCTCGTGCTGGCGGGCGCCGACACGAGGGCAGTAGCTACTTTCGACGACGATCCGATCAGCCGTCCAGAGGTTCAGGCGCTGCTGCCCCGCGTTGTGATCGAGACGGACGACACTGTGGGCGACCTTGCCACTCTCGTCGAGGTTGTGACCCCCGGTGGGATCCATCGGGCGGCCCATGACGTCAGCCGCCCCGCCACCGATCTGCGGGCCCAGGGCGAGCACCTCCGGAGGAAGTTCGACGCGCTTGCCCGCCCGGTCATCGGCGATGCCGCCGCAGTAGACCTCGCCGAGCGGCTAAGCGATCTGACCGCGGTCCCCGACATCAGCGATTTGATGGCGCTTGCATAGAATAACTTGAAACTCTGTAGTTGACGGTGTTCCGCAAGCAGCGGCAGACTGAACGCGTGCAGCTACAGCGTGCGCGGCGCGCCCTGGCATCGGTCACAGCGGCGGGCTGGCCCGCCGACGAGGAGGAGGAGTGACGGTGCCTAGGACGTTCGAAGAGACTGTGCGGCGACGGTTGGCGTCGATGACCGAGGCCGAGCGCGGGGAACATGAAGAGGCGCTAGCTGCGGCGCGCCTAGCTCTCCAGGTGGGCGAGGAGATCCGCGCCGGCCGCGAAGCGGCGGGTCTCACGCAGGGGGAGTTGGCGTCCAGAATGTCGGTCAGCCGGTCCATGCTGGCAAGGATGGAGGCTGGAGGTGACGGAGCGACCCTCGACGCACTGCGCAGAGTCGAGACGGCTCTCGATCTACCGGCAACCGCAGAGTCACGCACCCCATCCTGAGGCGTCGCTCTGCCACCGGCCGTACTCGTGAGCGCCAAGTCCGCGCCGAGATGAGCTTGGTCCGGAATAGCTAGGTCAGTAGCCCTTCCAGGTGGGGGGGCGGCGCTCTTGGAAGGCGGCCACTCCTTCGGCGGCGTCCTCGGTGCCTGCGTTCAGCTCGACGGCCACCGCCTCGTCGTGGGCCATGGAGGCCCGATCAGTGTCCAGGCTGCGGTTGACCAGCCACTTGGTCAGAGCGAATGACCGGCTCGGCCCGCCGGCCAGGCGCTCGGCCCACTCGGCGGCAGCTGACAGGACCTCGTCGTGGGGCACCACCCGGTTGACCAGGCCGTACTCGTGGGCCCGGTCGGCCGGCAGGTCCTCGGCCAGCAGGAACAGTTCCATGGTGCGGCGCACGCCGATGATGCGGGGCAGCAGCCACGGTCCCAGCGCGTCGGGCACCAGCCCCCGCCGGGCGAACACCTCCACGAACTTGGCCTGGTCACCGGCGATCACCAGGTCGCAGGCCAGCGCCAGGTGGGCACCCATACCGGCTGCGGTGCCGTTGACCGCTGCGATCACGGGCACGTCGCAGTCCAGCAGGGCGTCGAACAGCGCGTACTGGCCGTCGAGCATCATGCGCCGGGCGTCGCCCATGATCCTGTCGGGCACCTCGGTCGAGCGGTCGGGATCGTCGTAGGAGTGGCGCAAGTCGGCGCCGGTGCAGAAGAACCGGTCGCCAACCGCGGTGATCACTGCACAGCGGGCCTGGTGGCTGGTGTTGAGTCCGTTGAGGATGTCGCGCACCCGGTCGCGGCACGGCGGCGTCAAGGCATTGCCGGACTCGGGTCGGTCGATCGTGATCCACGCCACCGAGTCCCGGTAGTCGAGCCGGACCTGCTCGTTGAGGGATCGCTCATCGCTCACAGCAGGCCAACCTACTCGCCTCCGTGCAGATCTCGGGACGCACTTGTGTCCTGGAGACCCAGAACTCGCACCAAGAATCCGCGACGCTGGCAGACTGCCGCTCATGGCAAACACCGACGCCTTGGGGCTGTGGAACATTGCCGCGGCCGATCCCGACTTCCTGGCGGTGGTCGATCCCGAGCACGACCACTTGACCTTCGGTGAGCTGGCGGCCCTCACCAACCGGATCTCCCGGGGCCTTCGGGCCGCCGGACTCGGCAAGGGCGATCAGGTCACGACCGTGCTGCCCAATTGCTTCGAGCAGCTCGCGCTCTGCCTGGCCGCCTACCAGAGCGGCCTGTACGTGACCACCATCAACTGGCACTTCGTCGGCGCGGAGATCAACTACATCGTCAACGACGCCGAGACCAAGGCGTTCATCGTTCACGAGCGCTTCGCCGACGAGGCTGTCAAGGCGGTCAAGGCGCCCGACGGCTGTGTCGTGCCCGAGGAGAACCGGTTCTGCGTAGGGGGGCCGGTCGAGGGCTTCCGGCCGTTCGACGGTTTGATCGGCGACCAGAGCGGCGAGCGGCCTGCGCCGGAGGACCTCGCCACCGGGTCGTTCATGTTCTACACCTCCGGCACTACCGGAAGGCCCAAGGGTGTACGGCGGGCGCTGGACTCCCGGCCGCCCGACGAGGCCTCATCCACCGCGGGCATGCTGCTGATGCTGTTCGGGTCGAAGCCCCACGACGGCAACGTTCAGATCACCCAGGCACCCCTGTACCACACCGCGGTCAACAACTGGACCACTATGTCGCTGCACCTGGGCCACACCGTGGTGCTCATGGACCGCTGGACCGCAGAAGGCGCGCTGGAGCGCATCGAGCGCTACCGGGTGACCAGTTCACACATGGTGCCGACGATGTTCAACCGGCTGTTGCAGCTTCCCGACGAGGTCCGGGAACGTCACGACGTGTCGTCGCTGCGCTCCATGGTGCATGCCGCCGCACCGTGCCCGATCGAGACCAAACGGCGCATGATCGAGTGGTGGGGCGACTCCATCTGGGAGTACTACGCGGCCACCGAGGGCGGGGGCACCTCGGTGTCGGCCGCGGAGTGGATGGAGCGGCCCGGCACGGTCGGGAAGGCCTGGCCCGGCTGCGAGGTGATCGTGGTCGACGACGACGGTAACGACCTGCCGCCGGGCGAGTCGGGCACGGTGTACATGAAGATGCCGGGGGCCGTCTTCGAGTACAAGGGCGACGAGGCCAAGACCGCGGCCAGCCGCCTGCGGGACTTCTTCACCGTGGGCGACGTCGGCTACCTCGACAGCGACGGGTACCTGTTCCTCAACGACCGGGCCAACGACATGATCATCGTGGGCGGCGTGAACATCTACCCCGCGGAGATCGAGGGGGAGCTGGTGCAGCATCCCGCAGTGGGCGACGCCGCTGTGTTCGGAGTGCCCAATCCCGACACGGGCGAGGAGGTCAAGGCGGTGGTCGAGCTGCTTGAAGGCTGGGAGTCCGGCGACGGCACCACCGAAGCGATCCTGGAGTGGCTACGGGACCGCATCGGCCGCCAGAAGCTGCCCCGTTCGATCGATTACACCACCGAGATGCCCCGCGACCCCAACGGCAAGCTCTACAAGCGCAAGCTGCGCGACCCCTACTGGGAAGGCCACCAACGGGCCATCTAAGCCCCATACTTGGGGCATGACAGATGCCAGCTCCATCTCCGACGCCGAGGTCTCAAGAGCGCACCGCTCGCTCGGGCTGACGGCCGAGGTCGCCGACCCCGACGCCTACACCAATACCGTCGAGCGCTTCCGGGCCCGGCGCATCGCCCTGCCCACCTTCGCTGAGTTGCGCGACCCGTCCACGATCCCGGCGGCCCGCCTGGCCGCGCTGGCCGGGGTGGACCGCAACGAGCCGGACGCGGCCAACCTGTTCCGGGTCCACTGGTTCGGGCGCCTCGACGGCAGCGGCCCCCACGACGTGCCCGACTATGTGGAGCTGCCGCCGGAGATGACCGGCGTCGACGCCCGCATCGTGCTGGCCCTGGGCAACCGCTTCCCCATGATCCGGGCCCACAAGGTGCTGGCCGCCTACGCCTGCCTGGCCCCGAGGCTCGTTACCGGCCAGTTCGACCCGACCCGGCACCGGGCGGTGTGGCCGTCGACCGGCAACTACGCCCGGGGCGGTGTGGCCATCAGCCGGATCATGGACTGCCGGGGCGTGGCCGTCCTGCCCGCCGGCATGAGCAAGGCCCGCTTCGACTGGCTGGAGCAGTGGACGCTCGACCCGGCCAACGACATCGTGCGCACGCCCGGCACCGAGTCCAACGTCAAGGAGATCTACGACGCCTGCAACGAGATGGCCCTCGACCCCGGCAACGTGATCGTCAACCAGTTCTCCGAGTTCTCCAACCACCTGGGCCACTACAGCGTGACGGGCGCGGCCCTGGAGCGGCTCTACGAGCACGTCGCCGCCGACCGTCCGGGCTCCCGGCTGGCCGCCTACGTGTCGGCGTCCGGATCGGCCGGCACGCTGGGCGCGGGCGACTACCTCAAGGACCGCCACGGGTGCCGGATCGTGGCCGCCGAAGCCCTGGAGTGCCCGACCCTGCTGGAGAACGGCTACGGCGAGCACAACATCCAGGGCATCGGCGACAAGCATGTTCCGCTGATCCACAACGTGATGAACACCGACGACATCGTGGCGGTCAGCGACGTGTGCACCGACTCGCTCGACGTGCTGTTCAACACCCCGGCCGGACGGGACCATCTGGTGGACCGGGCCGGGCTCGACGCAGGCACGGTCGGGCTGCTCACCCACATGGGCTACTCGTCGTCGTGCAACGCGCTGGCCGCCATCGCGGTGGCCGAGGCCCATGACATGGGCCGCGACGACGTGATCGTCTCGGTGGCCACCGACGGCTCCGAGCTGTACGACGCCGAGCGGGAGGCCTACATCGGGCGCCACCATCGGGGCGGTTACGACGACGTGGCCGCCGCGTCGGCCTTCGGACGGGGGCTCATCGACGGCGCGGGCGGCGAGGTGCGCCACCTGGCCTGCTCGGAGGCCGAGCGGCGCCGGATCTTCAACCTCGGCTACTTCACCTGGGTCGAGCAGCAGGGCACCGCCTTCGAGGACTTCGTGGCCCGGCGCGACCAGCGGTTCTGGGACGGGATGCGCCACTTCGTAGACGACTGGGACGAGATGATCGTCGAGTTCAACGGCCAGACCGGCGCCCGCGACGACGACTGAGCGGTACTGGCGGCAGCCGTGACATCGACCTTCGAGAGCTACGCCGAACGGCTCGAGGCGAGCCGACTCGCGCCCGAGGGTGCGGCGAACCCTGAAGCGGCGTCGACCGCGATCGGCGAACTCGACACGGCCGTCGCCGGTGTCGAGGGACACGGGTTCGAGCCCACGCCGTTCGCTCCGGCTCCCGAGCTGGCCGAGGCGGCCGGGATCGGCGACGCCGAGCTATGGGTCAAGGACGAAACGGGCAACGTGTCGGGATCGCACAAGGCCCGGCACCTGTTCGGCGTCGCCCTGGCGCATCGGCTGGGCGATTCCGGCGGCGACGGCCGCGATGCCGCGCCCTACGCCATAGCCAGCTGCGGCAACGCCGCGTTGGCCGCGGCGGTCGTGGCCCGGGCCGTTGGCCGGCCAATAGACGTGTTCGTGCCGACGTGGGCCAACGAAGCGGTGGTCGACCGCATCACCGAGCTGGGCGGCCGGGTGGTGCGCTGCGAGCGCCAGCCGGGCGTGCCCGGCGACCCCGCCCACCACGCCATGCTGGCCGCCATCGAGGCCGGCGCGGTTCCGTTCTCGTGCCAGGGGACCGAGACCCCGGCCACCATCGACGGCGGCCGGACCCTGGCCTGGGAGATGGTCGACGCGCTGATCGAGCACGACGGCGGCGCCCCCGCCCGCCTCGACCGGCTGTTCGTGCAGGTCGGCGGGGGCGCGCTGGCCACCGCGGTGGTGACCGGGCTGGCCGCGGCGGCGGACCGGGGCGACCTGGCCCGCGTGCCCGTGGTCCATGCCGTTCAGCCCGAGGGCAACCATCCCCTGGTGCGGGCCTGGGACACGCTGGCGCTCGAGTCGCTCGCGCCGGAGCGCGCTCCGAACACCCGGGACAGCTCGTACTTCCTCGACCGGATCGTCCGCGCCCAAGCCATGCCTGAGGGTGCCATGGACAACGGGAGACGGGCCGTGATCGCCGAGTCGATCGGCCCGATCGAGGGCGACCGGCTGCGGGAGCTGGTGGGTCGGCTGCGCTACGATCCCGAGCGCTACATGCGGGCGTGGGAGCAGGAGCCGGTGTCGTACGCATCTGGAATCCTCGACGACATCACCTACGACTGGATCGACATAGTCGAGGCAATGCTGAAGACCGGGGGATGGCCCCTGGTCGCGTCCGAGGACGACTTCCGTCGAGCGCATCGCCTCGCCCACGAACACACGGAAATCGACGTGTGCCCCACCGGGGCGGCGGGACTCGGCGGCCTGCTGGCCCTGGCCGCGGCCGGCGGCGGCTCCGAGGCGACCGCCGTGTCGCCCGGCGAGCGGGTGGCGGTGCTGTTCACCGGGCGGATGCGCCCCGGCGACCCCGACCCGCTAGAGGCCGACGGGGACTAGCTGGGCGTTGGCAGCAATGGGGGAGGACCGGCAGGACGCAAGCGGGGCGCAGCGGTTCGCGATCGACTACAAGGCGCTCGAATCGATCGATCCCTTGCTGGGTAAGCAGCACCGCCACACCGTCGACGTGCTGATATGGACTCTGCTGGCGGGACGCCAGATCGAGGCGTGGCTGTCGGAGACGCTGGCTGCCCGCCAACTCGATACCTCCGGCTACTTCGCCCTGAGCGCGCTGTGGCTGGTAGGCCCGCCGCACCGCATGACCGCGGGCGAACTGGCCCGGCGCATAGTGCAGACCTCGGGCGGTGCCACCAAGACGACTCAGCGCCTGGTCAGCCAGGGGCTGGTGCGCAGAGTGGCCGACCCCGACGATGGCCGCCGCAGCCTCTTGGAACTGACGCCCAAGGGTCTGAGCATGGCCCGAGAGACACTGGACGTGGCCCTTGACGCCTTCGACACCGAGATCGGTGCCCTCGACGAGGCCGAGCGCGAAGGCGTGGCCGCGGCCGTGCAGCGCCTAGCGGTGGAGCTGAGCGAGCGGCTCAGCCGCTGAGACCGGCAGCAGCCGCTTTCGCCTCGTCCACCGCGGCCCGCAGGTCGTGGAGTTCGGCCTCGATCGCTCCGGCCCGGTCGAGGAACACGAACACCATGCGAGCTACCGGCTCGCCGGTGACTGCCTCCAGGGCGGCCGCGTAGGCCGCGCCCTGGAGGCGGTAGCGGGCCAGCTTGGCGTCGACGCCGTCGTCGCCCGCGAGCCTGTCGGTCTTCCAGTCGACCACCACCAGCCCGTCAGCACCGCGGTAGACGAGGTCGACGTATCCCTCGACCAGGCGCTGCCCGAACGGCGCGGCCACGAACAGCTCCCGCCAGTGCTGGGAGTAGGCAGCCTCGCGGGCCACCGCGGTGTCGAGCGCGGCCCGGGCTAGGCCGGCCACAATCCTGGATCGACCGCTGACACCCTCGGCCGCGGCCTGCCGATCGGCCAAGGCTTCGAGACCCTCGCCGGTGGACAGGTCGACGTCCTGGAGCACGCCGTGCACCGCCCGACCTACGGCGGTGCCGTAGCGCCCTTTGCTCCAGGGGGGCTGCTCGGAATCGTCGGGGTCCTTGTTCAGGCCGGGATCGTCGGCCGCCGCCCCGCCGTCGCCGGCTGACAGCGCAGTGGGCGATACCGCCAGCGGCACCGCGGCCCGCGCCAGGCAGTGGTCGCGCTCGTCCTCCCACTGGCCGCGCTCGGGCAGCGGAGTCCGCTGTGGCTCCGCCGGAGCGGGCCGGCTGTCGGTCGGGGCTACCCCCTCGTCGGCCGGGCCGAGGAAGGTCGAGCCGTCCACAGCCCCGGCCTCAGCCGCGCCCGCGTCGGCCAGAGCCCATGCCGCGGAGTTCTCCTTCTTGCCGGTCTCGCCGGGATCCCTGCGATGCAGGCTCACCACCAAGTGGTCGCGGGCCCGGGTGCAGGCGACGTACAGCAGCCGGAGGCGCTCATGGGCGTCCATCTGCTCGTCGATCGGCTTCCACGCCTCGTAGTTCTCGGACTCGATCCCTCCCCGCATCCTCACCACCGGCTCTCCCGATGCGTCGAAGGCCACCGACGGCCCGCGGGCGGGAGCGCTGAGCCTGGTGGTCATGCCCGACAGCACCACGACGGGGAACTCGAGGCCCTTGGCGGCGTGCACGGTGAGGATGCGCACGCTGTCGTCGTCGGTCTCGGGCAGGATCGTCTCGGTCACTCGGGCGTTGTCGGCGCCCTGCAGCCGGGCCCATGCCATGTAGTCGCGCAGGTTGGTGCCGCCGGCGTCGGCCCAGGCTCGGGCCTGGTCGATCACGAACCTGAGCCGCCTCCACACGTCGCGCGGCCTCCCGCCGGCCACCGCGGTCTCGAAGGCGCCGCGCTCGCGCACCAGCCGGTCTATCAGGGCAGGCGGGCTGGTCCAGCGTTTCGCCCGGTGGAGCTCGGCAAGGTGGGCGATCCCCTCGGCCACCGGGTGGTCCGCCGGCGCGTCCTCGGGCAGCCTGCCAAGCAGCGAGAACCTGCCCCGGAAGGCCAGGCGCCAGTGAGCCAGGTCGTCGTCGCCGCAGCCGTAGAGCGGGGACCGCAGGGCGGCGACCAGGGCCAGCTCGTCGGTGGGGTCGGCCACAGCCTGAAGGGCCGATAGCACGTCTCGCACCTCGCGGGTGCTGTACACCAGCGAGGAGGACTCAGCCCGGTAGGGGATCCCGGCTGCGTCGAGGGCGTCCTCGAGGGCGCCCAGGCTGAGCCGGGACGGGATGAGGATGGCGACGTCCCCCAGCCGGGCCGGCCGGGGCGCCGGCTCGGCCGGTGACCCCCCATCGACATCCCATCGGTCCCGCAGGGCGGCGGCCACGGCCTGCGCGACCGACTCGGCCTCCCGCCGGCGCAGCTCGGCGGCGAAGGCCCGGCCCTCGATCTTGATCGGTTGCGTGCCTAGGACCGTCACCGCAGGCCCCCGCGAGACCGGCTTGCGGACCGCGCCCAGCGGCGCGTACTCGGGCTGGCTGCCCTCCACCGGCTGGATCAGCTTTCCGAACACGGCGTTGACCCAGTCGATGATCGGTCGCGCCGAGCGGAAGTTGGTCGCCAGACCCTCGATCCGGCCCCGGTCCTGGTCGCTCGTCCAGTCGCGGGCCTCCAGGAAGGTGGCGATGTCGGCTCGACGGAAGCGGTAGATCGACTGTTTGGGGTCGCCGACGAAGAACAGGCGGCCCGGATCGGGGACCATCTCAGCCCATCCGGCGCTGGCCGGGGCGAGGTCGCCGCAGCCCAGAAGTGCAGCCAGCTCGACCTGTATCGGGTCGGTGTCCTGGAACTCGTCGACGAGTAGGCACCGGTAGTGGTCGCGCAACGCCGCCCGCACCGCCGGTCCGTGGGTGTCGTGGCGCAGCACCTGGCGGGCCCGAACCAGCAGATCGTGGAACTCGAGGCGTCCCCGGGCCCGCCGCTCCTCTGCGGCGCTCAGCGTGAAGGTGGCCAGCCGGGCCACGAGGCGCCTCAACGCAGCCTCCGCAGCCGTTCGGAGCGTGCGCTCGCAGACCGCCTTCAGGCGCTTGATGCCGTCGCGGGCGTTCTGAGCCTGGCCGTCCCAGCTGCCGGCCTTGCCGAGATTGGTGCCCTTGCATTCCCGCTGCAGGGCCAGCAGCGCCTCGATCCGGTCGGTGCGGTCGGCCGCGACGCGGTCGGTGGGGGCAGCCTCGCCGGCCACAGCCAGCAGCCGGCTGCGGAGCTTGGCGATCGTGTCGATGCGGGCCAGGAGCTTGTCGTCGGGGTCCATGCAGAAGGCGCGGACGCCGACCAGCAGGTCGAGCGCCCTGAGGGCCTCGGTAACATCTACCGGCGGAAGGTCGGGCTCGTGCTGGAAGTCCCAGTCCTCGAGGCGATCCCAGTTCTCGTTCAGCTGCACGGCCAGTGCCCGGATCTGCTTGAGCGACACACCCTGCACTTCGAGTCCCAGCAATGTCGGTCCCATGGCGGGCTCGTCGAGGAGCACGTCGAGAAAGTCGCGCCAGCGGAGGTCGAACTCGATCTGGGAGCCGATGTCGTCGAGCACCTCGACGCTGGGCGGCAGCCCCGCCTCCACGGGATGCTCGCTCAGCAGCCTCTGCGCGAAGGAGTGCAGCGTTCCCACCGCGGCGCCGTCGAGTTGCCGGAGCGCGGCCTCCGCCAAGTCCGCCCCCAGGGCGCCTTGAACGTCGGGGCTGTGCAGCCGGTCCCGGATCCGGTCCCGCAGCTCGGCGCCGGCCTTCTCGGTGAAGGTGATGGCGGCGATGTTCTCCATAGCCACGCCGGACCCGATCAGCGCGATAACCCGCTCGACCAGCGCCCGGGTCTTGCCCGAACCCGCGCCGGCCTCCACGAACAGCGTGCTGCCGAGGTCGGATGCGATCCGGTCGCGGGCCGCCTGGTCGGCGAGCGGCGATGTCGCGGCGGTCATCGCGGCGCTCCCTCGGCGCGCTGGGGGGCCTGGGAGCGTTCGCGGCCGGGATCCACGAGGTCGAGGTAGCGGGCCAGAGCCGGATCGTCACGCTTGCGCTGGAAGTCGCGCCATTGGTCACGAGTACCCATGCCGTCGGGGTCGCAGTAGCCGCACGGGACCCACGGCCTCCACACCGGCTCGTCGGGGTGCAGCGGGAACAGGCCGTCACCGACCCCGTCGACGATGGCGTTCACCGCCTTGAGGACCTGCCGGCGAGCGGCGTTGGTGGCGTAGCCGATATCGCTGAACTGTCCCTTGGTCGACACGAACCAGTAGGCGCCGTGCCCGTCGGCGGTGTCCGCGATGCCGAGCATGCTGCGAGCCGCGAGATCGTAGAGGACGAGTTGGAGACGGTGGCCTCCCAGTGTCGGGTCGTCGGCGCCGAGCTTCTCGTAGGCGCGGGCCGAGCCCGTCTTGTAGTCGACCACCAGCAGGCCGCCGTGCGGGGTCGCGTCGACCCGGTCGATCGACCCCCGAACGCTCATCGACCTCCCGTCTCCGATCTCGACGCCGACGGGGCCGCTCGCGCTGTGCGGCATTCCGAAGCCGAGCTCCACCGCCGCGGGCTGCGATCGGTAGCGGGCGCGCTGCTCGTCGTCGAAGTCGAGGAAGCGGACGAGGTCGGCGAGGATCTGGCGGCGGTCGTGCGCCCAGTAGAGCCTGCGCCCGACCAGGCCCCGCGCCGCCAGCCGGTCGCACTCCTGCTCCCCGACGGCGAGCAGGTGGGTCCGCCAAGACTCGGGCCAGCGCGCCCCGGGCTTGGGCACAGCGCCCTCGGCGATGGCTTCGGCCAGCCAGCGCTCGAGGATCCGGTGCACGAGGCTGCCACGCTCCAGCGGGCTGATGCGATGCTCGTCGTCGGCGTCGTCGATGGCCTCGACCCGCAGGACGTAGCGCATGAAGTAGGCGTGGGGGCACCCGGCCCACATCTCCAGCCGCGAGGCGGAGGTCGTCTCGCGGCCGCCGGCCGGGTGCGCCAGAACGGCCCCCCGGAGGTCGCCGGCCGGAAGGTTGCCGTCGAAGCGGGTGAGCCTCGACGACATGCGGGCCCGGCGCAGCTCGATGCCCCGCAGCAGCTCTGGACGCTGTCGCACACCTGGAATCCGGGCAAGCGCGCGCCAGGGGCTCGCGGTGTGGGTGCGGGCGTCGTGCCAGTCGAGCACGCACCGGGTGTCGTACTCCTGGGCGTGGGCCGGGAACCCGGTGCGCCGCAGCCCGGCCACGAACGACGGAACAGGGTCGGCCGCGCCCGCCTCCTCCGTCAGCCACCGGCTCGGCGACCGGTCCGCGGCCCGGCGCAGGTCGCCGCGGGGATGCAGCAGCAGCGACCGCCCCGCGGCGTCCACCACCGCCAGCAGGCCCCGGTGGTCGTCTCCGGGACGGTCGGCTCTGGTGGGCAGGTCGCCGCCGGCCACCAGCCGCTCGCGGTCCGGCAGCAGGGCGTCGTCGTTGCGGCGGGCGGGGAAGGTTCCCTCGGCCATGCCGCACACGACGGCCAGGTCGAGCTCCACCCCGAGCGCCAGGCCGACCGGGCCGACCAGCACGCCGGCGCCGAGGCGCCCGTGACGGTGCGCGGCACCCTCCAACTCGAGCCGAAGCGCCCGCCCGAAGGCGGCCACCGAGGGTTCGTCGTCGGTGCCGTCGAGGTCTCCGAGACGGCTGACGGCGCGGTCCACCCGCTCGGCCATCTGCCGCTCCTCGTCCGGCCAGCTCCGGCGCAGTCGCCCGCCGAGGTACTTCTGGATCAGCTTCTGGCACCAGCCGGCCAGCTCGGCCCAGGTGCGCGGCGCCGGGCGGGGATCCAGGTCGGCGTGGAGCTGCTCGACGAAGCTCAGCAGCTCCAGCGAGCGCTCGGCGCTGCGCCGGTGCCGGTCGCCGCGCCATGCCTGCTCCTCGTCGGCAGCGTGATGATCAGCCTCGGCGGTGCAGTCCTCGGCGTACCGGGTGAGCCTGCGCCTCCAGCTGTCGATTCCGGACTCCACCCGGGCAGCTCGGGCCTCCCGCTCCCATGCCGCGCTCGGCACTCCCTGCCATCTGTAGCGAGCCGCCGGACCGTCGCCACCGGCCTCGCCGTCGGGCTCACCGGCATCGGGGTCAGGCCGTCTGACGCTCACCGGGGCGCCGGCCAGCCAGGCCATCACGACGCGCCGGGAGAATCCGCGGTCTCTCAGCGCAAGCATGTCCAGCAGCGACCGCCCCAGCAGCGACGTCTCCACCGTTCGGGAGGTGGCGCCGCAGCGCGGGATGCCGGCCGCGTCGAGCGCATCGCTGATCAGGCGCACGTAGGGGCTCTCGACGCCGTAGGCGATGGCGCATCGCCCCAGGGGGGTGCCGGCTCGGGCCGCGTCGACCACCGCCCGTACGGCGTGGCGCACTTCGTCGTCGGCGTCGGAGACGCTGAGGGCCTCCACCGTGGCCGACGCCCCGGCACGCCCGCCCCGCCGTGCCGGGGCGTCGAGCTCGGCGCCGAGCCTGCCAACCGAGGTGACCACCGCAGCGTCGGCGTCCTCGGCGCCTGTCGCGCCCGCGACGATCGTCGTGTCCGTCGCCTCGCCGACCGCTCGCAGCAGGCCTGCCTGGCTGTCCGTGATCCTCTGTGGCAGGAACACGATCATCGGCCCGAGCTGGCGCGCCACGGCGTACGGATCGGCCCGCACCGCCGCGACCGCGGCTCGCGAGAGCTGCTGCTCGTTGCTGAAGTCTGCTTCGAGGTTGGCCGCGACCTGTTGGTGGATCCTCACCACATCGGCAGCCCGCGGCGACTGCGCAGCCAGCGCCCGGAGCTGCCCGTCGCCGAGTTCGGACAGCTCGCGGTGGGCTCGGGTGAGGGCCCGCTCGGTGGCCGGATGGGTCTCCACGCCCCGGAAGTGCCCGGGATCGCGCCGCAGCACGGTGCGGACCGCGGCGGCGATGACGGTCATGGTCACTCCCCGGCGCCCCTCGGCGGCCATCTCGGCCCCTCCGAGGCGCTCGGCTAGGTCGTAGGCGGTGTGGAAGGCGACGGCGGCAGTCCCCCTGGTGCCGTTGTGTGTGCGGCGGCCCAGCGCCCGGCGGGCCGCCAGACCCACGTAGTGGTTGGGCACGACGACGGTGACCGGGGCGAGCGGATCGTCGCCCTTGGCTCGTGCCACAGCCGTCGCCAGCGCCTCATGGGCAGGCGGGCCGTAACCCGTGGTCACCAGATCAACAGTCACGCCCGCACCCTAGAACGGCTCTGAGACATTGGTCCCGGCTTGATGGAGAGCGGCTGTGCTCCGGCGGCTTGTATGGTTTCGGGCCGATGACCTTCTGGCCGCTACGTCCTGACATCTCGATCGGCGCCGTCCAATGAGCGAACTGCGAGACCTCGACGTTGCCCTAGGCCGGCAGATCCGCGACCGGCGGACGAGGGCGGGGTTGTCTCTCAAGGAACTGGCCGCCAAGGCAGAGCTCTCCCCGTCGTTCCTCAGCCAGTTGGAGCGGGGTTTGGCCCGACCCCGGATCACCTCACTCCACCGGGTGGCTCGCACATTGGGCACGACCGCTCAGGCGCTGCTGTCGACCGAGGAGACAAAGCCCTATTCGCTGGTCCGCCGCAACGATCCCCGTGACCTCGACCATGACACCGACCAGGCTGCGGGCACGGCGCGATCACTGGTGCGCGACGCCAGGTCGCTGACGGCGCTGGAGTTCCGGGGAGTTCCGAAGAGCTTCGGGAAGTACTACGAGCATCCCGGTGAAGAACTGTTGCTGGTAGTTCAGGGAGTGATCGAGAAGGACATAGACGGCGAAGTCATCGAGCTGCGGGCCGGGGACTGCATCTGTTACGACGGCCGTGTGCCTCATCGATCTCGCAGGGTCGGCGAGGAGGAGGCAATTGCCTACTTGATCACGGCCCGGGACGACAATCGCGGTAGTTGAACCCCTAAGCCGCGACCGGTGCCAGCCAGCGAGACGCGTTGGTCTGCCACCTGTCAGACCGCTTCTTGCGCGTCTTTGAGAGTTTGATTAAAGTGAAATTTGATAGCAAAAAGTTCGTGCTATCGAACTAGGTCCAGGAGGGAACAACATGAGGCGATTGGCTCTGCTCGTCGCGGTGGCAGCACTGATTGCGGCGTCCTGCGGTGACGACGCGGACGACGATCCACAACCGACCGCCGAACCAGCGCCAGCCGCTGAAGAGGCTCCCGCCCCAAGCGATGACCCGGAGGAGGTTGAGGAGGCGCCCGCCCCGGCTGAGGAGGCTGCGCCGGCTGAGGAGGCTGCCCCTGCTGAGGACGCCACCGAGGCAGAGGCCGCTGTGGAGGAGCCTGCCGCCGATGCAGAGCCCGCGGAAGAGATGCCCGCGGAGGAGTCGAGTGACCCGATGGCAGTGGACCTATCCGGTGCGTGCCCGAATCCGCTGGTGCTGCAGACCGACTGGTTCCCGTCTCCCGAGCACGGCTACGCCTACCGGCTGATCGGCGACGTGGGCGAACTCGACACCGAGAACGGCGTCTACCGCGGGCCGTTGCTCGAGACCGGAATCGACCTTGAGATCCGAGCCGGCGGGCCCTACCTCGGCTTCGCCCCCACCACGGCAACGATGCAGCTGGACCAGGGGATCCATTTCGGTTACGTGAACACCGACGAGCAGATCGCCGCCTGGGACATCGTCCCCACTGTCGCGGTGGCTGCGCCCTTCGACACCAACCCGCAGATCCTCATGTGGAGCCCGGAGGCGTACTCCTTCTCCAGCTTCGAGGACATCGGACAGTCGGACGCCGCGGTCGTCTACTTCGCCGGAGGTGTCTTCATCGACTACATGGTGGATGCCGGCATCCTTCGCGCCGACCAGGTGGACCCGTCCTACGACGGATCCCCCGCCCGTTTCGTCGCCGAGGGCGGCGCCGTCGTCCAGCAGGGATTCGCCACAAGCGAGCCTTGGCTGTATGAGAACGCGCTGGAGGAGTGGGGCAAGCCGGTGGACTTCCTGCTCATCCACGACTCGGGCTTCGAGATCTACGCCCAGCCGCTAGTCGTGCGGGCCGCCGTTCTAGAAGAACTGCGTCCCTGCCTGGAGCTGGTGGTGCCGATCTTCCAGCAGGCAGTGATCGACCACTACGCCGATCCCGGTCCGACCGACGCGGTGATCCTGCAGATCGTTGAGGACCTGGCGTCCTTCTGGGTGTTGTATCCGGGCCAGATGGAGTACTCGTCGGCGACGGCGCTGGCTCTCGGCAACGTCGGTAACGGCCCCGACGACATCGTCGGGAACATGGATGACGCCCGCATGGAACGGGTCACCCAGTTGCTCAAGGACGTACTCCAGGGCGTGCCTCAGGACATTGAGGCCTCCGACATCTACACCAATGAGTTCATCGATCCGTCCATAGGCTTCTGAGAGCCCCGTTGCCGGAGTTGACGGCAAGGAGTGATCGCATGACCAGTGCAGCCAAGGTCGCCTCGCGGGTGCCGCTGGTGGACCTGACGGGCGCATTCGAGCCCGGCCCGCGGCGCGACGAGGTGGTCGACACCACCCGGCAGGCCTGCGAGGACGTGGGCTTCCTGGTGATCACCGGCCACGGGATCGCCGACGAGGCGGTGAACGGCATCGATGCCGCCTCACGCGCGTTCTTCGCCCTCCCGGAGGAGGAGAAGAGGGCGTACGTGGGGCCGTCCGGCGTCTACCGCGGTTTCACTCCCTCGCAGGAGTCCGCTCTCGCGCTGTCCCGGGAGGATGAGTCCCTTCCCGACCTGTGCGAGCTGTACACCGTCAACCGGTTCGACGATCCCGAGACAGCCCGCCGGGCTGGGCTGCGCGAGGGCCGGGAGAGCTTCTTCGCACCCAACATCTGGCCCGACCCCGAGCGGGTTCCTGGCTTCCAGGAGGCCTTCGAGACCTACTACGCCGTGATGGAGGACCTGGCGGTCGAGCTGATGCGTCTGATGGCCCTGGCGCTGGAACTCGACGAGCACTGGTTCGACGACAAGATCGCCGACCACATCACCAACCTGACCGTCAACCACTACCCGTCCTTGGACCGGCCCGCCCTGCCTGGTCAGTTCCGGCGGGGGGCCCACTCGGACTGGGGGAGTCTCACCATCCTCTATCACGACGGAGAGCCCGGCCTGCAGATCATGTCGCCCGAAGGGGCATGGGAGGACGTGCAAGTCGTGCCGGGTTCATTCGTGGTGAATCTCGGCGATCTGATGGCGGCGTGGACGAACGATCGCTGGGTGTCGACCCTGCACCGGGTGGTGGTGCCGGAGGGCGACACCGGGGACCGCATCTCCATCGCCTTCTTCCATCAGCCGACCTACGACGCTCGCATCGAGTGCATCCCGACCTGCACGTCGCCCGACGACCCGCCCCACCACGAGCCGACCACCTCCGGCGGGTGGATCCTGTCGATGCTCCAGAAGACGATCTACTGATCGGGCTCGTAGGTGGCGGGGCGGCCCGACCCAGGCGGGCTCCTGAGGCTCGCGTACGACCAGGCTCGGAGGGGACTGGCCGAGGGTGGAGTACCCATCGGCGCCGCTCTGGTCGATGCCGACGGCACGGTGCTGGGCGCGGGCTGCAACGGCAACGTCCAACACGGGGACTTTCTGCTCCATGCCGAGACCGTCGCCATCCGGGACGCAGGAGCAATGAGCAACTACGCGGGCACCACCCTCGTGACCACCATGACCCCCTGCTGGTATTGCGCCGGACTGGTGCGGTTCCTCGGCATCGGTGCGGTCGTGGTGGGCGACAGCGAGAGCTGGTCCGACGAGGCGCTGGACTGGCTCGCGACGGCCGGTGTCTCGACGACGCGGCTGCACGATCGAGCCTGCGTCGACATGTTCAACGACTGGATGGCGAGCGGCCCCGAGGCGTGGTCGAGCCTGCCCTCGAGTGCCGGCGGCCGCAAGGACCGGCCCGACTAGTCTGGCGCCAGGCGACGGCAAGGGGTGTGCGCAGGCCGTGACAGTTCCAACCGGAGTCGTGTCCCGGGTGCCGCTGGTCGACCTGTCCGGTGCGTTCGAACCGGGGCCGCAGCGCGGCGAGGTCGTGGAGGCCATCCGGCGGGCCTGCGAGGACGTGGGCTTCTTGGTGATCACCGGCCACGGCGTTGCGGACGACCTGGTGCGGAGGGTGGACGCCGCCTCGCGCCGACTGTTCGGGCTGCCTCTGGACGAGAAGATGGCCTGGGCCCGAGCGTCGGACAACCTGCGGGGCTATGTGCCGCTGAGAAGTTCAACTCTGGCGCTTGCCCATGACGAAGTGACCCCGCCTGACCTCTCCGAGCTCTACACCGTCGGCCGCTTCGACGATCCGGCGGCCGCCGTCCGGGCCGGCCTCCGGGAGGGGCAGGACGAGGGAAGGTCGGCGTTCTTCGCGCCCAACGTTTGGCCCGACCCCGAGAGGGTCCCCGACTTCCGGGAGGCCCTCACCGCTTGCTACGGGATGCTGGAGGACCTGGCCGCCAAGCTGATGGGGCTGATGGCGCTGGCGCTGGACCTGGACGAGCATTGGTTCGACGACAAGATCGCCGAGCACATCACCGGCCTCGCCGTCCTTCACTACCCGGCTCTGCAGGAGCCGCCACTGCCGGGTCAGTACCGGCGGGGGCCTCACACCGACTGGGGCAGCCTCACGATCCTGTACCACGACGGCCAACCGGGTCTGCAGATCCTGTCACCGGAGGGCAACTGGGAGGACGTGCCCTCGGTGCCCGGATCGTTCGTGGTGAACCTCGGCGACTTGATGGCGGCGTGGACGAACGATCGCTGGGTGTCCACCCAGCACCGAGTGGTCGTGCCGGACGGAGTCACCGGCGACCGTATCTCGGTCGCCTTCTTCCACCAGCCCGCCTACGACGCGCTCATCGAGTGCATCCCGACCTGCACGTCGCCCGACGACCCGCCCCACCACGAGCCGGTCACCTCCGGGGAGTGGATCCGCCTGATGATCGAGAAGACCACCACCTACACCTGAGCACCCACTACGCGGACTGCGGGCCAGCAGGCAGGTCGGTGATGAACATGTGGCCGGGCTCGTGGGTGATGGCGATCTCCGGTCGGGCGTTCACGATGGCCAACTGCGGGGTCACACCGCAGGCCCAGAACATGGGCACCTCGCCGTCGTGGGCGTCCACGGGGTCGCCGAAGTCGGGGGCGTTCAGGTCCGCGATGCCGAACTCGGCGGGGTCGCCGACGTGCACTGGTCCGCCATGGGCACCCGGGTAGCCCTCGGTGATGTGCCGCGCCTGCTCGACCATGGCGGCGGGCATGGGCCGCATCGACACGACCAGGGGTCCGGCGAAGTCCCCGGCCGGCTCGCACCGGCGGTTCGTGATGTACATGGGCACGTTGCAGCCCTGCTCGACATGGCGCACGGGAAGTCCGGCCCGCATCAGGGCCGCCTCGAAGCTGAAGCTGCATCCCAGCAGCACCGACACCAGGTCGTCACGCCACCAGCCGGTGGCATCGGTGGCCGAGGCGGTGTGGAAACCGTCGACGAACAGCCGGTACCGGGGAACGTCGGTGCGGAGGTCGCTGCCCGGCGCCGAGCGCACGGCTTCCGTACCCTGCTCCACCACCTCCACGATGGGGCAGGGCTTCGGATTGCGGGCCGCGAATGTCACGAAGTCGGAGGCCACCGTCCGGGGCAGCACCACCAGGTTGGCCTGCACGCATCCCGGGGCCAGATGAGCGGTGGGTCCGGCGTGGTCCCCGGCCCGGATCAGGAGTCGGGCCCTCTGCGCCGAGACCGCTCCGGTGGTGTCGCACGTTCCAGTGCCACCGTCCTCGAGGACCTCGGCCAGAGCGTCGAGCAGCGGCAACTGGCCCTTGTGCAGCTTCGTACGAGCCGAGTCGATCGTCCACCAGGCCGCCTTGTCCACCTCCGGGTACTGACGGACCTGGCCCGAGCCGGGTGGCCATTCGAGCTCGAAGGTGTTGCTGACCACGTGCGTGGCGTCGAAGTCCGCTTCGATCAGCCATGCGCTGATCCGTTTGCGGCCGGGCGGGCCGAACTCACCGAGGAAGAGCCGCGACCCTTCCGGCGGCGGCGATCCCAACTCCTCCTCGAACTCCCGCAGGGCCACGATCTCGGCGTCCTCGCCCTCGACGTACTCGCCCTTGGGGATCGACCAGGCGTGGGCATCCTTGTTGGCCCAGAACGGCCCGCCGGGATGCACCAGCAGCACTTCGACCACACCTTCGGCGTTCCGTCGGTGAAGTATCAGGCCGGCGCTTCTCTTGCTTGCCATAATGGTCCCGACAATAGGCCGCATCGGGTCTTGGCCCGAAGGAGGCGTCAGCGAGATGGACCGGGCAGCCGAGCGGGCCGCAGCCGTGGCCGACGCCATGGACGACATCGCCAAGATCGACGCCCACGGCCGCGAGCACGGCGGCATCGACCGGTCCGGGGTGGAGCGCATCAAGGAGCGGCTGCTGCAACTGGCCGAGCGCGACGACCTGTTCGGCGACGACGACTTCCCGCCCCCGGAGGCTCCGGGCGCCTCGGTGAGCTACCGGATCGCGCAGAACGACGACGACGAGCTGGCGCTGTACGTGCAGTGCGTGGGCGACGGAACGTCGGCACCGCCGCATGAGCACAGGACCTGGGCGGTGATCGTAGGGATGCGTGGGCACGAGCTGAACCGCCTGTACGGCCCGTGCGCAGGCGGAGACGAGCCTGAGGTGCAGCGCGAGGTGATGGTCGAGCGGGGCACCGGTGTGGCGATGCTCCACGACGACGTGCACTCGATCCACATCGGGGGCGCGGCCACCAACTTCCACTGCTACGGCCTCGCCCTCGAACGGCTCACCGGCCGCCTGTTCTGGCACGCCCGGAGCGGCCAGTGGCAGGTCTACGACGACGACAGCCAGATAGTCGAAGCCCGCCCCGACCGAACGTAGGCGGTCGGTTCACTCGAGTCGGGGTGTACCTTCCTCGACAGCGGTTTGCACAATGCGGCCGATGCGAGCGGCACGGGTCTGGTCCCGCTTAGCGTCAGCCAGCCACACGAGGAATTCCTTGCGTCTCGATGGCGCAAGTGTCTCCCATGCGGCCGAAGCGCCATCCTCGGCCAGAGCCTCTCGAAGATCCGACGGTGTCTCGGGCGTCCGGTCGCTGCGGTCGAGTCGGATCCGGATCTCCACCGAGTCACCGGCGCCCTTGCCGATGGCGCCGCGGACCGCGCGGTTGAGGAACAGCCGGTGTCGGCCACCGCCGACCGGCACAAGGGTCGCCGTTAGTTCGGCCCCGTCGACAGTGCCCACGACCGGCACATGGCCCCGAAGCCCGAAGGCGTCGGATACCTCAGTGGGCACGTCCAGCGCCACGTTCATGATGTGGGCATAGTTCGAGGGCAACTCATGGAGCACCCCCGCAAACCGATGCTCACCCTCCTCAAGCATCAGATTGGAGCCTAGAACCGGTCTGGACGTCCTCAGCTGATGCGCTGGGGGTGGAGGTCTTCGGCCATCGCAGCGGAGTTCGCCGACCGGGGTCAGTGGGAGCGTCGCGGCAGGCTCCGGTAGGTGGCTACTACTGGCTCTAGTTCTTGCGGGGTGGCGCCGTGCATGATGACGGCGTCGCAGCCGAGGTCGAGTTGGTGTTGCACCGCTTGGGCGCACTGCTCGGGCGTGCCGGTGGCTGCGGGGGCGAACCACTCCTCGGGGATGACCTCGGCCAGTTGCTCGAGTTCCTCCGTCGTGGCTCCGGCGTCGATCGCGCCCCGGCGGGTCGCCGCCACCGGATGCTCCCGGAATCGCTGGAGTGTGGCGAGGTCCCACCGGTTGGTGTTCACCAGCAGTTCCCCGTAGCCCTGCAGGTAGGTGGCCAGCCGTCCCACCGTCTTCATCATCCGGGCCTCGTAGGGCAGGTGGTCGCCGACGGTGGCGAAGCACGACCACACCCGCACCTCCGACGGATCGCGGCCGGCCTGCTCGGCCGCGGACCGCACCGTCTCCACGCAGCGCACCACCGTCTCGTCGGTGAAGTAGGTGTGCAGGATCACCTCGTCGAAGCAGCGGCCCGCGAGCCGCAGCGTGTTCTCACCGAAGGCGGCGAGGCTCATGGGCAGGTGCTCGTCGAGCGACGAGTCGAGGCGCAGGAACGGGTAGCGCCCGGCCGGTCCGTCGTGGTTCACCACTGACTCGCCCCGGAACAGCCGGCGCATCAGCCCGGCGAAGTCCTCCATCTCGGCCGTCGTGATGTGGTTGATGCCCATCACGGTCTGCAGCAGCGGGACACCCCGGCCGATGCCTAGGACGAAGCGTCCGCCGGTGAGGCTTTGCATGGTGCGGGCGAACCCGGCGGTGACCAGCGGATGACGAGTATTGCTATTGGTGACGCCGGTCGAGATGGTGATCGTCTCGGAGACTGCGGCCGCCGCCCCGCACTGCGCGGCCACCTCCTTCTTGTTGTAGCGCTCGGATATGAAGACGGTTCCCAGTCCCAACGCCTCGCCGTCTCGCACCTCCTGAAGTAAGTCCCGTGAGCTGGCGGCCTCGCCCGCCAGTGCGTAGAAGCCCAGTTCAGGAAACTCGCTCATCGCTATTCGCCTCCCAGGTGCTGCGACCTGCCGATGCTAATCGCGGCCATAATCGTGCCCATGGGGGACGGCTCGCATCACCGGCCAGGACCGGACCTCGGGAGCGGCCCGCGGGAATGGCTAAGCGACCGGGTGCTCCTGTCGGTGCTCGTCTTCGTCGGGCTGGCCGGGGTGGCCGCCGTCGTCGGACTCGTCCTGCTGTGGCCCACCGGCGAGGGCCGGGACGCCGCCCAGGAGCGGGCCGACGAGATCGGCCTCGCGTACCAGCGCCTGACCGCCACCGTCACCGAGGTCGCCGACCGGGTGTGCAGCTACTCGGGGCCCGACGACCCGCAGGCGTGCAGGACCATCACCGTGCGCGTCGACGAGGGCTCCAACGCGGGAACCGAGGCTGCCCTGCCCGAGTTCAACCTCACCTACGACCGCACATCCATACGGATCTCTCCGGGCGACAAGGTGATCGTCGGCTACGAGGACTCCAACGACTACTACTTCTTCGTCGACCGCGACCGCCGCACGCCGCTGGTCTGGCTCGCCGGGCTGTTCGCGGCGGTGGTCGTGGCGCTCGGGCGCCTGCGAGGCGCCATGGCCCTGGTGGGGATGGCCGCCACGCTCGTGGTGCTGGTCGCCTTCGTCGCTCCCTCCGTGCTCGACGGCAACCATCCGGTGCTGGTGGCGGTGGTGGCCGCCGCGGTCATCGCCTTCGTGGGCCTGTACGTCACCCACGGCCTGAACGCGCGCACCACCGTCGCCCTCGCCGGCACCTTGGCGTCGCTGGGACTCACCCTCGGGCTGTCGTGGGTCTTCTTCGGACTCGCCGAATTCACCGGCCTGGCGACCGAGGAGGGCTTGACCCTGCCGTTGATCGCGGGCGATGTCGACCTGGCCTCGCTGCTGTTGGGCGGGGCCATCATCGGTGCTCTGGGCGCGCTCGATGACGTGACGGTCACCCAGGTGGCCACCGTCGCGGAGCTGCGCCACCACAGCCCCCACTTGCCCAGACGCGAAATCATCGCCTCGGGTATCAGGGTGGGGCGGGAGCACATCGCGGCCACCGTCAACACGCTGCTGCTGGCCTACGCCGGCGCGGGCTTGCCGCTTGTGCTGCTGTTCGCGGTGTCGGACCAGTCACTGGCCATGGTGGCCAACTCCGAGCTGATCGCGGTGGAGATCGTTCGGACGCTGTGCGGCTCGCTGGGCCTGGTCGCGGCCGTACCGGTCACGACGGTGCTGGCCGCGCTGGTGAAGGCCGGTGCCAGCACCCCGGAAGTCGGCACACCCGAATCAGCCGAGCCCGACCCCGAGCCTCGATGGGCGGACTTCGCTCCCGACCCGGACGAGCCCGAATGGTGAAGCGGTCCTGAACTTCAAGCACTTAACCACCACAGAGGTGGTTAACCCATTGAAGTTCAGGGAGTGCGCCCGGGTTGATCAGCCGGGCTGCCAGATCATCAGGATCAACTGCACCGTGAACCCGATCGACAGCAGCGCTGATCCCACCTCCAGGCGCTTGTCCGTCGCCGGCGACGCCCCCTCGATGCCCTGGGCCTTGAGCGCGGGCCTGATCATGCCGTGAAGGACGCCGTTCATCACAACCCAGATAACGATGGCGGCGATCACCCAGCCCTCCGTCATCGAGATCGCGTCCTCGGACATCTCGACGAGGGCGATGCCGAGCAGGCCGGCCACGATCAGCGCCGGCCCGTACAGGCGGCGTGCGTTGGACGCCATGGCCACCACCAGCTGCTGGTGCGCGGAGCCGCCTGCCGACTGCATCTGCTTGCGCAGCAGCGGATGGACGAACACCGGGGCGAGCGCCACCAGGACCGTGAGAACGTGGAGCAGCTCGACGATGTTGTAGGCGGTAGTGCCCGCAGCAATGACCATGGGCCGACTCTATCCCGATGACCGGTGACCGGCCGGGTGGGCCGCTGCGGCCCGCTCCGAGCCGAGACTCGTAGCATGGTGGGCGTGCCCGACAGCGCCGCCGCAGCTGAAGCCGATCAAGCCGGTCTCATGCTCGACCGGGCGGAGCTCGCCCAACGGGCCGACGTTCCCGCCTTCGTCGTCGACCTCGTGATAGACGCCGGTCTGCTGGCGCCTCTGGACAACGGCTCTGAAGGCGAGCTCTTCGGCGCCGACGACGTCGACGTGCTGGCCGCGGCCCGCACCCTGGTCGGCGAGGGCGTGGCCATCGAGGAGCTGGCCGCCCTGGCCATGCGCCACGTCACCAACGTCGAGAACCTGATCGACGACGCCATCGACCTGCTCAAACGCCACATCAAGCGGGACAGCCCCGACCGGGCCGCCCTGGTCGCCAGCGTGAACCGGCTGGTCCCGGTGGCCACCAAGCTCGTGGTCGGCCACTTCGAGAGGACCCTTTGGGCCAGGGCCATGGCCCGCGTAGCCGACGATCCTGCCATCGTGGCCGGCGCCGTCCTCGTCAGGACACGACGCCTCGACAGGCGCGTCGACCCGCTGGCGGTGTACGCCTCGGCCGGCGCCGACCGCCTGCGCGCCGTGTGGATGCGACCGGACCAAGGCGTGGGCTTGGCGGCCATCGGGGAGGTCGAGGCCATCGATCCAACGGGTAATGACCGGTTCTCGGCCGCTTCGGCGGCTCGGGCCGTGCTCGCGGCCCGGATCCGGCGCGAGGTGCCGTCAGAAGGGCCGGCCCCGGTGCTGGTAGGCGGGTTCTCGTTCGCTGCGAACAGGGAAGCCGCCGGCAACGACTCGCAGCCGCACAGCGCGAACGATCGGGGGAGTCCGCACCGGGGACCGTCCTGGCGAGGGTTCGGAGACTGCCGGATCGTGCTTCCCGAGCTGACCGTGATCGATCGTGAAGACGGCACCTGGGTGCTGGCCGCGACCCGGGTCGGCCCCGACGGCGACGAAGCAGCCGCGGAGGCCGTGCTGGAGCGGCAACTGGCAGCCTTCGAGGCTGAGCCCCTGCCGGCTACTGCCGACCGGGCCGATTGGGCTGCGGCTTCGGTGGAGTGCGACCGTGACGACTACTACGAGGCTCTCGTCTCCGAAGCCGTCGCCGCCATCGGCAGGGGCGCCTTCCACAAGGTTGTGCTGGCCCGGACGCTCATGCTCGATCGGGGCCTCGACGTGGTCGCGGTCCTCGACCGGCTCCGGCAGCGCAACCCGGCCTGCGCGACCTTCGCGTTCTCAGTCGGCGAGACCACCTTCCTGGGGGCCACGCCCGAGGAACTCGTCACGCTCGACGGCTCACGGCTGCACACCGTTGCTCTGGCCGGAACCGCCCCCCGGGGCGACACCTCCGAAGCGGATGAGCGCCTCGCGGCCGGACTTCTGGCCTCGGCCAAGAACCGGTCCGAGCACCGCTTCGTGGTGGACGGCATCACCGCGGCGCTGGCCGGTCTGGGACTGGTGGACCCGGCGCCGGCCGAGCCGGGACTGATGCGCCTCAATAGTGTCCAGCACCTGCACACGCCCATCACCGCGGAGGTGCAGCGCCGGCGGACCGGAGCGAGCGACATGGATGTGCTGCGGGCGGCGGGCGTGTTGCATCCCACCGCAGCCGTCGGGGGCACACCCACCGGCGCCTCCCTGGAGTTCATTGCCCGCCATGAGGGCTTCGACCGGGGCTGGTATGCGGCCCCGGTGGGATGGTGCGACCTCGACGGCAACGGCGAGATGGGAGTTGCGCTGCGCTGCGCGCTGACCGGACCGGAAGGAGCTTGCCTCTTCGCCGGGGCCGGGGTGGTCGCCGATTCCCGGCCGGCGGAGGAGCTCACCGAGACGGCGTACAAACTCCGAGCCCTCCTGGACGTAATCGACGAGCGCTGACCCCGATGCTCGCTGTCGCCCGACCCGCGGCCCAGCCATGACCGACGCCGTCTACCGCACCGTGGCGGCCTTCGCGGCCCGGCTGGCGGCTCTGGGAGTCACCGAGGCGGTGATCAGCCCCGGATCGCGCTCGACTCCGCTGACTCTGTGCTTCGACGCCCAGCCCGGGATGCGCACCTGGATCCAACTCGATGAGCGCTCCGCAGGATTCTTCGCCCTCGGCATGGGTCGGGCCTCGGGCCGGCCCGCGGTGCTGGTGTGCACCTCGGGAACCGCGGCCGCCAACTACCTCCCCGCGGTGGTGGAGGCCTCCCACGCGGGCATTCCCATGATCGTGTGCACCGCCGACCGGCCTCCGGAGCTGCGGGGATGGGGCTCGCCCCAGACCATCGACCAGGTGGGCCTGTACGGGACCGCCGTGCGTTGGAGCATCGACCTGCCGGTGCCCGACGAGGCCGGTGGCGGCGCCGCCGCCGGATGGGCCGAGGCGGCCATCGCGTCGGCCTCGGGCCGCGATCCCGGGCCGGTCCATCTCAACTGGCCGCTGCGGGAGCCACTGGAACCTGTGTCGGCCGTTCCAGTGCCGGTGGCATCGTCTGCGGACACCGGTGCGGGACATGCAGGCGAGGACGACGGTCGGGCTCCGTCGGCGGAGCTGGCGCAGTTGGCCGGGATCGTTGCCGAATGCGAGCGGGGTGTGGTGGTGGCCGGGCCTTGGCCGGGCGGGGGGTTGGACCGGGAACGGCGCTGGGCCGCCGCAGCCGAGCGGTTCGCGGCCTGGGCCGGCTGGCCGCTCGTGGGCGAGCCCGTCACCCATGTCCGGGGCCGCTCCCACCCCGGCGGCAACCAGGAGCGGTCCGGGTGCGTGGTCGCCACCGCCGATCACCTGCTGGCTGACGAGACCCTCGGCGAGGAGTTGAGGCCCGACGCGGCCGTTCTGGTCGGGCGCACCGCCACCACCAAGCCGGTCAGGCTGTGGTTGGAGCGCACCCGTCCACGGCACGTCGTGCTCATCGATCCCGAGGACCGTTGGGAGCACGCCGTGTTCCGCCTCACCGGCCATATGCCGGCCTCCGTGGAGGCACTGGGCTCGATCACTTCCGGTGCCTCCCCGCCGGGGCGAGGCCGCGATGGCGGCTGGCTCGACACCTGGTCGAAGCTCGACCGAGCGGCCCGCAGCGCCATCGGTGCGGCCATCGACGGCGACCCACAGCTGTCGGCCCGAACGGCGCGGGACCTCGTGGATGCGTTGCCCGCCGATGCGGTGCTGGTGGCCACCAACTCGCTGCCGGTGAGGGATCTCGACGCCTTCGTGTTCGACACCGGACCGGTCGTGTGCGCCGCCAACCGGGGCGCCGCCGGCATCGACGGCAGTGCGTCCACCGCTCTGGGCATCGCCGCGGCCGATCCTTCCGCAACCGTGGCCCTCTACACCGGGGACCTGGCCCTGCTCCACGATCTGAGCGGCCTCGCCGCGGCGGACCGTCTCGGTCTGCACCTGACAGCGGTTTGCGTGGACAACGACGGCGGCGAGATATTCTCGCTGCTGCCCGTGGCCGATCGCATAGCGCCCCAGGACTTCGAACGCCTGTTCCGCACCCCGCACCGCGTCGACCTGTGCGGCCTCGACGGGTTCGCCGGCATTCGTGCTGCCCGCGTGTCCACGTCCACCGGGCTGCGCAGCGCAGTCAGCGCGGCAGCATCGACCCGGGCTCCGGGCGTCGACCTGCTGGTCGTCGACATCGACCGCGACGACGATGTGGCCCAGCGACGCGCCCTGACAGCCGCGGCCCAGCAGGCCGCCCGCCAGGCTCTGGCCGCTGCGCAGGGCCGTGACTGACCGTTCCGGGCGCGGTCTACCGGTCATGGAGCGGGATTCGGTGCACAGAAGGCGGATCCGAGCCGGCGGCGTCGAGATGGCTGTGACCGAGCGCGGCACCGCCGCGGGGGTGCCCGTCGTCGTGCTGCACGGATTCACCGGTTCGGCCCAGGCCATGGCTCCACTCACCGAGCCCCTCGCGGCCCGGCTGGCCGCTCGGATCATCTGCCCGGACCTTGTCGGCCACGGACGATCCGAGGTGCCCGACGACCTCGACCTCTACCGGGTCGAGGCCATGGCCGGGCAGGTAGCCGCCCTTGCCGGTGCGCTCGATTGCGAGACGTTCCATCTGGTCGGCTACTCGATGGGTGGCCGGGTTGCGTTGACGCTCGGATGCACGGCATCGCCGCGGCTGCGGTCTCTGACCCTGATCGGAGCGTCCGCCGGCATAGCCGAGCCCGAGCAGCGGCGCCGGCGGGCCCAGACCGACGCAGTTCGGGCCGAGCGCATCCTCGCCGAATTCGAGGACTTTGTGGACGAATGGATGGCCGACCCCCTGTTTGCAGGACAGGCCGCGCTGGGCGAGGCCTACCTGCGAGCCGCCCGGGACCAGCGTCTGGCGTCCAACCCCCAGGGCCTGGCCCGCAGCCTGCTGGCAGGGGGCACCGGAGCCATGGCGCCGTTGCACGAGCGTCTGGGGGACTGCGACACGCCGACGCAACTGCTGGTCGGCGCTCACGACACCAAGTTCTGTGCAATCGCGGACCAACTCACGTCCCGGCTGCCCCGGGCCGGCGTCATCCGCATCGACGGTGCCGGGCACGCCGCGCATGTCGAGCAACCTGATGCGGCAGCAGTGGCGATAGCAGACTTCATTGCCGGGGTCGAGGCAGGCAGGGCCGGAGAAGGGGGGAGCGCGTGACCGCGTTGCGGGCCGAACTCCATCCCTTCCGGCTGGCCTTGAAGGATCCGCTCGTGACCGGCGGGGTCTCGATCCGGTTCCGGGCCGGGTTCCTGGTGGCGTTGACCGCTGACGGCATCACCGGTTGGGGCGAGGCCAGCCCTCTGCCCGGATGGTCACGCACCAGCCTGCTCGACACTGAGACCGCGCTGCGGAGCGTCTCCGACGATCTCGCCCGCGGCGGCGAGGCAGCGCTGGACGCAGTCCTCGCCGCGATGCACGACGCGCCGCACGCGAGAGCGGGCGTGGCGGGCGCATGGGCCGACCTTCAGGCCCTCCGCACTGGACAGCGGTTGGCCGGGCGCCTGGTGGCCTACCCGTCCTGCGCTCCCGCCTCCGAGGTGGCCGTCAACGCTCTCGTAGCCGCGCCGGAGCCGTCCGAGGTCGAGCAGGCCGCGCACGATGCGGTCGAGGCCGGCTTCCAGGCGGTCAAGCTCAAGGTGGGCGCGGTCGATCCGGAGGTCGACGTGAGCCGGATCCGAGCCGCCCGCGCCGGGTTGGGCCCAGCCGCCGAACTGCGGCTCGATGCCAACGGTGCCTGGGACGAGCGCACCGCCCTTGAGGTGCTCGAACGCGTAGAGGACAGCGACATCGCCTACTGCGAGGAGCCGGTGGCCGGGATCGACGCCATCGCGGCCGTGAGCCAGCGCGGCCCTGTCCCGGCGGCGGTGGACGAGTCGATTTGCGACGAGTCAGATGCCGTGCGGGCTCTGGACGCCGGTATCGGCAACCTGATCGTCAAACCGCAAGCCCTTGGTGGCCCTGACGTGGCCCTGGCCATCGCGGCTCGCGCCCACGAAGCGGAAGCGTCGGTGACGGTGACCTCCTTCCTCGATTCGGCCGTGGGCGTCGCCCACGCCCTGCACGTAGCCGCGGCCGTGGACGGGGCCAGCCGCCACCCTCGGGCCCACGGCCTGGCTACTGCTGACCTGCTGGCCACCGACGTGGCCGAAGCGGTGCCAGTCGCGGCCGGCGTCATGTCGGTGCCCGCAGTTCCGGGCCTCGGGATCGTCCCCGAGCCAGCGTCTAGTCCGCTCAGCCCCTAGGACCGGTACCGCTCCCCGGTAGCCTCCGCGTCTAGATGGAGTTGCTCGTTATCCGCCATGCCCGTCCGGTGCGCGACGAGGCCCCGGAAGGCGGCTCCGCCGACCCCGACCTGGCCGACGTCGGCCGGCTCCAGGCCGAAGCCACCGCCGACTTCCTGAGCGAGGAGGGGATCGATCACATCGTGGCGTCCTCGATGAGGCGGGCCGTGAGCACCGCCGAGCCGTTGGCCGGGCGACTCGGCCTCACCGTCGAGATCCTCGATGACCTGCGCGAGTCCGACCACCGGTCGCGGATCTACGTGCCCGCGGAGGAATTCAGCCGCGACGACCCCGCCACCGCCCACTACTACGACCCCGACGCCGACCTCAACGAGACCATCTTCTCGGACGGTTACGAGGAGTTCAGGGCCCGGGTAGAGCGGGGTTTCGAGCAAGTGATCCGCACCAACCGCTCCCGCACGGTGGCCGTGTTCTGCCACGGCATGGTGACCGGTGTGTACCTGCAGATACTGCTCGGTATCGACGACCCGCTGTCGTTGCTGGTCGACTACTGCGGCATCACCCGGGTCGCGGCGTCCAGCACCGGCCTGCGAACGGTGCGCTCCATGAACGAGACCCACCACGTGCGTCACCTGCTGGAGCGCTGAGAGGCATGTTCACGCTGGTGGTGATGGCCGCCGGCATCGGCCGCCGCTTCGGCGGCGACAAGCAGCTCGTCGAGGTCGGACCCGACGGCGAGGCCTTCCTCGACTACGCGATCTCGGCCGCCGCGGGCGCGGGCGCCTCGAAGGCGGTGCTGGTGGTGCGCTCGGAGATCGAATCCGTACTGCGCGCCCATGTAGACGCCCGCCACGGCGCGTTGCAAGACGCCGGCGTCGCCTTCGCCTATGTGCGCCAGGACCAGCACGGCGCGCCCCGGCCCAAACCGTGGGGCACCGCTCACGCCGTCCTGGTGGCCGCGGCCGAGGTCGACGGCCCCTTCGTGGTGTGCAACGCCGACGACTACTACGGCCCGGAGGCGATGTCGGCTCTGGCCGCCTCGGCGACCGGCCTCGCCGACGACGAGGCCTGCCTGTGCGGATACGGCCTCGCGCAGACACTCTCGGCCACGGGCAGCGTCAGCCGCGGCGTTTGCCAGGTCTCCGGGGACCGTCTCGCGGGCATCGTCGAACACCACGGAGTGGCCCGCCAGGCTGACGGCACGATCACTTCATCCGAACCCGCTGCCCTGCTCACCGACGAGACCATCGTGTCCATGAACCTGTGGGCCTTCCCTCGCGCGGCGTTCGACTGGATCAGCGACAGCTTCGAGCACTTCCTGGCCGACCACGGCGGTGATGCCGATGCAGAGTGCCTGCTGCCCACGGTCGTGGCCGATCGGATGGCCCAGGGGGCGCTGTCGGTGAGGATGGTGTCCACCACCGAGGCATGGATCGGTGTGACGAACCCCGATGACCTGGAGGCGGCCCGCACCGCGCTGGCCGGACACCCCGCTGCCGACTCGGAGGGTGCCGCCTGACGGCTGGCCGAGACCGCTGCGAGTTTCATTCGACAGCGGCGCAAATCCGCGACAGGATGACAAGCCCCAACCGGTCAACACAGGGAGAAGCGCATGACAGCTGTGACCCTGACCGTCAACGGCA
>VYCM01000081.1 GCA_009843915.1 Acidimicrobiaceae bacterium | reverse complement strand
CCGGGCGGTCGCGCCGCTGGTGCGCCGGTTCCGGATCCGGGACTTGAGCAGCCTGGTGGTGGTGCACGACGAGTTGGATCTGCCCGTCGGGCGCCTCAAGATCAAGACCGGCGGCGGCATCGCCGGGCACAAGGGACTGCAGTCGGTCCGAGCCCACCTGCGCAGCGACTCCTTCACCCGGGTGCGTATCGGTGTCGGCCGCCCGGACATCACTCCCAAGGGCGGCGACTATGTGCTCAAGCGTCCGGGCCGGGCCGAGAGGGACGAGCTGGAGGCGATCGTGCAGCGGGCCGCCGATGCGATCGAGCACTTTCTCGACCACGGCCTCGAACCCACCATGAACCGCTTCAACGCGCCCTGAGCGTTCGTGGCTGCACCGCCTGATGACCGCGGCCTGAGCCGCCTGCTGCCGCGGCTGGCCACCCATCCCGGGCTGTTGGCCCTGCTGGGTCGGCGCACCGCGACGGTGGCCGTGCCCACCCCGGCTCGGGCCATGGCGGTGGCCGGCCTGAGCGCGGCGTCCGAGAGGCGGCCGCTGCTGGTGGCCGTGCCGACCCGCACCGAAGCCGAGACTCTGGCCTCCGACGTCGCCGCCTTCGTGGGTCCCGAGGAGGTAGAGGAACTGCCCGCCTGGGAGACGCTGCCCTTCGAGAGGGTCAGCCCCTCGATCGAGACCATGGGCCGCCGCTGCCGGGTGCTGCACCGGATGGCCGACCCCGCGTCCGTGCCGGCGGTGGTGGTGGCCTCGGCCCGGGCCCTGGCCCAGTTCGTGGACCCGTCCGCGGCGACGCCACCGATCACGGTGCACCTCGGTGATGCCGTCGACCAGGTCGAGCTGGTGAAGCGTCTGTCGGTGTTCGGATACCGGCGCGAGCACCAGGTGGAGCATCGCGGCGAGATGGCAGTGCGAGGCTCGATCGTCGACATCTACCCCTCGACGGGCGCAGCGCCGGTTCGCATCGACTTCTGGGGCGACGATGTGGACCGGATCGCGGAGTTCTCGGTGGGCGACCAGCGATCGGTGGCGTCGTTGGAGCAGGTCGAGGTGTACCCGGCCCGGGAGTTGCGTCCCGACGCGGCCATGCGCCGTCGGGCCGCGTCGCTGGTGGCGACCCAGCCGTGGGGCCGTGAGCAGTGGGACCGCCTGGCCGACGGGACTCTCTTCGAGGGAATGGAGTCGTGGTGGCCGTGGCTGGTCGAGCGGCCGTCGCTGCTGCCCGATCTGGTGCCCGGCGACGGGGCGGTGGTCCTCGTCGAGCCGCGGCGTCTCTCTGACAGGGCCGACGAGATCCTCGCCGAGGAGGAGGACCTCGCGGCCGGACTGGCCAAGACGTGGAGCACCGACGCGGCCGGGATGCCGCGGCTGCACGGCGGCTTCGACGGCCTGCTCGACGGTGTCTCCGCTCCGGTGTGGATGCTGCCCACTGCTCCCGATTCACCAGGCACTCAGATCCTGACCGCGTCGGGATGGGACCGCAGCCACGGGAGCGTCGAGCCGCTGGCATCCCGCCTGCGCGAGCTGGCGGCCGGCGGCTACCAAGTTGTGCTGGGCGCGCCCGGCCCGACCGCCGACCGGCTGAGCACGCTGCTGGCCGATCACGGCGCCCGTGTCGAGCCGCTGGATGCGAGCCTCGACCGGGGCGCGGTCCTGGCCGACATCAAGCTGGCCGTGCTGGCCGAGACCGACGTCACCGGCCGGCGCCGAACTCACCGGCCGCCCAGGGTCCGGTCCCGCGACCAGCGCCGCTTCCTCGCCGACCTCGTGCCCGGCGCGTTCGTGGTCCACCACCATCACGGAGTGGCCCGGTTCGAGGGCATGGTCCGGCGGGCCACAGGGGGCCACGAGCGCGAGTACCTGCTGCTGGCGTACCGGGGCGGCGACCGGCTGTACGTGCCCTCGGACCAGATCGACGCGATCCGCCACTACACCGGCGGGGAGTCGCCGACCCTGTCGCGCATGGGCGGCTCGGACTGGACGGCCACCAAGAACCGGGTCCGGCGGGCGGTGGAGGAGGTGGCCCAGGAGCTGGTCGTGCTCTACCAGAGGCGGATGACCACCGCCGGCCATGCCTTCTCGGTGGACACTGTCTGGCAGGGCGAGCTCGAGGACGCCTTCGAATACCAGGAGACCCGCGACCAGCTGCAGGCCCTGGTCGAGGTGAAGAACGACATGGAGCGGTCGGTGCCCATGGACCGCCTGATCGTGGGCGACGTGGGCTTCGGCAAGACCGAGATAGCGGTGCGGGCCGCCTTCAAGGCGGTGCAGGACGGGCTCCAGGCCGCGGTGCTGGTGCCCACCACGCTTCTCGCCCAGCAGCACACGCAGACGTTCCTCCACCGCTACGCGCCGTTCCCGCTGAGGGTGGAGACCCTGAGCCGCTTCCTGACTCCACCCCAGATCCGGGAGGTGCTGCGGGGGCTGGAGTCCGGCGAGGTGGACGTGGTCGTGGGAACCCACCGGATGCTGTCCGCCGACGTGCGCTTCAAGCGCCTCGGGCTGCTGGTCATCGACGAGGAGCAGCGTTTCGGGGTCCGGCACAAGGAGGCCATCAAGTCGATGCGAGCCGGCATCGACGTGCTCACGCTCACCGCCACGCCGGTGCCGCGGACCCTGGAGATGAGCCTGACCGGCATCCGCGACATGTCGCTGCTGGACACCCCGCCCGCCGACCGGCAACCGATCCTCACCTACGTCGGGGAGCATGCCGACCGGCCCGTGGCCGAGGCCATCCGGCGCGAGCTGCTGCGGGAGGGGCAGGTCTTCTACGTCCACAACCGGGTGGCCGACATCGAGCACGCCGCCGAGCGGGTGCGCTCGCTGGTGCCCGAGGCCCGGGTGGCGGTGGCCCACGGCCGGATGGACGAGGGCACCCTCGAGCAGGTGGTGCTCGACTTCGCCGACTACCGCTACGACGTGCTGGTGTGCACCACCATCATCGAGTCGGGCATCGACATGCCGACGGTCAACACCCTGGTGGTGGACCGGGCCGACCGGCTGGGCCTCGGGCAGCTTCACCAGATACGGGGCCGGGTGGGCCGATCCGGGCGCAGGGCCTACGCCTACTTGTTCCACCCGGTGGACAGCGTGCTCAGCGAGGACGCCTACGAGCGGCTCAAGACCATCGGCGAAGCCACCCAGCTCGGGTCCGGCTACCGGATCGCCATGCGCGATCTCGAGATCCGCGGCGCCGGCAACCTGCTCGGCGAGGCCCAGTCCGGCCACATCGCCGCGGTCGGGTACGACTTGTACTGCCGCTTGGTGAACGAGGCGGTCGCGGAGTTGCGGGGCGAGCCGATCCCGGAGCCGCCCGTGGTGAACATCGAGGTTCCCGTGGACGCTCACATTCCGGCTGGCTACATCAGCCGGGAAGCGGCCCGCCTCGAGGCGTACCGGCGGCTGGCCGCGGTGACCGAGCATGCACTCCTGGACGACATCCGGTCGGAGTGGATCGACCGGTTCGGGCCGGTCCCCGAGCCGGCCGAGTCGCTGCTGTCCATCGGCCGCCTGCGGGTGGAGTGCCTGCGCGCCGGCGTGTCGGAGGTGGTGGTCACCCGCCGCGGCGGCGGGGCGCTGTCGTCGGGGGGCTTCGCAGCCCGCCTCGCGCCGGTGGATCTCCCTTCGAGCCGCCGCGTGCGGCTGCGCCGCCTCTACGGCGACCGGGCCGTCTTGAAGGACGACTCCCGGGAGCTGCACGTTCCGCTTCGGGCCGATGCCGGTCCCGTGATCGACCAGATCGTGACGCTGCTGACCGACGTCGTGACAGTTGATGCGCCGGGCGATAAGTCGGGCGCCGCTAGGGTTCAGACCTCGTGAGCCTCGTTCGTTCCTTTGCGGCGGTCGGTGCGGCCGCGGCGACGGCGCTGATACTGGCATCCGGCTGCGGGGCTTCCGCCGATGTAGCCGCCGAGGTGGGCGGGGTGGAGTACACGGTCGACGACCTGAACGAATACTTGGCCACCACCGATCCCGGCAACGAGGCCCGGGCGCCGCGTGAGCAAGCCGCCGCCTGGCTGTCCGAGTGGGTGTTCTTCGCGGCCATAGAACTCGAACTGGCCGAGCGGGGCGTGGCCGTGTCCAACGCCCATGAGGCTCAGGCCGTCGCCGACATAACCCAGGCCGACCCTGCCTTCGTTCCCGGCGCCGGGGGCTCGGATGTCGCCATCCACCAGCGGGCGGTGGTGCTGGCCGCGCTCGAATGGGTCGAGGTCGAGGTGCCCGCCGCCCCGGCCTCCGGGGCGCTGCGCCATCTGTGCTCCCGCCACATCCTCGTCGCGTCGCAGGCGGAGGCCGACGCCGTTCTCGCCCTCCTCGACGGGGGAGGGGACTTCGGGTTCCTGGCCGTCGAGCTGTCGCAGGATCCGGGCAGCGGGTCCTTGGGCGGGGATCTGGGCTGCGTGGTCGAAGGCTCCTTCGTGCAGCCCTTCGAGACGGCCGCCTACGCGGCAGAGCCCGGAGATGTAGTGGTAGCCGAGTCGCAGTTCGGATTCCATGTGATCGAGGTGATCAGCTCGGGCCCGGCCACCGCCGAGAACCACCCCCAGATCGATGCCGAACGGCTTGCCTTCATGGCCGAGGACGCCGAGCTGGCGGCAGCCGAACGGGCCCAGCTCGCGGTGCAGGACCTGCGCCAGCAGACGCTGTTCGAGTTGCAGGAGACCGTCCTCGAGCAGTACGCACCCCTGGTGCGGATCGATGATCGCTACGGGTACTGGGACCCCGAGCAGTTCCGGGTGGTCCTGGAGCCGGTCTCCTGACGGGTGGTCGGCGTGTCCGGGGACGCTGACGGCGAGGTCGGACCCGACCAGCTTGACGACGACCTGAGCGTCGCCATCCTGCGTCTCGACGAGCTGGTGCGGACCCTGCGCGAGCAGTGCCCGTGGGACCGCGAGCAGACCCACACGAGCCTGAGGCGGTATCTCCTGGAGGAGACCTACGAGACGCTGGAAGCCCTCGACGCCCGGTCCGGCGCCGAAGCCGGCGGAGGCGCCGACATCGAGGATCTCGACCGGCACCTGTGCGAGGAGCTCGGTGATCTGCTGTACCAGGTGTGGTTCCAGGCCCATCTGGCCTCCGAGCGCGGCGCCTTCGGCATCGCGGACGTGGCCCAACAGGTACGCCGCAAGCTGGTGGCCCGCCACCCCCACGTCTTCGGGGACGTGGAGGCCTCGGACGCCGACGCGGTCCGGGGCATGTGGGACGCCATCAAACTTCAGGAGAAGGGGCGGGACTCGGTGATGGACGGCATCCCCCGCACGCTGCCCGCCCTCCTGTCGGCCGTGAAGGTGCAGAAGAGGGCCGCCACGGCCGGGCTCCTCGCCGGTGACGGTGACCGAGGTGAGTTCGGCGAGACCGAGCGAGCCCTGGCCGAGCTTCGAACCGACCGCAGCGAGCACAGCTTCGGCGAATTGCTGCTGGCTGTGGTGGAGCTGGGCCGGCGTCTGAAGGTCGATCCCGAGGATGCTCTCAGGTCGGCCACCGAGCGCGCGCAGCGCCACTATCGCGCCCGAGAGCAGGACATCCGCTAGGATTTCCGTCCGCACCGACGGACGCCGAGGGATTGGACGGAGCGGCGCCCGAAGTTGATGTCGAGCCCGGCGCGGCGCGGCGTCGCCAACGACCGGAGGTTCGGCGGTGAGTCTCATAACGGCAGTGCGTGCTCGCGAGGTGTTCGACTCGCGCGGCAACCCCACGGTGGAGGTCGATGTCGCGCTGGACTCGGGGGCGTGCGGCCGGGCCATGGTGCCTTCGGGTGCGTCGACGGGCGCATTCGAGGCGGTCGAGCTTCGCGACGGCGGCAACCGCCTGCGCGGCAAGGGCGTCCTCAAGGCGGTCGCCAACGCCGCCGGCGAGCTGGCCGACGCCGTGCGGGGTCTCGACGCGGCCGATCAGCGGGCCGTGGACGGCGCGCTCATAGAGGCCGACGGCACCGACGGCAAGGGCCGGTTGGGCGCCAACGCCATCCTCGGTGTGTCGCTGGCCGCGGCCCGAGCCGCCGCGGCCGAGCTCGAGGTCCCGCTGTGGCGCCATGTCGGCGGAGCCCAAGCCCGCGTTCTGCCTGTGCCGATGCTGAACGTGCTCAACGGGGGCGCGCACGCCGACAACAACGTCGACTTCCAAGAGTTCATGGTGGTCCCGGTGGGCGCGGCGTCGTTCTCGGAGGCGCTCTGCTGGGGTGTGGACATCTACCACGAACTGGCGGCCGTGCTGAAGGGCCGGGGCCTGTCCACCGGTCTCGGAGACGAGGGCGGGTTCGCCCCCGACCTGGGATCCAACGCCGAGGCGCTGGCCCTGCTGGCCGAGGCGACCGAGCGCACCGGCCTGGCGCTGGGCGACGAGATCGGGTTCGCGCTGGACGTGGCGTCGACCGAGTTCTTCACCGACGGCCGGTACGTGCTGGCCGGTGAGGGCCGGACGCTGGACCCCGCCGAGATGGTCGCCGCGCTGGAAGGCCTCTGCGACCAGTTCCCGATCGTGTCCGTCGAGGACGGCATGGCCGAGGAGGACTGGGACGGCTGGGCGGAGCTCACCGCCGCGGTGTCAGAGCGCGTCCAGCTGGTGGGCGACGACCTGTTCGTCACCAACGCCGAGCGGCTGTCCCGGGGGATCCGGGACGGGGTGGCCAACGCCATCCTGGTGAAGGTCAACCAGATCGGTTCGCTCACCGAGACCCTCGACTGTGTGGAGCTGGCCGTGCGGCGAGGGTACGGAGCGGTGATGTCGCACCGCAGCGGGGAGACCGAGGACATCGCCATCGCCGACCTGGCGGTGGCTACCAACTGCGGCCAGATCAAGACCGGCGCTCCGGCCAGGAGCGACCGGGTGGCCAAGTACAACCAGCTGCTGCGCATCGAGGAGCAGCTGGGCGATGCGGCCGAGTTCCGCGGCCGGGACGCCCTGGCCCTCGGGTCCAACCGGGAAGCGCGATGAAGGTCGCGGTGAAGTCGGCCTGGTGGCACCGCTTGCTGCTGGTGGGTCTGGTGGTGGCCATGGTGGCCGCGGCCTTGCTGCTGGGGGCGTCGTCGATGCGAACCTGGATGGACCAGAACGCCCAGCAGCGGGAGGCTGAGAGCCTCGCCACCGATCTCGACGCCCGCATCGCCGAGCTCGAGGACGAGGTCGCCAGGCGGACCAGCGACGACGGGGTGCGGCGCGAGGCGCTGTGTTTCGGCCCCTATGTCGAGCCCGGCACCGAGGTCTACGCCGTCATGGGCCTCGAAGGCTGCGTGTCGCAGCCCCAGGATCCCTAGCCTGACGGGTTCATGCCGGCGCATCGCTTCGACGTCAAGGTCCGCTTCTACGAGCTTGATCCCTACGGGCACCTCAACCACTCCGCCTACATCCAGTTCTTCGAGACCGGTCGGATCGAGCTGCTGGAGCACGTCGGCATGGACTTGAAGTCCTTCGCGGCCCGGGGATACCGGTTCGTGGTCAACCGCATCAACACCTCGTTCGACC